>NZ_CP044231.1:978815-1305087 GCF_008727755.1 Microbacterium caowuchunii
GTCAGCGAGCTGCTGCAGCGGGCCACCCGGTTCTCGCCCGCACGGGTCGCCGACGTCGAACGGGCGGCCCGCGGCATCTGGCCGGTCGGTCTGACCGGCGAGATGGGCGAGTGCGTGTTCCCGAGCCTCCGCGCCGCGATGCGCGACGGCGTCGTCGGGTCCGATGCGGCGGCCGCCGCCATGGCCCCGCTGCAGGCAGCAGCCGGTCGAGTCGGGCGGTCCGAGCTGTGCGCCGCGGACAGTGAACTGGCGGATGCCGCCTGCGGGCGAGGCGTGGACTCCGCGCCGCCCGCGACAGCCGCAGAGCTGCGGGTGTTCGCGCAGGTCTGGGCGACGTATCTCGACCAGGACGGCGCCGAACCGCGGGAGGAACGAGCGCTCCGCAACCGCGGGCTGGTGCTGGGCCGGGAGCGGGACGGGCTCATCCCCGTGCGAGGGGCACTGATGCCGGAGGTCGCCGGGCAGCTGCAACGGATCTTCCACAGCATCCTGAACCCGAAGCTCGCCCCGGGCGTGCGGTTCTCGCCCGAGGTGTGGGGGAATGAGGACCCCGGTGAGGGTGAGGCCGCGGGCGAGGGTGAGGGCCGCGAGGGTGAGGGGCGCGAGGGTGAGGGGCGCGAGCCTTCGCCGGATGTGCGCACCCGTCCGCAGAAACAGCACGATGCCCTGGCGACGGCGCTCGTGGCGGCCGCGGCGTCCGGCGGGCTGCCGGCGATCGGGGGAGCAGCACCGACGCTGGTGGTGACGGTCCGCGCCGCCGACCTCGCCTCGGGACGCGGTTACGCGCGTGTCTCCGGCTGCGACGTTCCCGTTCCCGCGTCCGTCGCTGCTCACACGGCGTGCATCGGGGACGTCCAGCGGGTGGTCTTGGGCCGGGAAGGCCGGATCGTCTCGCTCGGGTTCGCGGGGAGGATCTTCACCGCGCACCAGCGGAGGGCGATCCTGGCCCGGGACGGCGGGTGCCTCATCCCGGGCTGCGACACCCCGCCGGAATGGTGCGAGATCCACCATGTGGAGGAGGCATCGCGAGGCGGCCCGACCCATACCGACAACGGCGTGGCGCTGTGCTGGCATCACCATCGGACGCTGGACGGGTCAGGGTGGCAGGTGCGGATGCGCAGGGGTGTTCCGGAGGTCCGTGGGCCGGCGTGGTGGGACCCGCTGCAGCGTTGGCGTCGCGGTGGCCGTCCCCTCGCACGCGTGCCCGCGTGACCCCCGTCCGCGCCCGGATGCGGGCTGCGGGTGCGGCGGGACGTCGCCCGGGCGCTCGGGGAAGGGTGGCGGCGCTGTCGGATGCTGTCCCCCGTGGCGGAGCGGTTCGTGTTTCCGGGCGCTGGCATCGGGTCTGGCGGGCGCCGAAGGGCGGCAGGCGGATGTTGCGCTGGGGCGAGGTGCTGCTGCGGTGGCGGAGTGGTTCGTGTTTCCGGGCGCTGGCATCGGGTCTGGTGAGCGCCGAAGGGCGGCAGGGGGATGTTGCGCTGGGGCGAGGTGCTGCTGCGGTGGCGGAGTGGTTGGTGTTTCCGGGCGCTGGCATCGGGTCTGGTGGGAGACCGCCGAAGGCGGTCGGGGGCATGCGCCCGGAAACACGAACCACGCAGCCCCCACCAAGCGCAGCCCCCCACCGAGTGCGCCCCCCCCACCGAGCGCAGCCCCCGAGCGCAGCCCCCCGAGCGAGCCGCGCCAGCCCCCCGACGCGTCACACGTCGTCATCCGTTTTGGCCGCGCACCGGCATCCCCCGGAGGCTGGTGTCACCTCGACCCCGGAAGCAGCATGAGCACCTCCACCGCGCACGACGACACCATCCGCAGCCTCCTCGACGAGCGGCGCACGTTCCCGCCTCCTGCGGCGTTCGCGGCGCAGGCGAACGTGACGCCGGAGTGGATCGCGCGCGAATGGCGGGAGCGCGCGGGGGAGGATCCGGAGACGTTCTGGGCGCACCGCTCGGAGGTGCTGGACTGGGCGGAGCCGTGGCACACGGCGCACACGTGGGCGCCGACCGACGGCGCGTCGGTCCCCGCGGCCGAGTGGTTCGTGGGCGGCCGGCTGAACGCCTCGGTGAACGCCGTCGACCGGCACGTCGCGGCCGGCCACGGCGACCGGATCGCGTTCCACTTCGAGGGCGAACGCGGCGACCGGCGCACGATCATCTATGCGGAACTGCAGCGGGAGGTGGCGCGGGCGGCCAACGCGCTGACGTCGCTCGGGATCACCCGCGGCGACCGCGTCGTGATCTACCTCCCGGTGCTCATCGAGACGATCGTCATTCAGCTCGCGACGGCGCGCATCGGCGCCATCCACTCGCTCGTGTTCGGCGGGTTCTCCGCCGAGGCGCTGCGCTTCCGGGTGGAGGACACCGGCGCGAAGCTGCTGGTCACGAGCGACGGGCAGTTCCGCCGCGGGGAGGCCGTCCCGGTCAAGCAGCAGGCGGATGCGGCGGTCGAGGGGATTGCGTCCATCGAGCACGTGCTCGTGGTGCGCCGGACGGGCTCCGACGTCCCCTTCACGCCCGGACGGGACCTCTGGTGGCACGACGCGGTCGGCGGCGCGTCGGACCGGCACGACCCGGAGTACTTCGACGCCGAGACGCCGCTGTTCATCATCTACACGAGCGGGACGACGGGGCGACCGAAAGGGCTGGTCCACACGACGGGCGGCTGGCTGACCCACGTGGCCTGGAGCTTCTGGGCGGTCTTCGACGCCAAGCCGGAGACCGACGTGTACTGGTGCACCGCCGACCTGGCGTGGGTCACCGCCCACAGCTACGTCACCTACGGGCCGCTCCTGAACGGCGTGACGAGTGTCCTGTACGAGGGCACGCCGGACACCCCGTCGTGGGACCGGCACTTCCGGATCCTGGACCGGTACGGGGTCACGACGTACTACACGGCGCCCACGCTCATCCGCTCGCTCATGAGCCGGTTCCCGGACGGCCCGCCGCCGTCGGTCGACCTGTCCGCGCTGCGCCTGCTCGGGACGGTGGGGGAGGCCATCAACCCGGAAGCGTGGGTGTGGTTCCACCGGCACCTGGGGCGCGGTGAGACGCCGGTGGTCGACACCTGGTGGCAGTCCGAGACGGGCGCCGCGATCGCCGCGCCGCTTCCCGGCGTCTCGACCCTGAAGCCGGGCTCGGCGCTGACGGCACTGCCGGGGCTGCGCGTGCGGGTCGTGGACGCCGACGGCGCCGATGTGGGGCCCGGCGGGGGAGGGCTGCTCGTCGTCGACGGCACATGGCCCGGGATGTCGCGGACCGTGTGGGGCGACCCCCTGCGGTACCGGGACTCGTACTGGGCGCGGTTCGCCGACCGCGGCTACTTCCTCGCCGGCGACGGGGCGAAGCTCGATGCGGACGGCGCCCTGTGGGTGCTCGGCCGCATCGATGACGTGATCAACGTATCGGGGCACCGCCTCTCGACCATCGAGATCGAGTCCGCCCTCGTGGCTCATCCGGCGGTCGGGGAGGCGGCGGTGGTCGGCGTCGCGGACGCCGTCACCGGGCAGGCCATCGCCGCATTCGTGACGGGCGAGGCGGATGCGGACGCGCTGCGCCGGCACGTGCGCGGCGCCATCGGTCCGGTTGCGCGACCCGCACACGTTTTCCGCGTGCCCGACCTGCCCAAGACCCGGAGCGGCAAGATCATGCGGCGGCTCCTGGTCGACCTCGTGGAGGGCCGCCCGCTGGGCGACACCACGTCGCTGCAGGACGAGTCCGTTCCCCGCCGCATCGCCGCCGTCGTGGACGCCGACCGGTCCCGCGAGGCGACCGAGACGACGGTGCCGCCCGCGGTAGCGCAGGGCGTCAGCGGCGAACGGACACGGTGACGGTGAACTTCGTGTTGCGGGCGACCTGGCGGGTGGGGCCGACGATGCTCTCGAGCTCGGCGCGATAGCGCAGCGCCGAGTTCCAGACCGTCCACAGCTCGCCGCCGGGGCGGAGGACGCGCGCGGCATCCGTGAAGAGGTGTGGGGCGAGACCGCTGTGGACCGCCGTGCCGGAGTGGAACGGCGGGTTCAGGGCGATGAACGCCGCGCTGCGCTCCGGCTGTGCCGAGAGCGCGTCGTCGCGGCGGACCTGCACGCGGTCGGCCACGCCGTTCGCCGCCGCGGTGGCGCGAGCGGAGGCCACCGCAGCCGCGGACTGGTCGGTCGCGAGTACCGTCAGGTCGGGGTGGCGTCGTGCCAGCCATGCCGCCACGACGCCGGTCCCACACGCGAGATCGATGACCGTACCGCCAGCGGGCAGCGCGTCGGGCAGGTGCTCGAGGAGGAACCTGGTGCCGATGTCGATCGACGTGCCGGCGAAGACACCGCCGTACGCGCAGACGACGAGACCGTCGTGCGTCTGCCGGCGGGGCTCCGGGTCGCGCCCGTCCCGCGGTCCGCGCGCGATGAGGACGCGCGACTTCTGCCGCGCGTGGGTGACGTCGAGCGTCGCGAAGAACTCCCCGAGCACGTCGTTCATCCCGAGACTCATGTGTTTGAGCCTGCCGCCCGCGTAGACGACGACCTCCGGATGGGCGTGCGCGGCGACGGCTCCCGCGATGTCCCGCAGCGCATCGAGCGACTTCGGGAGCCGGAGCAGCACGATCCGGCTGCCCTCGAGCAGCCCGGGCGAAAGGGGGAGGGAGGCGACGCTGCCGGTGAGTCCCACGCGTTCCGCGTTGGCGGCCAGCGCCTGCTCCCCGGTCAGGGCGTCCTGGTGGACGCGGACGATGCCGGATGCCGCCGGTGCGGCCGCGGCGGCGCCCAGGGCGAGCGCGCCGTAGGCGTCGCCGATCACGGCGATGCGCTCCCGCGGAGCGTCCGCGCGCGCAGCGGCGGATTCGTCGAGGATCAGACGGTCAGCGGCATCGGCGGCGACCAGGTCCGGTGCCTCGACGTCGGGCCAGCGCCGGAGCGCGTCGAGGGAGAAGTCCACACCCCCCACGCTACTGCCCGCCTCGCGCACGGATGCGGCGGATAGCATGGGGGGATGGGAGACACCGCCACACCGCGATCGTCCGTCGCGGTCGGGCGACCGCCGTTCAGCCCCGTGATCTCGCTGATCACCGTCGCCGCCGTCTGGGACCACCGGCTCCACGCGGCGCTGAAGGACCTCGGGCTCACGACGCGTAAGTACGCTCTGCTGGCGCACCTGCAGGCGACCCCGGGGATCTCGTTCTCGGAGCTGGCCCGGCGCTCCCAGATCACCGTGCAGACGGCGCACACGGCCGTGAAGATCCTCGTCGGCGACGGGCTCGCGGAGGACGTCACCGCCCACGCCGGGGCGGCATCCGACCTCCGGGTGACCGACAAGGGCGCCGGGGTGCTGGCTGAGGCCGACCGTCGGCTCGCGGACCTCGATCGGGAGTTCGCCGACGGCATCCCGGATCTCACGGCCGCCCTGCAGGGACTGCACGAGCAGCCCTTCGGGATGACCCTTCAGGAAAGCTGAAGCCGGGCTCGGGTAACGTGGCGGCGCGGCTGTCCCGGCCGCGCGACGTTGGAGGACCCGCCTTGTTCCGCACGCCCCAGTCCCTGTTCCGCGTCCTCGCGATAGCCGAGGCGATCTCCTGGACGCTGCTCATCAGCGCCCTGATCATCCGAGCGGTCACGGATGTCGCGGTCGTGGTGTCGGTGGCCGGAGGCATCCACGGCTTCGTGTTCCTGTCCTACGGCGCCACCGCGATCGTCGTCGCGAAGAACCAGCGCTGGGGAGCATGGCCGGCGGTCGTGGCGATCGGCAGCGCGGTCATCCCGTACGCGACGATCCCGACCGAGATCTGGTTGCATCGCACCGGGCGGCTGCGGGGTCAGTGGCGCCTCGAGGCGACCGACGACCCGAGGGATGCGGCCTGGCACGACAAGGTCATGCGGCTGCTGCTGAACCATCCGTGGGTGTTCGCGGCGATCGTCCTCGTCGCCGTGATCGTGCTCTTCGTCGTGCTGCTGATCATCGGCCCGCCCGGTGGGAAGGGCTGAGCCGCTCGACGGGAAGGCTGACGCGGCCCATCAGCGGATGCGGGTCGCAGGCTGATTCGGGCGGCTGAAGCGGCCCGCCGACTACTTCGCGCGGATGTGGATGGGCAGTGCCATCGCCAGCGAGACGAGCAGGATCCCGGCGACGAAGAGGATGGCCTGGAAGCCCTCGACCGAGAACGAGATGCCGCAGGCGAACATACCGAGCAGGAACAGCGGCAGGGCGACGATGAACATGGCACTCCTTCTCACAGACTTCATCCAGCGTATCGGGTGTTGCGCGGACCTGCGTCCGCTCAGCCCCGGCGTCGGCGGATGAGCGCCCTGATCCACTCGACGACGAGCCAGACCCAACCGCCGATCCAGGCGATGGCGCCCACCCAGGCGAGGACGTTCGACACGTCGGCGACCCCGTCGTCGGACTCCGCGCCGACGATGTACATGAACGCGGATCCCCAGGACGAGTCCCCGCCGTCGACGAAGAAGAGCCCGACGGCGACGACCCCGATCGCGGTGAGCCATGCCGCCCAGAGCGCCGGGCGCCGCCGCTCCCCGTCGCGGAGCACGGCACGGGCGGAGAGGAAGCCGCTCGCGGCGATCGCGACCTGCAGGCCGTAGCCGATCAGCAGGACGGGCGACACGAACAGGATGACCACAAGCATCCATCCCGGCCAGAGGATCTTGAAGGCGGCGCCGACGAGGGGCAGCACGATCAGGCCCACTCCGGTGAGGAGGGCGATGGTGTCGCGGCGGGTGGCGGTGCGCGTCATTCTTCGGAGTCTGCCAGAGCGTGCGGGGCCGCCGGGACGGGGAGCACCTCGTGGGACAGCCGCGTGGCCCCGACGACCGCGGCGGGCATCGTGAGGACGGCGCCGAGCGGAACCAGGAAGCAGAGCTGCGTCGCCACCCCGAAGCCGAGCGCCCGGGCGCGCCGCCCCCGCAGCAGCGTACGCCGTTCGACGTGTCCGATCCCCCGGGCGGTGAGGGCGCGCGCGGACAGTTCGTCCGCGAGGATCCAGCCCGACAGCAGGACACCGGTGACGGCTCCCAGCACGCCGCCGACGAGGGGGATGAGTCCGAGCGCGAAGGCGACGAGGGCGGCGAGAGCACCGCGCACGATGAGGGATCCGGCGTCGGCGACCCCCGACCAGAACCCGGGATCACGGTCCGGGGGCGTGCCGGCCTCCGTCGCCTCGACCGAGCGCCAGATCCGGTCGTAGAACGGCTCGCCGATCAACAGTGTCAGTGCGGTGAACAACGCCGCGGACAGCAGCAGCGCGCCGCCGAAGAGGGCCGCCCCCACGGCGACGCGCAGCAGGGTCGACCACAGGCCCGGCCATCCCTCCGCGAACGGCGTGACCGCGGTCGTGATGGGCGCGATCCAGAACCCCAGGGTGATGAGGCCCGCGCCGAGGGCCAGGCTCACGATCGCCGCGGGGACGAGGCCGAGCAGCATGAGGCCCGGGCGCATCCGCCACCATCCGAAACCGCCGAACAGGATGCGGAACCCGGCGAAGAACTCGCCTGCGGCGGTCCGCCTCTCGGGTGTGTCGGCGGGGTCGTGCGGGTCACTCATCACGGTTTCCTCGGGTCTCGGGATGGACCGAGCGTAACCGGGAATACCCTGCGCAGCGTCGCGTTGAACTTGATACACGCACGCTCAACTTCGTAACATGGATGAAGTTGAGTCGCCTTGGCTCACCTTTACAGGAGACAGAATGCCCGAAGACTTCACCCCCCAGGAGGGGGACGACGCCCGGCGCAGCTTCGACGAGTTCCTCGCCCGCTACCTGCAGGGCGAGCAGGCTCGGGCGGCCCGGTCGATCGACCTCAGCCGGTTCCTGAGCGCCCGCACCCAGCAGATCCTGCAGGAGGCCGGACGCTTCGCCCTCATGCGCGGTCAGCGGGAGCTCGACGCCCTGCACGTGCTCCACGCGCTCGTCGAGGACCCGACCGCCCGCGAGGGGCTCTCCCGCGTGGGTGCCGACCCGCAGGCCATCCTGCGCGGCATCGAGGGGCGCCTGCCCCAGGCCGGGCCCGCCGCGGAGGCGGACGGCGCCGTCGTCACGGTGTCCGTGCAGCGCGCGCTGTTCCACGCCTTCCAGGTGGCCCGCTCGGCGGGATCCACCTACATCGACCCGGAACACCTCTTCTTCGCCCTCGTCCTCGCGCAGGACAGCCCGGCAGGCCGCGTGCTCGCCGAAGCGGGCGTCACGGCCGAGGCCCTCACCCAGGGCGTCCGTGAGCCGGTCCCCGCCGGGGCGCCCGGCACGGAGACCGGTGCACCCGCATCCCAGACCCCGATGCTCGACACCTACGGACAGGACCTCACCGCGCTCGCCGCGGCCGGGGACCTCGACCCGGTGATCGGCCGTGGCGACGAGATCGAGCAGACCATCGAGATCCTCAGCCGTCGCACGAAGAACAACCCCGTGCTGATGGGTGAGGCCGGCGTCGGCAAGACCGCGATCGTGGAGGGCCTGGCCCGCGCCATCGTCGCCGAGGAGGTGCCCGAGCTGCTGCGCGGGAAGCGCGTCATCGCGCTGGACCTGCCGGCCATGCTCGCCGGTGCCCGTTATCGCGGTGACTTCGAGGAGCGGCTGACCAAGACGATGGACGAGGTCGCCGGGCTCCGCGGCGAGGTCATCCTCTTCATCGACGAGGTGCACACCGTCGTCGGCGCCGGTGCCGGTGGTGAAGGTGCCATGGACGCGGGGAACATCCTGAAGCCGCGTCTCGCGCGCGGTGACCTGCACCTGGTCGGGGCGACGACCCTCAAGGAGTACCGGGTGATCGAGAAGGACCCCGCCCTGGAGCGCCGGTTCCAGCCGGTGCGCGTCGGCGAGCCGTCCCTCACGGACGCGATCGAGATCCTCCGGGGTCTGCGTTCCGCGTATGAGGAGCACCACCGGGTCACCTACACCGACGAGGCGCTGCGCGCTGCGGTCGAACTCAGCGACCGCTACCTGACCGAGCGGGTGCTGCCGGACAAGGCCATCGACCTGATCGACCAGGCCGGAGCGCGGCTCCGTCTGCGTCTGGGCGTGAGCGTGGACACCACGCAGCTCATGGCTCAGCTGGCCGAGCTGGAGGCGGAGAAGAACTCCGCCGTCGCGGCCGAGCGCTACGAGGAGGCCTCGCGTCTGCGCGACGAGATGACCCGCCTGCAGGGACGCATCGACGAGGTGACCGCAACCGGGCGTCCGGACGCGGTCGTGGACGAGGCGCAGATCGCCGCCGTCATCAGCCGTGCGACCGGCATCCCGGTCAGCCGTCTCACCGAAACGGAGCGCGATCGCCTGGCGACGCTCGAGAGCGAGCTGCACGCCCGGGTCATCGGGCAGGACGAGGCCGTCACCGCCGTCGCCAAGGCCGTCCGGCGCAGCCGGACCGGCATGGGGGACGCACGTCGGCCGATCGGCTCCTTCCTGTTCCTCGGACCGACCGGTGTCGGTAAGACGGAGCTCGCGAAGACCCTCGCGGCGTCCCTGTTCGACGACGAGGACGCGGTCATCCGCTTCGACATGAGCGAGTTCGGCGAGCGGCACACGGTGTCGCGCCTGGTCGGCGCCCCTCCCGGATACGTCGGCTACGACGAGGCCGGGCAGCTCACCGAGCGCGTGCGCCGCAACCCCTACGCCGTCGTGCTGTTCGACGAGATCGAGAAGGCCCACCCCGACGTCTTCAACCTGCTGCTGCAGGTGCTCGACGACGGGCGGCTGACCGACGGTCAGGGACGCACGGTCGACTTCCGCAACACCGTGATCGTCATGACGTCCAACATCGGCGCCGAGTTCCTGGCCTCGCGGTCCGGGGCGATCGGGTTCATCGCCGATGGCGGTGGCGCGACCGGTTTCGGATCCGAGAAGGACCTCCGCGACCGGGTGATGGCGAAGGTGCGCGAGGCGATGCGGCCGGAGTTCCTCAACCGCATCGACGAGATCGTCATGTTCCGCAAGCTCGACCTGCCGCAGCTGCGCGAGATCGTCTCGCTCCTGCTCGGCGCGACGCGCGCGCGGCTCGCCGCCCGCGAGATCGGCCTCGACGTCACGGACGCCGCGGTCGACTGGCTGGCCGAGCACGGCTACGAGCCGGAGTACGGCGCCCGCCCGTTGCGGCGGCTCATCCAGCGCGAGATCGACGACCGGATCGCGGATCTGCTCGTGAACGGACGCCTGGGGGACGGCGGCATGGTGCGGGTGGATGCCGTGGACGGCCGGATCGCGGTCGACGCGGCGGAGCTCGCCCGAGCGGCCTGACCCCTTCCTCTCACGAAGGCCGTCGCCCCACCGGGGCGGCGGCCTTCGTCGTGCTCCCTCGCGGGTGTCCGGGCCGGATGGCATGATGCCAGCATGCTGCTCGCCGCGGTCGTCGACGCCGCCGAAACGGTCGGCGCGACCTCGTCCCGCCTGGCGAAGACCGCGGCGCTCGCCGCGCTGCTGCGCGAGCTCGCCCCGGAGGAGATCGAGCCGGCCGTGGGCTTCCTCGTGGCGCGGCCGCGTCAGGGTCGGATCGGCGTGGGATGGCGCGGCCTCGCGGCGCTGGAGACCTCGCACGCCCGCGTGCCCTCGCTCACCGTCCTCGACGCCGATGCGGCGCTGGCGGGTCTCGCGGCGGTGGCCGGCAGCGGCGCCGCCGCACTCCGGCGCTCGGAGCTGATCGCCCTCTCCGAGCGGGCGACCCCGCGGGAGTGGGACTTCCTCAGCCGGGTCGTGCGGGGCGAACTGCGCACCGGGGCACTGGAGGGCGTCCTGGTCGAGGCGATCGCGAAGGCGGCCGACCGGGACATCGCGGTCGTCCGCCGGGCGGCGATGCTCAGCGGCGACCTGGGCGAGACCGCGCGGATCGCCCTCACCGCGCCGGCCGGGGATCTCGCGGCCGTCGGCCTGATGGTGGGACGACCGGTGCTGCCGATGCTCGCCTCGACCGCCGGGTCCGTGCCGGAGGCCCTCGCCCTGGCGGGTGCGGCCGCATCCGTCGAGTACAAGCTCGACGGTGCCCGGATCCAGGTGCATCGTGCCGGCGACGAGGTGCGCGTGTACACCCGGAGCCTCGCCGACATCACGGCACGGGTCCCCGAGATCGTCTCCGCCGTCCGGGACTTCCCCGCCGAGCGGCTCATCCTCGACGGCGAGACCCTGTCGCTCGACGAGGACGGCGGCCCCCGCCCCTTCCAGGACACCATGGCGCGGTTCGGGTCCGAGCGAGCGGCGAGCGTGGCGCTGCGCCCGTGGTTCTTCGACATCCTGCACCTCGACGGACGCGACCTCCTCGACGAGCCGCTCGCGACCCGGCGGATGCTGCTCGAGCAGGCGGTGGGACCGGCGCGGATCCCCGGCATCGTCACCGACGATCCGGCGCGGGCGGAGGCCTTCTCGCGCGAAGCACTGGCCGCCGGGCACGAGGGCGTGATGGTGAAGGCGCTCGATGCGCCCTACGCCGCCGGACGGCGCGGCAAGAGCTGGCTCAAGGTCAAGCCGGTGCTGACCGTGGACCTGGTGGTGCTGGCCGTGGAATGGGGATCCGGCCGGCGCGCCGGGCTGCTCTCCAACCTGCACCTGGGGGCACGGGATCCGGAGGGGGAGGTCGGCGCGCCGGGCGGGCTCGTCATGGTCGGGAAGACCTTCAAGGGGCTCACCGACGCGGTCCTGCGGTGGCAGACCGATCACTTCCTCGCGGAGGAGACCCGCCGTACGGCGAACACGGTGCACGTGCGGCCGGAGACGGTGGTCGAGGTCGCCATCGACGGCGTGCAGCGCTCGACGCGGTACCCCGGTGGGGTGGCCCTGCGGTTCGCCCGCGTGAAGCACTACCGGGCGGACAAGATGCCCGCGGATGCCGACACGATCGGGGCTCTGCGGGCACTGCTGCGCGGGTGAGGTGCGGAGGGCGCCGGCGGGTCGGTGGACCGCGCCGGCGCCCTCCGCCGGTCAGGTCCGCCCGCCTCCGGAGCGGAGGCGGGACACCGCGTCGACCGTCGCGGCGAGGATCAGCACTCCGCCGGTGACGAGCAGGTTGACGCCCGCGGGGAGGTTCAGCAACGCCAGACCGTTCGTGATCGTCGCGATGACCAGCGCGCCGATCGCGGCGTGCACGAGCCGGCCCCGCCCGCCGAAGAGGCTCACACCGCCGACGACCGCTGCGGCGACGCCGCTGAGGACGATGTCGCGCCCCACCGTGGCGTCGACGGAGCCGACCCGGGAGACGGCCAGGAGCGCCGAGAACACCGCGAGGCTGGATCCGATCACGAACGCCCACCACTTGACCCAGCGCACCTTCACGCCGGAGCGCCGCGCCGCCTCCGCGTTGCCGCCGATGGCGTAGATGTACCGGCCGAAACGGGTGCGGTCCAGGACGAAGGTGCCGACCCAGAGGATCACCAGCACGACCGGGACGACGTAGGGGACGCCCTGCACCGCGTTGACCGACTGCCCCCGGTCCTGGTTGAGGACGAACACGACCGCGCCGCCGACCACGGCGATGACCGCGAGCTTGATGTAGACCAGCGACACGGCGCGGTTCGGGACCCCGGCGCGCGCACGACGGCTCCGGTCCCAGAGCGACATCGCGGCCGAGATGAGCAGCATGATCAGCAGCATCACCCACCCGCCCCACACCGGGAGGTTGCCGTTCTGGAGGGCGATCAGCTCCGGGACCTGCAGCCGGTAGAGGCCGCCCGGACCGATGATGACGAGCGCCAGTCCCTGGAAGCCGAGGAACAGGCCCAGGGTGACCACGAACGAGGGTATGCCGACCCGCGCGACGAAGAAGCCGATCATGGCACCGGTGAGGATCCCGAAGCCGAACCCGACCAGCAGGGCGAGCGGCCAGGGGATGCCCCAGACGCTGTTGAGGACGACGAACAGAGCCATCCCCACCCCGCCGGTCACCCCCGCCGACAGGTCGATCTCGCCCAGCAGGAGCACGAACACCAGGGCCATGCCGAGGACCACCAGGGTCGCCGCCTGATTCAGCAGGTTCGCGAAGTTCCGCTCCGTCAGGAAGAAGGGGCTCAGCGTCGAGAACAGGATCCCGAGCACCACGAGTCCGCCCACGGCGGGCAGGGCGCCCATGTCTCCGCTGCGGACGCGCTGCAGCCAGGCCTGCACCTGGTCGCCGAGGCCGCCCTCGATCCCGCTGCCGATGAGGTCGCTCGCCACCGGGTCGGGAGCGGCCTCGGTCCGGGTCGCGTTGCTGCTCATTCCGCTGCTCCCTCGGTGCGCACGGTGGACGTGTTGAGGATCTCGACGCCGCCGAGCGTCTTGGTCCCGGTGATGTAGCCCACGACGTCGTCGCGGGAGGTCTCGCTCGTCCGGACCTGTGCGACCAGCTGGCCGAGGTACAGGACCGCGATGTCGTCCGCCACCTGGAAGACGTCCACGAGGTTGTGGCTGATCAGCACCACGGCGACACCCTGCTCGGAAAGCCGCTGCACCAGATTCAGCACCTGTTCGGTCTGGGCGACGCCGAGCGCGGCGGTCGGCTCGTCGAGGATCACGACCCGTGCCTTCTTCAGTACGGCGCGCGCGATGGCGACCGTCTGGCGCTGCCCGCCGGACAGTGAGGACACCTTCTGGCGCACCGACTTGACGGTGCGCACGGACAGGGAGCGCAGGGTGTCGGAGGCATCCTTCTCCATCCGGCCCTCGTCGAACGTACCCGCCGACAACTCCTCCCGCCCCAGGAACATGTTCTGAACGATGTCGAGGTTGTCGCACAGGGCGAGGTCCTGGTAGACCACCTCGATGCCCAGGGCGGCGGCGTCCCGGGGGGTGTGCAGGTCACGGTGCCGGCCGTCGACCCGCACCTCTCCCTCGTCGTACGGCTGCACGCCCGCCAGCCCCTTGATGAGGGTGGACTTGCCGGCGCCGTTGTCGCCGACCAGTGCGGTGACCCGGCCGGGATACACCTTCAGGTCGACGCCCTTGAGCACCGTGACCGGACCGAACGACTTCTTCGCGCCGATCAGCTCGATGATCGGCTCTGCTGCGGTGATCGTGTCTGTCATGCTCGCTTCCTTGCGATGTGCCGATGCGGAACACGCGGAGGGCGCCGCGCCCGGTGACGCGACGCCCTCGCGGTCGACGGATGGTTACGGTGTGACCCCGAACTGCTCGCAGGCCGCCATGACGTCCGGCGTGCAGACGTCGTCGTACGCGGCGTCGCCGGCGGAGACGACATCCTTGACCTCGTCCGGGCCGACGAGCACGGGGGTGACCTGGATGTACGGGGTCCCGTCCTCGAGCTCCGCCCCGGCTTCCGGGGTCTCACCCTTCAGCAGCGCGACCGCCGTCTCGACCGCGGCCGTGGCCTCGTCCTGGACCGGCTTGTAGACCGTCGCGGTCTGCCAGCCGAGCAGGATGTTCTGCAGACCTGCCACGTTGGCGTCCTGGCCGGACACCGCGACACCCTGGAGGTTGTTGTCCTGCAGCACCTTGATGACGCCTGCCGCGTTCGTGTCGTTGGCCGCCCAGACGCCGTCCACCTGTCCACCGAGCGAGGTCAGCGCCTGCTCGAAGTTGGTCTGCGACTTGCCCTGGTCCCAGGCGCCCGGAGGCTCGGCCGCCGCCGTGACGCCGGCACCCTCCATCACCTCGACCGCGCCCTCGTGGAACATCGCGGCGTTGCCGTCGGTCGGGTCGCCACCGATGTAGACCACGGTGGCGTCCGCCGGGGCGACGCCCTTCGCCTCCAGCCCGTCGAGCACGGTCTGCCCCTGCAGGCGACCGACCTCCACGTTGTCGAACGAGACGTAGAAGTCCGCGCCCTCGAACGGCCGGTCGTAGGCGATCACCGGGATGCCCTCGGCGCTGGCCTTCGCGGCGACCGTCTCCGCCGCGCCCTGGTAGTCGACCAGCAGCATGACACCGCAGCCCTGGGTGAGCTGCTGGTCGGCGATCGTCCCGTACTTGGCGACGTCCCCCTGGGCGTTCTGGATGTCGGCCTCGAAGCCGGCGGCCTCCAGCCCCTCCTGCAGGTACTTGCGGTCGAAGTTCTCCCAGCGCGGCGACGATGCCGCATCGGGGAGGATGACGCACGCGCGCCCGGCGTCGGCGTCCCCGCCACCGCCGCCCTCGCTGGTCTCGGCGCCGCCTCCGCCGCCGCACCCTGCGAGCATCACCGCTGCCGCGCCGCTGAGGGCGACCACGGCGAGGAATGAAGACTTCTTCATCATTCGCCTTTCGTCGTTGACATGCGCGATCGCCAGGAGCTTCGCTGCTGCACCGTCGCGCGCTTGAGGTGATCTTGACCGCATCGGTTCTTGGCGTCAAGACTTGAACGTAACGCTTTGGCAACGCGGCATCCGCGTTCCGACACTGAACGCAACGGTCAGGCGCGACCCCGTGCGGCGCGCGTGCGGCGGGACAGCGAATCGATGATCACAGCCAGCACGAGCACGACTCCGGTGACCATGAACTGGACGGCGGCGTCGAGGTTGAGCAGGGTCAGGCCGGACGAGATCGACTGGATGACGATGATCCCGAGGAGCGCCGCGAACGCCGAGCCCCGGCCGCCGAAGAGGCTGGCACCGCCGATGACCGCCGCGGCGATCGCGATCAGGTTGGTGTCGCCCGTGCCGGAGCTCTGACTCGCGGAGGCCAGGCGCGCGGCGGCCAGCACGCCCCCGAGCGCGGCGAACGTGGAGCAGAGCGCGAACACCGACAGGTAGATGCGATCCACCCGGATGCCTGCCCGCCGCGCGGCATCCACGGAACCGCCCACTGCGTAGACGGCACGGCCCCACCGTGTCCGGGTCAGGACGAGGTTCATCAGCACGACGAGGCCCACGAAGAACACGAACATCGCCCCGACGCCGCGGTGCCGGTTCAGGTACCAGACGATCACCAGCAGCACGACCAGCAGGGTCCCGGTCTTCACCGCGATCCGGACGTACCCCTCGCCGGCGAGGTCCGCGGCCCGGCGCCGGCTCGCCCGTCGCAGGAGCGAGGCCGCGTAGGCGGCGGCGGCGAGCAGGACGAGGAGGTACGACGCCCAGGCAGGCAGGAACATCTGCTGGGCGAACCACACGATCCAGGAGTCGAAGGGGAGCGCGATGGCCCCGGTGTCTCCCAGCACCCACAGCTGCAGGCCGAGGAATCCGAGCAGGCCGGCGAGGGTGATCACGAAGCTCGGCAGGCCGAAGCGCGTGTAGAGCACGCCGTAGACCAGGCCCACGAGACAACCGGTGGCCACCGCCGCCGGGAGGGCGACCAGGAGGGGCCACTGCAGCTTCACGAAGGTGACCGCCAGCACCGCCGCCGCGAGGCCCGACACCGAACCGACCGACAGATCGATCTCGCCCACCAGGAGCACCAGCACGACGCCGAGCGCGATCGTTCCGGTCGCGGCGCACTGCATCGTGAGATTGACGAGGTTCTCGCTGGAGAGGAAGACGGGATTCAGGGACTGGAAGACCGCCCAGATGACCAGGAGGCCGGCGAGGACGGGCACGGCCCCCAGATCGCCCTCCCGGATCCGG
Organism: Microbacterium caowuchunii; assembly: GCF_008727755.1. Classification (NCBI taxonomy): domain Bacteria; kingdom Bacillati; phylum Actinomycetota; class Actinomycetes; order Micrococcales; family Microbacteriaceae; genus Microbacterium; species Microbacterium caowuchunii. The sequence continues at coordinate 995,252 of NZ_CP044231.1, forward strand.
TCGGAGACCACGGCCAGCGCATTGCGGAAGCTGCCGGGCCGGAGGCCGGCATCGTCACCCGCGGGGGCGGACCGTGGCGTGATCACGATCGCCCGCCCCGCCCCGGTGGTCGCGGCGAGGTCCGGCGGGGGATCGGGGTGATCGTCGCGGTCCGTCCGTCGCCGACATCGGCGGGATCCTCCGTGACGCTCCGGTGCGGTTCCGCGCGCGTCGGCCGGGCGAGGTCGGCGGCGCCCGTGATCGCCGCGATGAGGGTCTCACTCGTCACCTCCGCCACGTCGTACACCCCGTTGTTCCGGCCGAGCCGCAGCACCACCACCCGGTCCGCCACCGCGAGGACATCGGCCATGTGATGGCTGATGAGGACGACGCCGTGCCCCCGCTCCCGGAGGCGTTCGATGAGATTGAGGACCTCGGCGGTCTGGGCGACCCCCAGTGCGGCGGTCGGCTCGTCGAGGATCACCACGCGCGGGTCCCCCAGCAGCGATCGGGCGATCGCGACCGTCTGGCGCTGTCCACCCGAGAGGGAGGCGACCGGCACCCGCACAGACGGCAGCTTCGCGGAGAGCTCGCGCAGCAGGGTCCAGGTGCGCTGTTCCATGTCGACCTCGTCCAGGGCGCGACCGGAGACGAGCTCGCGCCCGAGCCACAGGTTCGCGACGACATCCAGGTTGTCGCACAGCGCGAGGTCCTGGAACACCGTCGCGACGCCGTACGCCTGGGCGTCGGCCGGGCTGCCGATCTCGGCGGGCGCGCCACCGATCTCGATCGTCCCGGTGTCCGGGGTGTGCACCCCGGCGAGGAGGTTCACGAGGGTGGACTTCCCGGCGCCGTTGTCCCCGATCAGCGCGACCACTTCGCCCGCGTCGACCCAGAAGTCCACGTCCGTGAGTGCACGGACCGCTCCGAACCGCTTGCCGATGCCCCGCATCGTCACCACCCGTTCGCGGGCACGGCCGGCGGCCGGGGGTGTCGTCGGATTCACGGTCATCGTCTCCTCGTCAGGGTCAGGACCCTACCCGATGCCGGCGGTCGCGCAGGCGTCGGCATACGGGGGGCTGCAGATGTCGCCGACGGTCCAGAACCCGTCGGCGACGACCGTCGCCATGATGTCCGCCGCCGTCACCGGGACCGGCTCGAGGAGCACCGCGGGCACGCCGTCCACCAGGGTCGGCGCTGTCACCTCCTCACCGCGCAGGAGCGCCACGGCCACCTCCGCCGCGTGCTCCGCCTGGGTGCGGATCGCCTTGTAGACGGTCATGTACTGGTCGCCCACCACGATCCGCTGCACGGCGGCGAGCTCTGCATCCTGGCCGGTGACGATGGGGAAGGGCTCCGCACCGGCCGCCTTCAGCGCCGAGATCGCACCGCCCGCCGTCCCGTCGTTTGCGGCGTAGACCCCGGCGATCTCGTCCCCGTACTGGGCGATCTGACCGGCCACCCAGTCCTGGGCCTTGTCCGGGCTCCAGTCCGGGGTGTCGTACTCGGCGAGCACGCGCAACCCGCTCCGGTCGATCACGGCGTGCGCCCCCTGGCGGAACTGATCCGCGTTGCTGTCGGTGGGGGAGCCGTTGACCATCAGGATGCCGTCGCCGTCGCCGGCGTCGCGGACGGCCTCGACGAACGCGGTCGCCTGCAGCCTCCCGACCCGCTCGTTGTCGAACGATACGAAGTACGCGATGTCGCCGCCGGCCACGAGCCGGTCGTAGGAGATGACCGGCACCCCCGCGGCGTTGGCCGCGGTGACGATGCTGACGGCCGCGTCGGCGTCGACCGGATCGAGCACGAGCACCCCCGCCCCGGCGGCGAGGGCCGACTCGGCCTGTTGCTGCTGGGTCGCGGCGTTCTGCCCGGCGTTGGCGTAGAGCACGGGGTGGTCGCCCAGCTCCCGAACCCGCGCCTCGAACAGGGGACGGTCGAAGGTCTCGTAGCGGGCGGTCTTCGCCTCCGGGAGCAGGAGGGCGATGGATTCCCGAGCCCGGTCCGCCCCCGCATCCGACGCCGGGCCGACGCAGCCGGACAGGGCCGCGGCGAGCCCCACGGCTGCCAGGGCGGCCGTCCCGACCCGGCGAGTCCCGCCCGCCCGGGCTCCTCGTCGCTGACCGGGCATGCGCAGCACCTACGCCGAGTGGGGGAGGGCCTCGGCGCCGACGGTCACATGGTCAAGGGCGATCGCCATCGCGCCCCGGGCCTCCGCCCACTCCCCGAAGGAGGCCTCCACGATCTCCGGCAGACCCGATGCGGACGACAGCGCCGAGCGTTCCAGGGAGTGGCGCATCGGGGCCATCAGGATCTCGCCCGCTTGCGCGAGCTCGCCGCCGACGACGATCAGCTCCGGATCGAAGAGGTTGCACAGGCTCGCGGCGGCGATGCCGATGTGGCGGCCCGCGTCGGCGACGACGCGCCGTGAACTGCCGTCGCCGGACTCGACGGCGTGCAGGAGGTCGCTCAGCCGTCGCATCCCCTCGCCCGGCGGGAAGAGCGAGAGGAGCGCCGGCCCGCTGGCGTACGTCTCCAGGCACCCTCGGTTGCTGCAGCGGCAGACCGGGCCGTTCTCGTCGATCGTGACGTGCCCGATCTGCCCGGCCTTGCCGTTGACCCCGCGGAAGAGGTCGCCGCCGACGATGAGGCCCGCGCTGATCGTGTGGCCGACGCGGATGAAGACCGAGGCGGAGGCACCGCGTCCGTTCCCCTCACGGGCCTCCGCAAGTCCCCCGAGGTTCGCCTCGCTGTCGGCGAAGACGGGTCGTCCGATCCGCTCGCGAAGGCTCTCGGCGACGTCGACGCCCTCCCAGCCGCGGAGCAGGCCCGGACTGGAGATCATGCCGGTGCGCTGGTCGATCGGTGCGGGGAGGGCGAGGCCCACCGCGAGCAGGTCACCGACGGCACCGCCGAGGGACTCCATCATGTCGCCCAGCAGCAGGCTCAGCCGATCGAGCTCGGCGTCGTGACGGTGGTCGAGAGCGAGCGGGAACGCGGACTGCGCCACGATCGTGCGGGCCGTGTCGGCGATCGCGATGTGGAGGTGACGGGAGCTGAAGTGCACGCCGGCGACGAGCCCGAGCTGGCGGGCCAGTGAGACGAGCGTCGCACGGCGCCCACTGCGGGACGTGAACGACGTGTGCAGGATGCCGGAGGAGGTCAGTTCCTTGACGATGTTCGACACGGTGGCGGGGGAGAGCCCGGTGCTCCCGGCCAGCTCCACCTGGGTCAGGCGCCCGTGCCGCTTGAGGGCGTCGATCAGGCGCGCCCGGTTGGCCTCGCGCAGCGAGGTCTGCGAGCCAGGAGGCGGGTTGCGGGGTGCCACGGTCGCCACTGTACCGGACGGGCGAATGCCCAGATGGGGAGCAGGATCGGCCTCCGCCCGCGGGTGCGAGGTGGCGAGGGCTTTCCCGGCTGCGGCATGATCGGCTCATGACGCGCACCCGCACCGCCCTGTCGATCGGCGTCGCCGCGACGCTCGGCCCGCACCTGATCGCACAGATCGCCCGCGTCGCCGAGGACGCCGGCTTCCACTCCCTCTGGGTCAACGACACCCCCGACGGAGACGCGATCGCGGCGCTCGGGGCGGCGGCGCGGGCGACCGACCGCCTCGTTCTGGCGACCGGGGTCGTACCGCTGGACCGGCGCGGCCCGGCCGAGATCCTCGAGGCGCTGGACCGCGCGGGCATCCCGGACGGGCGCCTCATTCTCGGCGTCGGCTCCGGAGCTGCCCGCTCGGGGCAGCTCGCGCTCGTGGCCGACGGGGTGGGCCGGCTCCGGGAGGCCCGCTCGGCGCAGATCGTCGTGGGGGCGCTCGGGCCCCGGATGCGGCGGCTCGCCGCCCGGGAGGCGGACGGGCCGCTGCTCAGCTGGCTGACCCCCGAGGCCGCGGCAGCGCAGCGCGAGGAGGCGATCGCCGAGCGGGAGGAGACTCGCACGCACCTGTACGTGCGGACGGCGTTCGACGTGGGAGCGCGTGACCGGATGCTCCGTGAGGCGGACCGGTACGCCACGTACCCGAACTACGCGGCGAACTTCGCCCGGCTCGGGTTCGACGCCCGCGACACCGTGCTCCCGGCGTCGGGCACCCAGGACGTGGCGGAACGGCTCGGCGCGTACCTCGCCGCCGTGGACGAGGTCGTCCTGCGTGCGATCGTCGCCGAGGACGACTTCGCCGAGTACGAGGCCTTCGTCACGGAGGCGGCCGCGGCCCGCGACGCCGGTCTGTGACGGGAGCGGCATCCGCCGTCAAGTCCTCGACAGCGGCCGCGCCGGGCGGTGGACTGGGCCGATGAGGACGTTCTCCCGGTGGTTGCTCGCCGTCGCCATGGTTTTCGCGGGTCTCTCGCACCTCTTCTGGGGCCGGAAGGAGTTCCAGGCCCAGGTCCCCGACTGGGCGACCGAGATCGTCCCCCTCGACAAGGACGCCGTGGTCGTCGGATCGGGCGTGGCGGAGATCCTGCTGGGCGCGTCCCTCGTCGCACTCCCGCGGGAGCGGCGACGCGTGGGCACGATCCTCGCCCTGTTCTTCGCCGCGGTCTTCCCGGGGAACGTGGCGCAGTACACCGAGCATCGGAACGGGTTCGGACTGAACACCGACCGGGCACGCCTCGTGCGCCTGTTCTTCCAGCCGCTGCTGATCGCCTGGGCGCTGTGGAGCACGCGCGCTCCGCGCCCCTGACGCGGCCGTCAGAGCTTGTCGCCCACCAGCCGGATCCGCACGATGTTGTCGGTCTCGTCGATCTCCGCGATGTCCGGGTGGGCGGCGACGAACTCCGTGAAGCTGCGGTGACCGAGTGCCTTCTCGCTGAAGGACGAGTCCAGCCGGGTGATGAGGCTCTTCACCGCGGAGGCGTGCTGCCACTGCGAGGGGTCCTTGTCGTTCTCCAGGCGCAGCGCGCGCTCGAGCAGGTCCGCCGCAGGGTCGACCGAGCGCTTCCGTGCCCGGGTTCGGGCGGCCGTCGCCCCCTCCTTCTTCGCCGGCTCGGGGGGAGTGACGCCCGGGAGCGAGTCGTACGAGTCGAAGCGGTCGCACGCGGCCGCGAGGGACTTCGCCGTGGAACCGGCGACCCCGACGCCGACGACGAAGCGGCCCAGGCGCTTGCAGCGCTGTGCCAGGGGCACGTAGTCCGAGTCGCCGGCGACGATCACGACGTGCGTGAGGTCGGGGAGGCGGAACATGTCCTCGACCGTGTCCACGGCCAGCCGGATGTCGGCGCCGTTCTTGGCGTACGCGGCCGCCGGGAACAGCTGCACGAGGTCCACCGCGCGGGCGACCAGTTGCGAGCGGTACTCGGCGTTGACGGGGGCCGACCAGTCCGCGTAGGCGCGGGTGAGCACGAGTGTGCCGAACGACGCGGCGTAGTCGATGATCGCGCCGACGTCGACCGTGGCGCGGGCCAGCTTCTCCGCGATCTCCGGGTCCTTGGTGCTCTCCGCGATCCGCTGGCGGTCGCGCGAGTAGGCGTTGCGGCCGTGCACGCGGTCGTACCAGCTCATGACGATGTTGTCGAAGTCAAGGTAGACCGCGACGCGGGGTGTGGTGGGGTCGGGCATGTCAGTCCTCTTCGGGGTAGTGCACGCCGATCCGGGCGCGGATGGCGTCGAGCGTGTGCATGATCGCGACGGTCTCTGCCAGGGGCAGGACATCGCTGTCGCGGGCGCCCTCGGCGATGATGCGTTCGGCGGCGAGGGCCTGGTACTGCATCCCGCGTCCGTCGACGGCGGAGGTGTAGGTCTCCCGCACCGTGCCGTCCGCGCCGGTGAGGCGGAACGAGGTGGGGCTGTACCAGACGCGGTCGATGTCGATGCGGGCCTCGGTCCCGACGACGTGCGCCGAGACGGGGCCGGCGGCGCGCGAGGACGACGTGGTCGTCGACAGCGCACCGGAGCCGTGCGTGAAGACCGTCGCGACCTCGGTGTCCGCGCCCGTCTGTCCGAGACGGCCGCGGGCGACGATGTCGGTCGGGGCCCCCAGCATGTCCCAGACGAACGAGACCGGGTAGATCCCGAGGTCGAGAAGGGCGCCTCCGCCCAGCTCGAGCGCGTTCAACCGGTGCGCGGGATCGGAGGGGAGCCTCTGGCTGTGGTCGGCGTGCGCGGACCGGATGTCGCCGAGCGCCCCGGAGCGCACCAGCTCCCGCACGCGAACCATGTGCGGCAGGTAGCGCGTCCACATGGCCTCCATCGCCAGGACGCCGTGCGCCTCCGCGGCCGCCCGTACCCGTTCGGCCTCCGCGCCGGTGAGGGTGAACGGCTTCTCCACGAGGACGTGCTTGCCGTTCTCGATCGCACGCAGTGCGTTGCCGGCGTGCAGGGGATGCGGGGTGGCGATGTAGACGATGTCGACGTCGTCATCGGCGACCAGCGCCTCGTACGACGCGTGCGCGCGGGGCACGTCGAATTCCGCGGCGAAGCGCTCGGCCGCGCCCGCGGAACGGGAGCCCACGGCGCGGACGTCGAGTCCGGCGGTGCGGAGGTCCGAGGCGAACGCGTGGGCGATGCCGCCGGTCGCCAGGATGCCCCAGCGGAGGCCTCGGGGAGGGACGTCGGTCATAGGTCCACCGTACCTGCGGCTCCCGTGGATAGTCTCGACGCGTGCAGACACCCCTCGCCAGGTTCCAGCGACTGTTGCGCATCCCGACCGTCTCGCACGCCGACGAGTCGCTGGTCGCCCGGGGTGCGTTCGACGAGTTCCACGCGGAGCTCGCGCGGCTGTACCCCCGCACGCACCGGGCGCTGGCGCGCGAGACGGTCGCCGGGCACACGGTGCTGTACCGCTGGCCCGGGGCATCCGCAGAGGGACCGCTCGTGCTGATGGCGCATCAGGACGTCGTCCCGGTCGTACCGGAGGAGTGGGCGCACGATCCGTTCGGTGCCGAGATCGTCGGCACCGGCGCGGATGCGGCGGTGCACGCCCGCGGCGCGATCGACGACAAGGGTGCCCTCGTCGCGATCATGGAGGCGGTGGAGGGGCTCGTCGGCGAGGGCTTCGTGCCGGCGCGCGACGTCTACCTGGCTTTCGGGCACGACGAGGAGACGGCCGGCGACGGAGCGGCCGCCGTCGTCGAGCTCCTGCGGGCGCGCGGCACCCGGCCGGGACTCGTGCTCGACGAGGGCGGCGCCGTCGTCGAGGGAGTGCTGCCGGGGGTGGACCGGCGGACCGCGATGATCGGGGTCGCCGAACGCGGCCACATGACGGCATGGCTCGTCGCCCACGAGGCGGGCGGGCACGCCTCCACGCCACCTGCTCTGCCCGCCACCGCGCGGCTCGCCCGCGCGCTGACGCGGCTGCAGCGCCGGCCCTTCCCGCGCCGGATCAGTGCGCCGGTGCGGGCCATGCTCGCCACCGTCGCGCCGCACGCACGGCAGCCCCTGCGCACGGTGTTCCGGAACGCCGCCCTGGTCGGGCCGGTGCTGTCCGCGGTGTTCGCGCGGATGGGCCCCGAGACCAATGCGCTCGTGCGGACGACGGCGGTGGCGACCGAGCTCCACGGGGCGCCCGGCGAGAACGTCCTGGCCACGACCGCCCGCGCCGCGGTCGACATCCGGCTGCTGACCGGGGACACCGTCGCCGGTGCCACCGAGAGGCTGCGTGCGGTCATCGCGGACGAGGGGATCCGGATCGAGGTGCGCCACGCGGCGGAGCCGTCTCCGGTCTCCCCGTGGCACGGCGAGCAGTGGCGGCGCCTCGCCGGGGCGATCGCGACGGCACTCGACGAGGACATCATCCCCACCCCGTACCTGCAGCTCGGCGCAAGCGACAGCCGGTGGTTCACGGCGATCAGCGACCACGTCTACCGGTTCACGCCGTTCCACCTCACCCGCTCCGAGCGCGACGCGCTGCACGCGCACGACGAACGCATCCGGGTGGATGTCTGGCTACGCGGGATCGACTTCTACCGGGAGCTGATCACGAGGAGCTGACCGGGAGCGGAGGGATGTCGTCGAGGGCGAGGACGAAGCGGACGATCTCCCGCCCGCGTCCCTCCAGGACGGGTCCGTTCCCGAACGCCCAGCCTTCGTCCACGGCCCGGACCGTGTGCCCGCGCAGCACCGCGCGGCGCTCGAACGGGGCCGACCCGGTGGCCGCGAGCGCGACGGCGCCGGAGACGTGGGCGGCCACGCGCGGCTCGACCTCCACCGAATCGCCGAGCACGAGCAGCGCGCGCACGGTGTGCACGAGTAGACGGGTGTTGCGCCGGCGCCCCACGCGGATCGTCGCCGCGAGCTGAAGCAGCTCCGAGGGGGAGCCGCCCGCGGCGCCCGTGCCGAGCCCGGCCTCCTCGAGGAACCTGCGGGCGCGTGCCTCGAACTCCGCTTCCTCCTCGATCACCGATGCCAGCACGCGGGCGGCCTCGTCCACGGCGTCCGCGATCGCCACACGACGATCGCCGGTCACGCCCGATTCGTTGGAGCGCGGCCGGTTGCTGAGGGGGAGGTGCCTGGCGAAGTCCGGCATGGGGCACAGCGTACGGCACCGCGCCGCGGAGAGGAACGGGTGCCTGATGTGACAGTCACATCCTGCCCGTCGCGGCGTCAGGCGGCGGTGCATAATGGCTCGGAGGAGTGTGACCGTGCGCATTCCCGAGCGGGGAGTCACATCCATGAGCGACGAGGCTGCCGGGCGACGTCCCAGTATCCGCGACGTGGCGCGCCTGGCGGACGTATCGCACCAGACGGTCTCCCGGGTGATCAACAACCACCCGAGCATCCGGCCGGAGACCAGGGAACGCGTCCTGCAGGTCATGTCGGATCTGCAGTACCGCCCGAACCGGGCGGCCAGGGCGCTCGTCACCAGCAGGTCCCAGACGATCGGGATCCTCTCGTCCTCCAGCACGCAGTACGGACCCGCCTCCAGCATCGCCGCCATCGAGGCTGCCGCCCGGGAGCGCGGATACTGGGTGAGCACCGCGAACATCGAGCCGCGGGATCCCAGCTCCATCGCCGCCGGACTGGCCCACCTGATGGCGCAGTCCGTCGAAGGGCTGGTGGTCATCGCCCCGCAGATGCGGGTCTTCCGCGCGCTCGCCGCCCAGCCGCTCGACATCCCGTACGTGACCCTGCAGTCCACCGAGCTCGACCCGACGCATGCACTGTCGGTGGACCAGATGGCGGGGGCGCGGCTCGCCACCCGCCACCTCATCGAGCTCGGGCACCGGCACATCTACCACCTCGCCGGCCCGCAGGACTGGATCGAGGCGGAGGGACGCATGCGCGGGTTCCTCGAGGAGATGAGCGCCAGCGACATCCCGACGACCGCGCCGATCCTGGGGGACTGGACGGCCGAGTTCGGGTACTACGCGGGGCGGGAGCTCCTGCGCGTGCGGGATTTCACGGCAGTCTTCTCCTCGAACGACCAGATGGCGCTGGGGCTCATCCACGCCATCCGCGACGAGGGCCTCGACGTGCCGGGGGACATCAGCATCGTCGGCTTCGACGACATCCCCGAGTCGGCGCACTTCTGGCCGCCGCTGACCACGGTCCGCCAGGATTTCGCGGAACTCGGCAGGCGCTGCGTCGACGTGCTGCTCGGCCCGCTCGGTGACAGCGCGCCGGTGCCGGCGACGATCGTCCCCGAACTCCTGGTGCGCTCCTCGACGAGCGCCCCGCAGCCGCTCTGACGCGCCGTTACCGACCCGAGACCCGATCCGGGTTGACAGGTCGCGGCCGGGATGAGTTACATTGTCGCAATGTGAACGGTCACATTGATCGTCACACCGGGGTTTCGACAGACGAAGGAGTCAGCCCGTGTCCACACCCGCCGCCGAGCGCGATCGCTATGTCAGCGGCGCGAAGACGGAGGTCGCGATCGCTCGCGTCCGAGCCGATGTGGCAACGCTCCACGCCGAGCTCGTGCGCTACGGCCTCGTCGTCTGGACCGGGGGGAACGTCTCCGGGCGGGTGCCGGGCGCCGACCTCTTCGTGATCAAGCCCTCCGGAGTGACGTACGGAGAACTCGCGCCGGAGAACATGATCCTGTGCGATCTCGACGGCAACGTCGTCGAGGGGACCCCCGGCAGCGACCGCAGCCCCTCCAGCAACACCGCGGCGCACGCGTACGTGTACCGCCACATGCCCGACGTCGGCGGCGTCGTGCACACGCACTCCACCTATGCCGTCGCCTGGGCCGCCCGCGGCGAGGAGATCCCGTGCGTCATCACCGGGATGGCGGACGAGTTCGGCGGCCCGATCCCGGTCGGCCCCTTCGCCGTCATCGGCGACGACTCGATCGGGCGCGGCATCGTGCAGACCCTCCGCGGGCACCGCTCCCGTGCCGTGCTCATGCAGAACCACGGCCCGTTCACGATCGGCGTGACGCCCCGCGACGCGGTGAAAGCGGCCGTGATGTGCGAGGACGCCGCCCGGACCGTCCACCTCGCGCGCCAGGCCGGGCCCCTCATCCCGATCCCGCAGGACCGGATCGACGCACTCTACGCGCGGTACCAGAACGTGTACGGACAGACCACCGACGACCGCCGGTAGCCCTCCGGGCAGCGGTCACCCTGAAACACCAAGACAGTGCAGTCACCTCGAAAGGAACGACAGTGAAAGCCAAGAAGATCCTCTTCGCCGCGGCCACGCTGGCCGCCGGCTCCCTCATGCTCTCGGCATGTGCAGGCGGAAGCGGAAGCGGCGGTGAGGGCGGCGGCGACGGCGGCCTCATCGGCGTCGCCATGCCCACCAAGAGCTCCGAGCGCTGGATCCAGGACGGCAACGCCGTCAAGAGCCAGCTCGAGGAGCAGGGATTCACCGTCGACCTGCAGTACGCGGAAGACGACATCCCCACGCAGGTCTCGCAGATCGAGAACATGATCACCAAGGGCGCGGAAGCCCTGATCATCGCCTCGATCGACGGCACCACCCTGTCCGAGGTCCTCCAGACCGCGGCCGACTCCGACATCCCGGTGATCGCATACGACCGCCTCATCCGTGACAGCGAGAACGTCGACTACTACGCGTCCTTCGACAACTTCGTCGTCGGCCAGCAGCAGGCCTGGTCGGTCCTCAACGGACTCGGCCTCACCGAGCTCGACGGCACCCCGATCGAGGGCGCGCCGGCCGGCCCGTTCAACATCGAGCTGTTCGCCGGTTCGCCGGACGACAACAACGCCACGTTCTTCTGGGACGGCGCGATGGACGTGCTCAAGCCGCTCATCGACGACGGCACGCTCGTCGTCCAGTCGGGGCAGACGAGCTTCCAGCAGGCGGCGACGCTGCGCTGGGACGGCGAGGCCGCGCAGAGCCGCATGGAGGACATCCTCACGGCGAACTACTCCGACGGCACACAGGTCGACGCGGTGCTCTCCCCGTACGACGGCATCTCGCGCGGCATCATCTCGGCGCTCGAGGGCGCCGGGTACTCGGTCGGTCCGGAGTGGCCGGTCATCTCGGGCCAGGACGCCGAACTCGACTCGGTGCGCGCGATCGAAGCGGGGGAGCAGTACGCGACCATCTTCAAGGACACCCGTGAGCTCGCCGAGGTCGCCGTCGCGATGGCATCCGCGATCCTCAAGGGCGAAGAGCCCGAGGTCAACAACACGACCGACTACGACAACGGCGTGAAGGTCGTGCCGTCGTACCTGCTCGAGTCGCAGATCGTCGTCAAGGACAACATCACCGAGGTCCTCGTGGACAGCGGCTACTGGACCGAAGACGAGATCAAGGGCTGACGCCCCGCACCCCTGACGGCCCGGCCGGGCGGCGAGAACCGCCCGGCCGGGCCCCATCCGGCAAGGAGAAACGATGGCTGAGCACATCCTGGAGATGCGCGGAATCACCAAGACGTTCCCGGGCGTGAAGGCCCTCTCGAACGTCAACTTCACCGTCGAGCGCGGCGAGATCCACGCGATCTGCGGAGAGAACGGTGCCGGCAAGTCGACCCTCATGAAGGTGCTCTCCGGGGTGTACCCGCACGGCACCTATGACGGCGACATCGTCTACGCCGGCGAGGAGGTGCAGTTCAAGAACCTCCGCGACAGCGAGGCCAAGGGCATCGTCATCATCCACCAGGAGCTGGCGCTGAGCCCGTACCTGTCGATCGCGGAGAACATCTTCCTCAACAACGAGCGCAAGAACGCCGCGGGAATCATCGACTGGAACAAGACGAACTACGAAGCGGCGGCGCTGCTCAAGCGCGTCGGCCTGCGGGAGAACCCGACCACCAAGGCCAACCAGATCGGGGTGGGCAAGCAGCAGCTCGTCGAGATCGCCAAGGCGCTCTCGAAGGAGGTCAAGCTCCTCATCCTCGACGAGCCGACGGCGGCCCTCAACGATGAGGACTCCGACCACCTGCTGGATCTGATCCTGAGCCTGCGCGGGCAGGGGATCACGTCGATCATCATCAGCCACAAGCTCAACGAGATCAAGAAGGTCGCCGACAGCGTCACCGTCATCCGCGACGGGAAGACGATCGAGACGATCGCGAAGTCCGACGTCACCGAGGACCGCATCATCAAGGACATGGTGGGGCGCGACCTCGAGCACCGCTACCCGGACCACGAGCCGCAGATCGGCGAGGAGCTGCTGCGGGTCGAGAACTGGACCGCGCACCACCCGCAGGACCCGTCGCGCGTCGTCGTCGACGACGTGTCCATCACGGTCAACGCGGGCGAGATCGTCGGGATCGCCGGGCTCATGGGCGCCGGCCGCACCGAGTTCGCGATGAGCCTGTTCGGCCACAGCTACGGCACCCGCATCAGTGGGAAGGTGTTCATGCGCGGCAGCGAGATCCGCACCCGCTCGGTGTCCGAGGCGATCGCCAACGGGCTCGCGTATGCGACCGAGGACCGCAAGACGTACGGTCTGAACCTCATCGAGGACATCAAGCGCAACATCTCGATGGCGTCGCTGAAGAAACTCGAGAAGGGTGGCCTCGTCAACGACAACGAGGAGTTCCGGATCGCCGACGGCTACCGCACGAGCATGAACATCAAGGCCCCGAGCGTCCTGGCCAAGACCGGGAAGCTCTCCGGCGGGAACCAGCAGAAGGTCGTCCTGTCGAAGTGGATCTACTCCGACCCGGACGTGCTGATCCTCGACGAGCCCACGCGAGGCATCGACGTCGGCGCCAAATACGAGATCTACACGATCATCAACAAGCTCGCCGCATCCGGCAAGGGGATCATCGTGATCTCCTCCGAGCTCCCGGAGCTCCTCGGCATCTCCGACCGGGTGTACGCCCTCTCCGAGGGACGCATCACCGGCGAGCTGCCGATCGATCAGGCCACACCCGAATCCGTCCTCAAACTCATGACCATGGAAAAGCCCCGCTGACGGGCGCAGGAGACTCACCATGTCGAACAACACCACGCAGGCGCCACCGGAGTCCCAGGCGGCCGGCGCCCTCATCAATCCCGCCGACAACCGCTTCACGCGCTGGCTCAGCCACGTCCTGAGCGACCTCGGCAAGAACGGCATCTTCATCGCGCTGATCGCGGTCGTCGCGCTGTTCGCCATCCTCACCAACGGCATCCTGCTGCGCCCGCAGAACATCTCGAACCTGGTCGTGCAGAACGGGTACATCCTGGTCCTCGCGATCGGGATGGTGATGGTGATCATCGCCGGACACATCGATCTCTCGGTCGGTTCGGTCGCCGCCTTCATCGGCGCGATCTCCGGCGTCTTCGCCGTGAAGATGGGGATGCCCTGGTGGCTCGCCGTCGTCCTCTCGCTCCTGATCGGGGCGCTGGTGGGCGCCTGGCAGGGGTTCTGGATCGCGTTCGTCGGGATACCCGCGTTCATCGTGACGCTCGCGGGCATGCTCATCTTCCGCGGTCTCGCGCTCGTCGTGCTCGGCAACGCGAACATCGGCTCGTTCCCGACCGAGTACCGGGCGTTGGGCAACGGCTTCCTGACCGGGGTGTTCGGCGAAGCCGATCCAGATGTGTTCACCCTGCTCATCGGTGTCGTGGCGATCGTGGCGCTCGTGGTGCAGCAGACCCGCACGCGGGTCGCGCGGCAGAAGTACGGTCAGGACACCGAGCCGTTCGTCTGGTTCGTGGCCAAGCTCGCCCTGATCGCCCTGGTCATCGGCTGGTTCGTCTGGGCCCTCGCCTCGTACAAGGGCGTCCCGGTCACGCTGATCATCCTCGCCATCCTGGTGATGGTCTACGGCGTCGTGATGAACCGCACCGTGTTCGGCCGGCACATCTACGCGATCGGCGGAAACCGCCACGCGGCGGAATTGTCCGGCATCAAGACGCGGCGCGTCGACTTCTGGCTGTTCGTGAACATGGGCTTCCTCGCCGCCCTGGCAGGGCTCATCTTCACCGCTCGCCTGAACCTCGCCGGACCCAAGGCCGGAGACGGCTTCGAGCTCGAGGCGATCTCGGCCGCCTTCATCGGCGGCGCGGCGGTCCAGGGCGGTGTCGGTACCATCGCCGGTGCCATCATCGGTGGCCTGATCATCGGTGTGCTCAACAACGGCATGTCGATCATGGGCATCGGCATCGAGTGGCAGCAGGCCGTCAAGGGCCTCGTCCTGCTCCTCGCGGTCGCCTTCGACGTCTACAACAAGCGCCGCTCCGGCAACTAGCCCCCGCCCCCCGCCCCGCCCCCCGCCCCCGCCCCCCGCCCCACGCCCCACGCCCCACCCCACTCCCGCCGACCCACCCCGGTAACTGCATCCCGCCCCTTTCGCGGCGGCAGATACCGGGGTGGGTCGCAGAGAAAGGGGTGGCTCGGCGCGGGGAAAAGGGGTGGCTCGGCGCGGGGGGTGGGGCGCGTTGCGTTGTGTGTCGGGCGCGATGGCGGATGCGGGTGCGGGACGTGACACTCGGTGCATGCCCCAGCGGATCATCCTCAACGCCTTCGACATGACGTGCATCAGCCACCAGTCCGCCGGTACCTGGCGCCATCCGGACAGCAGGGCGACGTCCTACAAGGACCTCGAGTACTGGACGGATCTCGCCCAGCTCCTCGAGCGCGGCCGGTTCGACTCCCTGTTCATCGCGGACGTCCTCGGCACCTACGACGTCTACCGCGGATCGGCCGCGGCCGCGCTGACGGACGCGGACCAGGTCCCGGTCGGCGACCCCTTCCTGCAGGTGCCCGCCATGGCGCTCGTGACGTCGCACCTCGGCTTCGGGATCACCGCGGCACTCACCTACGAGCAGCCTTACGCCCTCGCCCGGACCTTCTCGACGCTCGACCACCTCACCAAGGGCCGCGTCGCCTGGAACGTGGTGACGAGTTATCTCAACAGCGCCGCCGTGAATCTCGGTCTCACCCAGCAGATCGGTCACGACGAGCGGTACGAGCTTGCCGAGGAGTTCATCGACGTCACCTACAAGCTGTGGGAGGGGTCGTGGGAGGACGACGCCGTCGTCGCCGATCGGGAACGCGGCGTCTACGTGGACCCGAGCAAGGTGCATCCGATCGGCCACCACGGCACCTACTACACGGTGCCCGGCATCCACCTCTCGGAGCCCTCGCCGCAGCGGACGCCGGTCATCTTCCAGGCCGGGGCCTCGCCGCGCGGGCGGGCCTTCGCGGCCAAGCACGGCGAGGGCGTCTTCATCAGCCCCGCCAACCCGGAGCAGGCGCGCGAGATCGCGGCGGACATCCGGGACCGCGCCGAGGCCGAAGGACGTGCGCGCGACGCGGTGAAGATCTTCGTGCTGGTCACCGTCATCACGGGCGAGACGGATGCGGACGCCCGCGCGAAGTTCGAGGAGTACCTCTCGTACGCCTCCGGCGAGGGGGTGCTCGCCCTGTACGGCGGCTGGACCGGCATCGACTTCAGCCAGTGGGACCCGGACCAGCCGCTCGAAGAGGTGGAGAACGACAGCCTGCGTTCCGTGCTGGCTTCGCTCGCCACGGTCGATCCCGACCGGCGGTGGACGCCGGTCGACATCGTCCGCCAGCGCGCGATCGGCGGGATGGGACCGGTCATCGTGGGCGGTCCGGAGAGCGTGGCCGACGAACTGGAGCGGTGGGTGGACGAGGGGGACGTGGACGGCTTCAACTTCGCCTACGCCATCACCCCCGGCACGTTCGAGGACCTCGTCGAGTACGTCGTCCCCGAGCTGCAACGGCGCGGACGTGCGCAGACGGAGTACGAGGGGGCGACGCTGCGGGAAGCGCTGTACGGCAGCGGCCGTGCCCGGGTCGACGCGGCCCACCCCGCGGCACGCTACCGCGGGGCCTTCGCCGGCGGTCCGTCCTCGCAGGACGGCACGCGCGACTCCCGTCTCGCCGAGCGGCTCGCCCCCGTGGCCTCGTCCGGGGCGGACGTCCGATGAGCGTCGATGCGACCCCGCGCGTCGGGGTCCGGTCGGATGACCTGTCCACCGGAGCCGACCTGGGGGCGCTCCGCGAGCGGTTCCGGCCGCTGTTCGAGCGGATCCGTGCGGGTGCGGTCGCCCGGGAGACGACGGGCGAGCTCGCTCACGAGGAGATCCGCGCCCTCGCCGATCTGGGCTTCGGGGCGGTTCGCGTCCCTGTCGCGTACGGCGGCGCCGGGGCGTCCCTGCCGCAGCTGATCGAGCTGCTGACCGACCTCGCGGAGGCGGACTCGAACATCCCGCAGGCCCTCCGCGGGCATTTCGCCCTCGTCGAAGACCGCCTGAACGCGCATGCCGGGACGGATCAGAGCGTGTGGTTCGAGCGTTTCGTGGCGGGGGAGATCGCCGGGAACGCCTGGACCGAGGTCGGCGACGTGGCCGTGGGGGACGTGCTGACGCGGGTCCGGCCGCACGGTGACGGGCTGGTCGTGGACGGGCGGAAGTTCTACGCCACCGGCAGCATCTACGCCGACTGGATCGACGTGTTCGCCCGCCGCGACGACACCGGCGAGGACGTCTGCGCGATCGTCCCCGCCCGTCGGCCCGGCGTGACCCACATCGACGACTGGGACGGCTTCGGCCAGCGCACCACGGGAAGCGGCACCCTGCTCCTGGAGCGGGTGCCGGTCGCCCCCGAGGACGTCATCCCGTTCCGCGAACGGTTCGCCTACCAGACCGCGTTCTACCAGCTCGTGCTGCTGGCCGTCCTGGCGGGGAGTGCACGGGGCGCGGCGCGGGACGTCGCGGACGCGGCTGCGCGGCGGACCCGCGTCTACAGTCACGGTGCCGCCGCACGGTGGCCGGAGGACCCGCAGATCCAGCAGGTCGTGGGCACCGCCACCGCCCGGGGCTGGGCGGCGACCGCCGTGGCCGTGCGCGCGGCCGCATCCGCGCAGCGCGCGTACCTGGCGCGGTTCGGCGACGACCCGCACGAGGAGCAGGCGGCGAACGAGGCGGCGGAGCTGGATTCCGCCCAGGCGCAGGTGGTCCTGGTCGATCTCGCCCAGCGGGCGACGAGCGATGTGTTCGACGCGCTGGGTGCCTCCGGTGTGCGCTCCGGAGCACAGCTCGACCGGCACTGGCGCAACGCCCGCACCGCGGCCTCGCACAACCCGGTGGTCTTCAAAGCGCGGATCGTGGGCGACTGGGCGGTCAACGGGACGCCGCCGCCGTACGTGTGGCAGATCGGTCAGGCGGCACCGGCGACGGGCTGAGGTCGTCCGCCGGGCCGGCCTCAGGGGAGGAGGACGATCTTCCCGCCCGCGCCCGACTCGAGCAGCCGGTGGGCCTCGGCGGCCTCGGCCAGCGGAAGCTCCCGCGGCGGCTCGAGGTCGAAGCGCCCCGCGGCCAGGAGCGCCAGCGTCACCGGCAGCGCCTCCGCCCGCCAGGCGGTCTGCCGGTCGGTGAGCGGATGGGGGCTGCCGCCGGAGAAGGCGCGGATGCCCAGCGCGTCGGCATCCGCGCCCCGCACCAGGGTCGCGATGCGGGAGCGGTCCTCGACCAGTTCGAGCGACGTGTGCAGGGCCTCATCGGTTCCGGCCGCGTCGATGGCCACCGTGACGCCCTCCGGGGCCGCATCCCGGACACGGTCGGCGAGTCCCTCGCCGTAGGCCACCGGGGTGGCACCGAGCCAGCGGATCCGGTCGAAGCGCCCGGGAGACGCGGTGGCGATGACCGTCGCCCCCCACAGCACCGCGTACTGGATGGTGGCCTGGCCGACGGCGCCCGAACCGGCGTGCAGCAGCAGGGTGTCGCCGGGGCCGACGTCCAACGAGCGGAGGGCCTGGTATCCGGTGGCGACCGGGATGCCGAGCGCAGCACCCTGCACCGCGCTGACCTGCGCCGGGCGGGGGAGGACGCGGTCGGCCTCGACCACGACGTCGGATGCGTACAGCCCCTCGCCGCCGAAGAGTACGACGGCGTCCCCGGGCCGGAAGCCCTCCACGTCCGCTCCCACCGCCGTCACGACCCCGGCGCCGTCGGAGCCCACCCGGCGCGGCTCGACGATGGGGGGCGAGGGCCGGATGCCGGCACGGAGCTTCGTGTCGATCGGGTTCACGCCCGCCGCCTCGATCCGCACCGCGATCTCGCCCGGTCCGGGGGCGGGCACCACGATCTCGGTCAGGTGGAGGACATCGGGGGAGCCGAGGCGGGAGTAGACGATCGCGTGTGCCACGCTGCGACACTCTGCCGCACGCGCAGTCATCCGCGCAACACCTTGGCGATGCGTTGCGGCGAGACCGGCTCGGCCGTGCCCAGACGCTGCGCGAACAGGCTCACGCGCAACTCCTCCAGCAGCCAGCGCGCGTGCACGAGGGTCTCCGGATCGTCGGGACCGGTCGGGATCGTCCCGCCTGCCTCGGCGTACGCCGCTGCCACGCGCTCGAACTCGGTCATCCGCGCGCGGTCCTTCCCGGGCTGGTCCGCGAGAGCGTCGAGGCGTTCCTTGGCGGCCTGGAGGTACCGCGGGTAGTGCGCGAGCCGGGCGAGGCCGGTGCGGGAGACGAAGCCGGGGAACACGAGCCCCGCCAGCTGCGCGCGCACGTCGCCGAGCGCGCCGAGCAGGGTGAGGGAGTTCTGCTTCTTCATCGAGCGATCCACCTCGCGCAGGGCGATCAGGATGCGGGCGGTGAGGGAGGTCGCACGGAACAGCTCGTCGGTCACGGCGGCCGAGAACGCGTCACGGAGCCGTTCGAAGCCGGCCCGGTCACGCACGATCCCGTCCGGGACGATACCGGCGATGACGGCATCCGCCACCGCCACGCGAGCGTCCTCGACGAGCGCCTTGGCGTTCGGGTACGGCGACGTGGCCAGCGCCAGCTTCTCGGTCGCGGTCAAGTGGTCGAGCACGTACGAGGTGGGCGACGGGACGGCCAGCAGCACCAGCCGGCGGACGCCGCCTCGCGTGGCGCGAGCCGCCGCTTCCGGGGTCGCCTCCAGGCGGAGTGCCACGCTCGCGCCCTCGTCGACCAGGGCGGGATAACCGCGGACGATGCCGCCGGCGACCTTGGAGTCCACCCGCTCGGGGAGCTCGCCCACGGTCCAGTCGGTGAGACCGCTCCGCTCCGCCACCGGAGCGGCGGCCGATGCCGTGGCGACCGCGCGGGGCTCGAGACCGCGCGGGCGGGTGAGGGACCGGGCGACGGAGCTGCGCGCACGGTCGGCGAAGCGTGCCTGGAGAGCACCGAGGTCCCGGTCGGAGCCGGCCGCCCGGCCGCGTTCGTCGACCGCGCGGAAAGACATCCGCAGGTGGGTGGGGACCCGGTCCAGCTCGAAATCCGCGGCCGTGACCGGCTGGTTCGCCACGCGCTGGATACGCGCCGCGAGGGCGGTCACGAGGTCCTCGCGGGGGAGTCCGTCGTGGTTCTCCGGACCGGCTCCGGCCAGTTCCTCCGCGAACCGCACCGCCCAGTCCCCGGCGGGGACGACGTGCCGGCGGATCGCCTTCGGCAGCGCGCGGATGAGGGCGGTGATGAGCTCGTCCCGGAGGCCCGGCACCTGCCAGTCGAAACCGTCCGGGCGCACCTGCGCCAGCAGTGCCATGGGGATGACGACGGTGACTCCGTCGTCGGGCGCGCCGGGCTCGAAGCGGTACGCCAGCGACAGCACCTGATCACCCTGGGTCCAGCGGGTGGGGAAGTCCCGCTCGTCGGCGCGGGTGTTCCCGTCGACCAGGTCGTCCTCGGTGAGATCCAGGAGCCGCGGGGTGCGCGTCGAGGCGTCCTTCCACCACGCCTCGAACGAGCGCAGGTCGAAGACATCGGCGGGGATGCGGCCGTCGTAGAACGCGTAGACGGCTTCGTCACCGGCGAGGATGTCGCGCCGACGCTCGCGTTCCTCCACTTTCTCCAGCCGGCGGCGCAGCTCCTCGTTCCGTCGCGAGAACGCGGTGAGCGGCTTCGGCAGCACGGTCGGATCCCACTCCTGCTCGACCAGGGCGTGCCGGAGGAACATCTCGCGGGCGAGCGGACGGTCGAACCGGGCCAGCTGCACCCGGCGCCGAGGGATGATCTCGACCCCGAACAGGGTCACCTTCTCCGCGGCGACGGCCGCCCCGGCGTCCTTGGACCAGTGCGGATCGCTGAGCTGCCGCTTGGCGAGGTCCCCGGCGAGCGGCTCCGCCCAGGCCGGGTCGATCGCGGCGGCGGTTCGGGCGAAGAGGCGGCTGGTCTCGACCAGCTCGGCCGCCATCACCGCCTGCGGACGCTTCTTGCGCAGGCCCGATCCCGGGAACAGCGCGAACCGCGCCCCGCGCGCGCCCCGGTACTCGGGCTTGGCGGGACGGCCGTCCCGGGGCTTCTCGCGTTCGTCCAGGATGCCGATGTGCGAGAGGAGGCCGGCGAGGATGGCGCGGTGCACCGCATCCGGATCGGCCGTCTGGTCGGTCTCGGTCTGCGCCCGGGGGACGCCCAGCTGCTGCGCGAGCTGGCGGTGCACATCGAACCACTCGCGCACCCGCACGTAGTTGAGGAACTCGCTGCGACAGAGCCTCCGGAAGGCGCTCGAACCCAGTTCGGCCTGCTGCTCGCGCAGGTGGTTCCAGAGGTTCAGCAGGGTGAGGAAGTCGCTGGTCGGATCGGTGAACCGCGCATGCTGCCGGTCGGCCTCCTCGCGCCGGTCCTCGGGGCGTTCCCGGACGTCCTGGATGGACAGTCCCGCCACGATGGCCAGGACGCTCGGGAGCACACCGCCGTCCCGCGCGGCGATCAGCATCCGGGCGAACCGCGGATCGATGGGGAGCCGCGAGATCTCCCGGCCGATCGCGGTGAGCGTCGTGCCCTGACGCGTGCGGCGGACCGCACCGATCTCGACCAGCAGGTCGAAGGCCGCCTGGACGCCGCGGGAATCCGGTGGGGTGAGGAAGGGGAACGCCGAGATGTCGCCGAACCCGAGCGAGAGCATCTGCAGGATGACGGAGGCCAGCGACGTGCGCAGGATCTCCGGTTCGGTGAACTCCGGCCGGCGCTCGAAGTCCTCCTCGGAGAAGAGCCGGATCGCGATGCCGGGCGCGGTGCGGCCGGCGCGGCCGGAGCGTTGCTGGGCGGAGGCCTGCGAGATCGCCTCGATCGGCAGCCGCTGGATCTTGGACCGGTTGCTGTAGCGCGAGATGCGCGCCGTTCCCACGTCCACCACGTACCGGATGCCGGGGACGGTGAGGCTCGTCTCGGCCACGTTCGTCGCGAGGATGACCCGCCGCCGCACCCCGGCGACCGTGGACCGCTCGAAGACGCGGTGCTGCTCGGCGGCGGAGAGCCGACCGTACAGGGGGAGCACCTCGGTGGGGGAGGCGTCCTTCGCGTACGCGCCGCGCACCGCGTCCATCGCGTCGCGGATCTCCGCCTCGCCCGGCAGGAACACCAGGACATCGCCGGGCGCCTCCCGGTCGAGTTCGCGGAGTGCCCCCACGATCGCGGAGACCTCGTCCTCGTCGGCTCCGGGTGCGGTCCGCGCAGCCGTCTGCTTCGGTGCACGGGCCGGCGGGCGGGCGGGCCGGTGGTCGTCGTCTTCGTCCGTGTCCTCGTCCTCGTCCTCGCCGAGTGACGTGTCGTCGACGAGCGGGCGGTAGCGGATCTCCACCGGGTAGGTGCGGCCGGAGACCTCGATGACCGGCGCGGGTCGGCCGGCGGCATCGGCGAAGTGGCGGGCGAAGCTCTCCGGATCGATCGTGGCCGAGGTGACGATGATCTTGAGGTCGGGGCGCTCGGGCAGGATGCGGCGCAGGTAGCCGAGCAGGAAGTCGACGTTCAGTGATCGTTCGTGGGCCTCGTCGATGATGATCGTGTCGTAGCGGCGGAGCAGCCGGTCGCGGTGGATCTCGTTGAGCAGGATGCCGTCCGTGACCAGGGCGACCCGGGTGTCGGCGGAGACCTTGTCGGTGAAGCGCACCTTGTATCCGACGACGCCGCCGAGCGGCACCTGCAGCTCGCTCGCCACGCGTTCGGCGATCGTGCGGGCGGCGATCCGGCGCGGCTGGGTGTGCGCGATCCTGGTACGTCCGAGCTGAAGGCAGATCTTCGGCAGCTGGGTGGTCTTGCCCGAGCCGGTGGCCCCCGCCACGATGACGACCTGGTTGTCGGCGATCGCGCGCGCGATCTCGTCCCGCGCGGCGCTGACGGGCAGCTCGGGCGGGAAGGAGATCACGGGTTCTGGCGTGGACACAGCCTTCGATGTTATCCCGCGGACGCGCTGTGGTCTCCATCGGCCCTTGCGAGGCGGGGCGCCCGGCGCAAGGGGGCCCGCTTCCCGCACCGGAGGAGGCAGCATACGGGGACCGGTACGTACGGCGAGGACGCCGGGTGCCGTCCGAGATCAGGAAGAGGAGCACCATGACCGTGAAAGCAGCCGTCGTCGACGCCGTGGGGGAGACCCTCGAGATCCGGGACCTGGAACTGGACGACCCCCGTGCGGACGAGGTGCAGGTCCGCATGGTGGCCACCGGCGTGTGCCACACGGATGCGGTCGTCCAAGCGGGCTGGATCCCCACGACCTTCCCCGTGGTGCTCGGCCATGAAGGAGCCGGGGTCGTGGAGAAGGTGGGCCCGGGGGTCACAGATCTGCGGGCGGGCGACCACGTCGTGCTCAGCTTCGACAGCTGCGGACAGTGCCGGTCGTGTCTCAGCGGTCACCCCGCCTACTGTCTGGAGAGCTACCGCCACAATTTCGCGGGCGGACGGGCTGACGGCTCGACCTGCTTCACCGATGCTGCCGGTCGCCCGGTGAACTCGCACTTCTTCGGTCAGTCCGCGTTCGCCGAGCGGACCAACGTCGCGGTGCGGAGCGTCGTGAAGGTCCCCGAGGATATGCCGCTGGAGCTGCTCGCGCCGCTCGGATGCGGCGTGCAGACCGGCGCGGGCGCCGTGCTCAACGTCCTCCGCCCGCGAGCCGGCGGGAGCTTCGTGGTCTTCGGCGCGGGAGCGGTGGGATTCTCCGCGCTGCTGGCCGCCGTGTCGCAGCGGGTCGGCACCATCATCGCGGTGGACGTCGTGCCCGCCCGACTCGAGTTCGCCCGGGAGCTCGGCGCGACGCACACCGTCAACGGGGCCGAGGAGGATGCGCTGGCGCGGATCCTGGAGATCACCGGGGGTGGTGTGGAAACGGCGCTCGACACCACCGGCAACGCCCGCGTCTTCGCGCAGATGATCGACGCGCTCGCCGTCGGCGGGCACGCCGGGGCGCTGGGTGCGGCGGCGGCGGGTGCCGAGGGGGTCGTGGCGCTGCCGACGGCATTGTCCCGCGGCATCCGGATCACCTGGATCGTGGAGGGCGATGCCGTTCCTCAGCTGTTCATCCCGGAACTCATCGCGATGTACCGGGCCGGGGACTTCCCCTACGACCGGCTCATCAAGACGTATGACTTCGCCGACATCCGCACCGCCTTCAGCGACAGTGAGAAGGGCGAGACCCTCAAGCCCGTGGTGCTGTTCGGCGAGGGATGACGCACCTGCGCGGTCTCAGGCGCCGAGGAGCAGCGCCAGGCCGGTGAGCGCGCCGGCCATCACGATCACGGCGCCGCCGACGAGGAGCAGGAGCCGCGTGCGCAGTGCTCGACGCCGCTCCTGGCGGGCGGCGAGACCGCCGTCTCCGGTCACCGCCTGAGCGGGAGCGCCGACGGTGGCGGGCGGGGCCGTCGCGGCGACGGTGCGGATGCCGTACCGCCGCGTTCCCTGGTCTCCCGCGTCCGGAACGGCGAGGGCCTCCGGGGTGGAGACCACCGCGGGCTCCGCCCGTCGCCCGGCTCGCGGAGAGAGGGCGGTCCCTTCGTCCAGGACGCTCCGGCGGTCCCGGCGGCGCACCACCGGAGCACCCCCGCGGCGGCTGCCGAGTTCCGTGCGGTCTTCCCCGGCGACCGCCGGGGCGGAGCCACCGTCCTCGGCATCCCCGGCTGCGGCGGGCGCCGGCCGGCGGACGAGCAGGGTGGCATCGTCGGCTGGATCGGCTGGATCGGCCGGGACCGGGAGCGCGGCGGGCGGCACGAGCGGGCGGGTGACGATCCGGGTCGCGTCGTCGGTCTCGGGCCCGGCTGTCGTCGCGTCGGTGGGGTGCCGGTGCTCGGACAGCCTGGTCTCGTCGTCCACGGGCGTGGCACGCGCGGAGAGCCGGGTCTCGTCGTCCACGGGCGTGGCACGCGCGGAGAGCCGGGTGTCGTCGTCCAGGTCCCGGACGCGGCCGGTCAGTCGAGTGCTCTCGTCCTCCAGCGGACGGGCACGGCCGGTGATGCGGGTGCGGTCCTCGTCCTCGTCGCTCATTCGTCCCCCACGAATCGGATGCGGGCGCCGCCAGGGAGCTCGGCCGTCGCGCCCACGAGGACGTCGGCGGGGCGCTCCGCGACCAGGCGACGGGCGATGCCCCCCGCGTCCACCAGCGCGGTCCCGCCGGATGTCGCGAGGTCCTCGACCTGCACGCGGGCGCCGTCCGAGGAGATCCGGAGGTGGCTCCGGGAGATGTCGCGCGGCGCCTCCGCCAGCGGTACCAGCGTGGGCAGGCGACCCCCGTCGAGCCGCGCCGTGCGCGGGCCCCGTCCGACCAGGAGGGTCCCCTCGATCGGCACGCGTGCGCCATCCGGGAGGACGATCGCACGCGGGATGCGGGACGGCGGTGTCGTCCGTGCCGACGGCGCCGGCGCGGGCGCCACCGGGCGGGGGACGGCCGGGACCGTCCGCAGGACGACGCCGGATGCGGTCGTGGGGCCGGTGCGCACCGGGCGTTCCGGCGTCGTGCCGAGCGTGAGCATGCGCGGCTCCCGTCCGGGCGTCCCCGACCAGGCCCGCGTGACACCGGATGCGGCGACCTCGCGCCACGTGTGCGCGCCCGCCCCGTCCACGCGCCACACCCTCTTGCCGCCGTCCTCGAACCGCAGGGCGAACTCGCCCCGCAGGAACGCCGTCAGCTCGCCGTTCTCGAGCGCGACGACGGCGAAGTCCGGCACGGCGGCGATGCCGTCGGCGAGCAGCGCATCGAGGATCGTCGTGGGTGTCGCAGAGGCCCGGGCGACCGCCAGGACGCGCCGCGCCGCGGGCACCGGGTCCGCGCCGCCGACGAGCACGGCGAGACGGTCGGTGGCGAGGGCGGGGAGATCGCCGTCGAACCAGGTGCGCTCAGTCACGGCGTGCTCGCTGTCGGTCGGAGGTGCGGGTGTCCACGTCGATCGTATGCACGGTCGCCTCGGCACTCGTGGCGAACCCGCCGGTGACCTCGTCGGCACGCGGCGCGAGACCGCCCGAGCGCACGTCCACGACGACCGCGCTGATGTTGTCGCGGCCGCCCCGGGCGAGGGCCTGGTCGACGAGTCCGTGTGCGGTCTGCTGCGCGGAGCCGCCCAGGGAAAGGCCGGCACGCAGCGCCTCGTCGCTCAGATCGTTCGTGAGCCCGTCCGAGCAGATGAGCAGGCGCTCGCCCGTGATGATCGGCGCCAGCCAGTAGTCGGCGGAACTGGACGGATCGCCCACCGCGCGGGTGATGACGTTGCGGCCCGGATACGTGGACATCTCCGCGCGGCTGATGCGTCCCTCGTCCACGAGCTCCTGGACGACCGAATGATCCACCGTGAGCTGGTCGAGAGCGCTCCCCACCAGGCGGTAGACGCGGGAGTCGCCGATGTTCACGACGAGCCAGCTCGGCCGGCCCGCCTGGACCACCACGACGACCGCCGCGAGGGTCGATCCGGCTCCGCGCGTGCGCGACCGGGCCAGCGCCCCGACCGCGGCGTGCGCCGCATCGACGGCCTCCACGACGTCCTCCGGGGAGAGGTCGTCCCTCCCCACGAGGGGGCGGAACGCCGCTACGACGGCGGCGCTGGCGCGGTCTCCGGCCTCGTGTCCGCCCATGCCGTCGGCCACCAGGAACACCGGCTGCTCGGCCAGCACGGCATCCTCGTTGGTCTCCCGCACCCGACCGACATCGGTCCGCGCGCCCGCGACCAGCACGATCCGTTCCGTCATGGTGAGCCCTTCCCCGTCCGGCCGGCGATCTCCCCGATACGGCGCAGGAAGGACCGCAGCGAGAGCCGTGCCTTCCATCGCGCCGCCCATCCCAGACCCTCGTCGAGGCGTGCCCGTTCGGCATCCACCAGCTCCCAGAAGCGCTCGCCCTCGGCGTCGGTGGGGGGTGCGGGGGCGAAGACGGCCCGATCGGCCAGCGCGGCGACGCGTCCGGCCTCGGAACCGGCCCCGCCGCCCAGGGCCTGCGCCGTCTCGGCGCGGGTCGCGGCGGCCGGGGGGAGACGGCCGTGATCCACGGCGGCGTCGACGTACTCGTCCCAGCCGCCCACGACGCGGTCCACGGGGTCACGGGAGCCGCGTCGTGCACGTCGGCGGAGCACCTTCGCCATCAGCACGGTCGCGGCGGGCACGAGGAGGACCACGACGATCAGCAGCAGGATGCCGGTGACGCGGAGCGTGGTCCACAGCCACGCCAGGTCCGCGGGGGTCTCCGGGGTCTCCTCGTCCTGCGGCGCGGAGTCGGCGGGATCCGCCTCGGGCGGCAGCACGATCTCGGCCTGCTCGGGCTCCACCTCGGTCGGGTTCTGCGGGTCGCGACGCTGCTGCACGTCCGGCGACAGCGCGACGGAGTGCTGGGGGGTCGTGTCGATCGCCGTCCACGAGCCGCCGGCATCCTGGACCTCGATCCACGCGGCCAGGTCGCCGCCGCGACAGACGCCGTCGTCGCAGGTGGGCAGATCCTCATCCGCGCTCGTCAGACGCGCTCCGAGGACCACGCGGGCGGGGAAGCCCAGCTGATCGGCGATGAGCGCGGCGGCGACCGCGAACTGCTCGTCGTCACCGGCGGCCGCGACCAGCAGCGCGTCGTCGCTCCCGCCCACGTCGTTCTGCCGCTCGAGCAGTGCGGCGAAGAGCGCGCCGATGCGGTCGGTGGAGTGCCCGGCCCGGCTGGGCTCGAAGCTGTACTCGCCGAGCTCCTGCATCCACGCCGGGAGTTGCGCGTCCTCGATCGTCAGCGCGTGGCTCAGCAGTCCCCGGGCGCGCAGCCGGTCGATCAGTTCGGACAGGCCGGCGCCGCCGGTCGGCGCGTCCTGCGCCTCGATCCAGGCGAGCAGGCTCTCCGGCACGTGCGCGGGGTCCACGGCCGGTCCGTCCGCCGGCGGGGTCAGCGTGCCGGGGGCGCGGTCCGTGTCGTCGATCCGGCCGGCCTGCCGATAGGCGACGCCCGCCTCGAGCCCCGGCCGGGACAGCTCCACCCCGGTCGCGGTGTCCGCGTTGTAGAAGAACCCGTCCGAGAGCGCTGCGCGGGAGGCGCCGTCGAAATCGATGGACACGAGGTCCCCGACGGTCGGCACCCATATCCCGCGGTAGCCGCCGATCTCGATCCGGGCGGCCACGTCCTGCCCGCTCGTGCCGTCGAGGGTCGCCGGGACCCGGGTGAAGGCGGTGGCGCCCTCGCCGGTCCGGCCGGTCGGGTCGGTGGCGCGGACCACGCGCCCGTCGTAGAAGGGGAGAGCGGCCAGCCGGACCCGGTCCGCCGGCGCACCCTCGGTCGTCACGGTGAACAGCACCTCGTCGTACCGCTCGTCGGCGAACGAGGTGCGGTAGTCCGCGAGGGGGCTGAGGGTCTGCCGCACCTGGAGCTCGGGGTCGATCGCGGTGCGCAGCACGTCCCGCGTGCTGCCGGCCACCGCCCACGGGGCGATCACGAGGCCGGCGAGCAGCGCCACGACGAGCATCCCCGCGGACAGGGCGATCCGGGTGCCGAGCGTCCGGTTCGCGCGGGACGTCGCCCGGGTGGGGGTCATCCGGCGGGCCGCCCGGAGCGCCGCGCGCCGGGTGTGCACCGCTCGCCACACGTACCAGGCGAGGGCCACGAGCAGTGCGGCGAGACCGACGGCGGCCTCACCCGCACCGGCGAGCTCCCAGCCGCCGGCCCGCACCGAGCCGGAGAGGGCGCTGGATCCGAACGCGATCCCGAACACCGTCAGGAGCAGGGCGACGGGTGCGGCCAGCGGCCAGATGCGCCGAGCGCGGAGCGCCAGCGAGTGGGCGAGCACACCGAGGATCAGGATCAGCAGGAGGATGGGGGCGAGCACGGCCTGGTAGATGCCCACCGGCAGTTCCAGCGTGAGCAGGTTCTTCCAGCCGGTCACGGGGGCCGTGACGACACCGGCGATCGCGCCGAGGACCGTCGCCGGGTCCGTGATCATGGTGGGAGCCGTGAGCGGGACGCCCGCCACGAGGTAGACCCCGGCGGTGACGGCGGCCGTGAGCCACCAGCGCCAGCGCCGCACCAGGGCGATGAGGGCGATCGCGGTCGCCGCCGCGATGCCGACCGCGGCCACGAGGAGGAACCAGGGACTCTGCGAGATGGTCCAGGATGCGGCCGCACCCACCACGAGCAGGGCGTCCATGAACGCGACGTTGCCGATCGTCTCGGCGGCGTCGAGCGACGGACGACCCGAACGGCGGCGGGCGCGCACGGCGGCTCGCGACTCGACCCCGTTCACGACTTCGCGCTCCGCGCCAGGATGTGCCGGAGGTCGTCCAGCAGACCGATCGTGACGACGGACGTCGCCCCGATCGTGCGGTAGCCCGGCTCCGCGGTGGGATCGCAGATCAGCGCCGCGACGCCGACGTCCGCGGGGAAGGCCAGGGCGGCGTGCTGCAGCATCCGCAGGGTCGGCGTGGAACCGCAGACGAGGAAGCCGATGGAGACGTCGGAGTGTCCCTCCACGGCCAGCCCGGCCACGTCCCCGAGCGGGCTGACCCGCTCCGTCTTGTCGAGTCCGGCGAGGTCGTCGAGCAGCGTCCGGGCGGTCACGGTCGCCAGCTCGCGCGACGTGCGCACCGAGCGCCGGGCGAACTCGGGCACCTCGCCGCCCACGACGACGGACACGTCGCGGCCGTCCCGGATGCCACGGACGCCGAGGGATGCGGCGGCGCTCACGGCGAG
This sequence comes from Microbacterium caowuchunii, assembly GCF_008727755.1. Taxonomy (NCBI): domain Bacteria; kingdom Bacillati; phylum Actinomycetota; class Actinomycetes; order Micrococcales; family Microbacteriaceae; genus Microbacterium; species Microbacterium caowuchunii. The sequence goes on from NZ_CP044231.1 coordinate 1,024,417, forward strand.
TTCGAACTCCTCGTCGTTCGCGTACTCCTCCGTGCCGCTGGCGAGCACGATCACCATGCGCGAGCGCCGCGTCTCCTCGTACTGGCGCACCATGAGCGTGCCGGTCTTCGCGGTGGACTTCCAGTGGATGTGCCGCTGCGAATCGCCGGGGGAGTACTCCCGGATGGCGTGGAAGGAGATGTCCGAGTCGACGACCTGGGACGAGGGATTGCCTTCGAGGTCCTTCACGAACCCGGTGGCGGTGCTCGGGATGGACGTGGTCACCGGGTGCACGTACAGCGTGTGCACGTCCTCCCAGGTGACCTCGCGCCGCAGGATGCCCAGCGGGTCTCCGCGTACGGAGCGGGCCGGGCCCACCTCGAGGACGCCGCGACGCAGGGCGGGGACGGACAGATCCTCGTCGAACACGCCCCCCTTGCGCAGGACCGGCACGGGCACGTCGATGAGCCCCGCCCCGATCGGGATGTCCACCCGACCCGGCAGTGCGACGCCCGAGCCGACGTTCTCCACGCGCAGGTGCGCGGCCACCTCGGTGCCGGCGACCACGCGGTCGCGGGCGAGGGCGAGGGAGACGTCGTAGGCGCGGGCGCTGAACAGGAAGGGCGCCGCGCACAGGAGCAGCACGGCCGCCACGACGCCGGCGAGGACGAACTCGATCCAGCCGAGCGGCAGGCCCGCACCGAGCCCGACGAGCGCCGCCCCGACGAGCAGCCAGCCAGCCGGCGTCACGGTACCGCGGACGGATGCGGCCGCGCGGCCGACGGATCGGCTCAGGCGACGCCAGAACCGGATGCCGCCGACGACGATGACGGTCGTCTGGCGGGACGTGTCGTAGCGCGTGCGGGTGCGCGTGCTCGTTCCCGACGTCGCCGTGGACGTCGAGCCGATCCGGGTGATGCGGGAGGGGCCGTCCCCGCTCACGCCGACTCGCGCTGGGTCGGGGGACTGACATCGAGCAGGACCTGCCCGATCACCGCACCGGGCGTGACGCCGTCGAACTCCGCCTCCGCGTCGAGGATCAACCGGTGCGCCAGCACGGGCTCGGCCAGCGCCTTCACGTCGTCCGGGGTCACGTAGCCGCGTCCGTGCGCGACGGCCCACGTCTTGGCCGCCCGGGTGAGGGCGAGCGCGCCGCGGACGCTCACGCCGAGCCGCACCTGCGCCGCCTGACGGGTCGCCTCGACCACGCGGGCGATGTAGTCCAGGACGAGCGGGTTGAGGTAGACGTCCTGCGCGATCGCGGACATCGTCTCCACGGCCTCGGGCGTGATCACGGCCTCGACCTCGCGGCGCCCGTTGGCGCTGCCTTCGAGGATGCGCACCGTGGCCGCGTGGTCGGGGTACCCGAGTGAGGTCTTCATGAGGAAGCGGTCGAGCTGGGCCTCGGGCAGGCGGTAGGTGCCGGCCTGCTCCACCGGGTTCTGCGTCGCCACGACCAGGAAGGGGGTGGGCACGCGGCGGGAGATCCCGTCGACCGTGACCTGACCCTCCTCCATCACCTCCAGCAGTGCGGACTGCGTCTTCGGGCTGGCACGGTTGATCTCGTCCGCGAGCACGATGTTCGCGAAGATCGGTCCGGAGTGGAACTCGAACTCCCCGCGCTTCTGGTCGTAGACGGTGATGCCGGTGACGTCGCCTGGGAGCAGGTCCGGAGTGAACTGGATGCGCGAGCTCGACCCCTGCATGGTCTCGCCCATGGCGCGCGCGAGGGAGGTCTTGCCTGTCCCCGGGAAGTCCTCCAGGAGGAGGTGACCGCGGGAGACCAGGGCCGCGAAGGCGAGCTCGATCACGTGTCGCTTGCCCAGGACGACCTGCTCCACGTTCTCCACGAGCAGATCGAAGGTCTCCTGGAACCAGGTGGTCTGTTCCGGGGTCACGGTCATGGGTTGGTTCCTTCGGTCGGGGGATCGGTGGGCTCGGGCTCCGGCTCGGGCTCGGGCTCGGGCTCGGGCGGGTTGGGGTCCACGGTGCCGGTGCAGCGGCGGAAGTCGACGCTGAAGGACTCCTGCTGGTAGGCGGCCTGCGGGCTCGTCCAGCTGAACAGCACCTTCGCGGTCACCCGGACCGTGCCGTTCGGAACCGTCAGCGGGGCGCCCTCCGCGGGCGGGATGCGGACCGGGAACCCCAGCGACGTGTCGCCGTAATAGGTGACCGAGCCGGGGTCGATCGAGACGGTCCCGAGCCCGCCGGGGTTCTGTCCCAGGGTCGCCTTGAGCGTAGCGCCGACACGGCAGACCGAGACGGCCGGCTCGAACAGCGTGACCTGGGTGGATTTGGCGGCGTCGGCCGGGAGGATCGCCCCGGGAGGGCTGCAGCGCTCCTGGTTGGAATTGCGGACGCAGTACTTCGCCGTCATGGACCGTTCGGCGCCGATCGCGGGGGAGCCGCCGTCGATGATGGTCTCGAATCCGGACCTGCTGGGCACCCGCACGTCGTCGACCACGTACGCGACGGTGCCCGAGGGCGTGGTGCGACGGATCGTGTACGTGCCACCGGTGGGCGCCTCCGGCTGCGCCCAGGCCCAGCCGTCGGCCGTGCCGGTCTTGGCGGCGCCGAAGCCGTTGCCCACGCACGCCCCCACCGTGTACTTCTCGTTCTCGCGCAGTCCGCCGATGACGGGGGAGTCGGACACGACCTCGCGCGACCCGGACACCCGGAGCCCCGTTCCGTCGGAGCCGACCGAGCAGGAGAAGTCGCCACCGGCGCGGACGGCCACGTAGATCGTCTCGGTGGGGCGTGTGCTGCCGTTCGCGTCGATGGGTGCGGCCGAGACGGTCAGGGCCGTCGCCGACTCAGCCACGACCGAGACGCCCCCGGTATGCGGGAGCCCCGCCACCGTGACGCTCGCCGAACCGGAGGAACCGACCGACCCGCTGCCGTCGGGCGCGGAGTTCGCGCTGGTCGGGGTGACCTGGATCGTGGCGGGGCCCACCGGCAGCTGCACGTCCACTTCGGTGTACTCGCCTCGGCCGCGGGGTACGGGCGAGGAGGTGCCGGTCACGCTGTAGCTGCGCACCTCGTCGTCGGTGTTCTGGATGCGGATGCGGACGACGCCGGTGTCGGCGCTCGTGCGGCGCGCGTCGTAGATCGGCTCCGCCGTGACTGCGCCGACGGAGGGCGCGCGGTACCCCCAGGCGCGCACGCTCACCCCGGAGCGGGAATCGCCGACGCTGTTGTAGGCACGGGCCTCGTAGGTGCGCTGGTCGCCGTTGACCGCGACCTGGAAGGGCTGGCAGGCGCCGGCCGCGGTGCACGTGGTGACCTGCTGCCCGCCGTCGAAGATGCGGAACCCCTGCAGCGCGGGATACGCGCTCGCGGCGGCGCCCGGGTCGACCCGCAGGGTGATGGAGCGGTCGCCGTGGGCCGTCTGCATCACGCTGTTGGGGCCCTTGGGGTATCCCTGCAGATCGAGCGTGACCTGACCGTTGCGGTCTCCGCTGGACTGCCGGCCCTGCGCGTCCTCGACGGTGAACCCGACGGTGCACCGGGTGCCTTCCGCATCCGCCGCCCACGCCGCCTGCAGCGCGGTGGGACCGGCGACGGAGAAGGACACCCCGGCGCAGCTCCCGCCGGCCCCGGTCCCGACCGCCACGACCTTCAGCGGCGTCCCGGGCAGCGGGTTGACCTCCCCGCCCCCGCCGATGACGGAGATGGTGCAGCTCGTGCCCGAGGCCTGGGAGCACTGCTGGGTCAGGGTCGCGCCCTTGGGCAGTGTGGAGGGGGCGGGACCGACCGTCAGCGCCAGCGTGGACGGGCGGACGTCGCGGTGGCTCGGCAGGGTGACGGTGACCGGCTCCTGGCGGCCAGGGCGAGCAGCGTCCTTCGCCGTGACGGTGACCTGCGTGCCCTGCTGGGTCACCGTGAACTGGTCACCGGTGTAGCCGAGGCCATAGCTGAGCGCCGCCCAGTCCTCGGTTCCCGCCCAGGTGGTCATGTCCGTGAGGTCGTAGGTCGAGGAGGCCCCCGGGCTCACCGTGAGGGATGCGGGACGCAGCTCCGGCTGCGGGTTCTCCGCGACGACCTCGACGTGCACCGTGAGGAACGTGAAGGACTCCTGCCCGACCAGGCGCACCGGCACCGTGCAGGTGTCGGTCCACGGCGCACCCGCGCCGGCGCTGTACCGGACGACCGTCGCGGACTGCAGCTCGCAGCGGGCCTGGGCCCGGGCTCCGCCGACCGCGATGCGGGAACCGTCGATCTCGATGTCGCTGCGCGGGGGGAGGGCGACGGCGCGATCGAGATCGATGTCCACCGTGCCCCGTTCATCGACCTGGACGGTGGCGGCGGAAGCGCGCAGGGTCAGCTGGAGGTCGTTGGTGCCCGGCACCCGCAGGAAGCCGTAGGAGGTGACCTCGCTGCCGTCGAAGGACGTTCCCGACACCTCGAACGGGATCAGCAGGGTCTCGTCCGGGATGCGTCCGGAGATGCGCCATCCGTCCACCTCGATCCCGGGGTTGTCCCCCCACAGCGACAGACTGAGCCCCGAGGCGTCGCCCGCGGTCCAGGAGACCTTGCCGCTGAGCACATCGATCCCGTCGGGGAAGTCCTCCCGGGTCTCGATGGTCAGCGACGTGTCCCGCACCACGGGGTAGTCCGGAACGGGATCGCGCACGACCTTGAGCACGATGAGCCCGATGGCCGTGTCCCCGTTGGCGTTGCGCACCGTGTAGGCGAACGAGTAGGTGCCCAGCTGCGTGCCGGACTCCAGCGACACGACGCTGTCGTCGAGGCCCGCGATCATGGCGTCCATCGCGCGGTACTCGGCCGAGCCGACCTCCGCGTTGGGGCGCACGTCGATCACCTCGAGCTCGCTGCCGGAGGGGTCGATGTCGTTGTCGGCGGGACGGACGACGACCTCGCCGTCCTCGCGTGCCTGCGCCTGCAGGTAGTCGCTGTAGGTGACCGGACTCGGATCGGACTCGGCGTCGAGCACGCCCACGCGGACCTCGCCGGTGCCGGTCGCCCCCAGCGAGTCGCGCACCTGGTACGTGAAGGTCACCTGCCCGCTGTCACCCGCCGAGCTCGTGTAGATGATCGCGTCGCCCTCGGCGGAGACGGTCGCCGATCCGCGCTCCGGCTGGGCCGCGATGCGGTCCAGGGTGACCGCGTCGCCGTCCGGGTCCACGGCGAACCGGTCGAACGGGATGGATACCGCCGCGCCGCTGAGGACACGGCCGACGAGCATGTGCGGCACCGGCGCGGCGTTGTTCTCATCGGGGAGCACGGTGATGGTGACCCGGGCGGTGTCGGTCATGTCCGGGAAACCCATGCGGTAGATCGTGTAGCCGACCGTGTAGGTCCCCGGTTGCTCGGGGGCCAGGTAGCGCAGCAGCCGGCCCGTCGCGAAGGCGAGGCCCTCGCCGGAGTCGTTCGAGATCGTGGAGGCGTCGATCGCGAACTGCGCGCCCGTGGGTGCGGTGTCGTTGAGGAGCACCGGGATGTCGATCTGCGTCCCCGCCCGCACCGTGACGGCGTCGTCGACCGCGATGGGCGGTTCCGCATCGGCCGGGGGGAGCAGCACGACCGTGACCTCGCCGGTCGTGGTGGTGTAGGCGTTCCCGGTGCCGTCGGAGATCGTGTAGGCGACCACGCCGAGTGTGCCGGGCTGTCCGTCGTCGGTCGCGCCCGCGACGCGCAGCATGCTCTGACCGACCAGGTCGACGGCGAGGGTCGCCTCGGCATCCGGGGTCGTCCGCACGTCGCTGGCCAGCAGCACCAGGGCGGCGGGATTGGACACCGCGGAGACGATGTCGATCGTGGCGTCCTCGCCGGGGCGGACGAAGGCAGTGAGCGGCGGTGTGGAGATCTGCGTCTGTGCCGGGTCCACGAGGGTCACGCGGACGATTCCGGTCGCCTCCGCCGCCTCGTCGGCCACCACGTACTGCACGATGTACGAGCCGGGTGTGGCGCCGGTGAACTGGAAGGTGCCGGCCACGCTGTTGACGGCGATGTCGGCACCGGAGTCGTCGAGCGCGTTCGCGGAGCGGATGGAGAGACCGCCCGTGACGCCGGTGATGTGCGGGCGCACGTCGACGGTGGTGGGGGCGCCGGCGGTGCCCACGACCGCGAAGGACTGGGCGGTCAGCTGGGGGCTCGGGGTGACCGTGATCTCGAGCGGCTTGTCGGCGGTGAGTCCGCGCGAGTCCGAGACGCCGATCGCGATCGGGATCGTCTGCGCCTCGGTCGCGTTCGGGTTCGGATGCTGGAACGTCACGGTGCCCTGCGGGTCCAGCACGAGGGAGCCGATGCCGGACTGGTTCACCGCCTGTGACACGTAGATCGGGTCGCCGTCCGGATCGACCCACCCCTCCAGCACGTTGGCGGACACGGTGCCCCCGGGTACGACCTGCGGATCCGGCCAGCTCGACAGGCATCCGTCCGTGCCGCACCACACGGGGGCGGAGTTCTCCTCCTCCGGAACCACGCGCAGCGTCACCGTGGCCGGCTCCGACGTCAGTCCGTCGGCCGTCGTGCCGTCGGTCACCCGATAGCGGAACGTCGCCGTGCCGGCTGCGTCCGGCGCGACCCGGACGACGAGCTCCTGCTGCTGGTTCGAGGGCGCGATCGAGCCGAAGGACGGGTCGAGGCCCTCGACGGAGGCCGCGACGATGCTCAGGACGTCCTCGTTGGGGTCGTGATCGTTCAGCATCACGGGAAGGACGACGCTGCGTCCGGCGCGGACACCGAAGGCGTCGTCCACCGCGATCGGCGGCTTCGGGTCGATCACGCGCTCCGCCTCGACCTCGTCCTGCTGGACGGTGGGCTGTTCGTCCTCCGCATCCCACTGCTGCGACGACGCGACCAGCGCGCCGTCCGGCAGCGTCCAGACCCAGCCCGATCGGGTCTCGTTGAGGATCATGCGCGAACCGTTGGACAGGAACGCCGGGGCGACCTCGTCGCCGAGCTGCGCACCCCGGTAGTCGAGGCTCCGCGCCCCGTCCGCGCTGCTCCACAGGGTGCCGGACGCCCCGCCCTCGGGGAGCCAGGCGCCGTAGACGACGCCGTCGAGCTCGGCGGGCGCGGCCGGAACGCCCCGCGCCGCATCCTCGGTGCGGTCGGGCGCGGATCCGTCCCGGGGCACGGCGACGAGCCCGGTGGCGTCGGCGATGTAGACGGTCTCGCCGGTCGACGTCGATCGCTGGAGGACGCCGCCGGTCGTGCCGGTGGGGATGGGGGCGGTGCGTCCACGCACCCAGAGATCCCCGGAGTCGGTGGCCAGCAGCGCCCAGCCGTCCCCGGACGCGGTGAGCTGGACGCTCTCGGCGGGCGCGTCCTCGATCGTGTCCGAGCCGAGCACCCGCCCCGTCGTCCCGTCCGCGCGGATCACCCGTCCCTCCGCCGCGGAGTAGGCGTGGACGACCCCGTCGAGGCCCACCGCGATGGCGGTCGCCACGAAGGTCGGACGATCCTCGCCGTCCTCGTCGGCGTAGGGATCGATCGCGGTGGTCCGGTCCTGCGCCCCGAGAGGCGCGGCGTACACGGCGCCGCGATCGGTGAGGTAGGCCACGAGGGCGCCCTCGGCGACGACGGCGACGGTGCCGGCCGGGGTGTTCTGGAACATGTCCTCGGCGTCCGCATCCAGATCCTGCGGCGTCGCCATGTCCACGTCCGCGAACCGCGTGCCGCCCTCCGCGAAGACGAGCAGGTGCTCGGCGTCCTGCACGATGCTGCTCGGGTTCTCGACCTGCTTGACGGTGTCGATCTCGCCCACGGTCGTGTTCACGCGCGCGTAGCGGCGCCCCTCGCCGGATTGCAGGGCCCAGATGCTGCCGTCGTCGGGAGGGGTCTGCTGCGCGTCGAAGCCCGGCCACACCACGGCGAGGGTCACGACGACGGCGATCACCGCAGCGACGGCGCCCCCGAGCATCCACCCGCGCCGGGACATGCGGGGGGCGTCCGTTGCGGCGGCCACCTCAGCCCCCCACCACGAGCAGGGTCACGGCGACCGCGGCGGCGATCGCGAGGGCCGCACCGATCGCGATGGCGGCGACCATCCCGGCGGACAGTCCCCGCCGGGCAGGTTCCGCCCCGGCGAGCACGGTGCCCTCGTCCGGACGGTGGGCTGCGGCGCGTGCGCGCACCGGACGACGGGATTCGTAGTGCACGGAAGGGCGCACCGGGCCCCGGGCGCGGTCGTCGGAGAAATCGACGGGCGCGCCCGCGGACGCCCACTCGTCGACGGCCACCTCCATGGGGGTGTGCGGGAGTCCGAGCTCGTGCTGGACCAGCTGCAGCTCGTAGGCGAACTGGGCCGCCGATGCCTGGCGCGCGGCCGGGTCGCGCTGCATGGAGCGGCTCAGCACGGCCTCCAGGCTCGCCGGCACGTCCTCGCGGCCGATCGGCGTGTACGCCGCCCGGCGGATGCGGGACTTCAGCTGGTCCCGGGAGTTCTGCCCCGACCCGGGTCGTTCGAACGGGCTGCGACCGGAGAGCAGGGAGTACACGGTGGCGCCGAGGCTCCACACCTCCGCCGGGACGGAACCGGCGACGCGCTCGTCCACGACCTCCGGCGCGCTCCACGGCACCGACATCGCGAAGACCTCCTCCTCGCCCCGTCCGCCGAGCGCCGTGGCGATGCCGAAGTCGGACAGGACGGGGGAGCCGAAGGCGGTGATGAGCAGGTTGGAAGGTTTGATGTCCCGGTGCAGGAGGCCGGACCGGTGGGCGGTCTCGAGCGCGGAGGCGATCTTGATACCGGCCTGGAGGACCTCGGCGACCGGGATCACCTCGCGCCGGTAGCGGGAGCTCAGGGAATTGGGGCAGTACTCCATCACCAGGTACGGGCGCCCGTCGGAGGAGATGCTCGCCTGATGGATGGTGAGGATGGAGGGGTGGGAGCTCAACCGCGCCATGACGTCGGCCTCCGCGTTGAACATGCGCAGCAGGCCCTCGTCGACGAGGTCCTCGAGCAGCACCTTCACGGCGACCGGCCGGCGCGGCATGTCCTGTTCGAAGAGGAAGACGTCGGCGAACCCGCCGGTGCCGAGCGGACGGACGTAGGTGAAGCCGGGCAGCACCGGGGGTGCTGCGGGGAGTCTCTGCGCCACCCCGCCCCCTTCCCCGCGTCCACCGTGCACCCGACGATCCCGAAGCAGCCGGGAGCGTTCCCCTTTCCTATCACAGGGATCTGAGGGCTCAGGGGGACCCCTGGGATGCAGTATTCTCTGCGTCTACCCTGGGGGCATGTCGTCCCGGCTCGCCGCATCCGCCAGTCCTTACGTACGCGCGCACGCAGGTCAGCCGGTGGCCTGGTTCGCCTGGGGCGACGAGGCGTTCGAGGAGGCCCGTCGCCGCGACGTCCCCGTGCTCGTGTCGATCGGTTACTCGACGTGCCACTGGTGCCACGTGATGTCGGAGGAATCGTTCGCCGACCCGCAGACGGCGGCGCTGCTCAACCGTGAGCTGGTGGCGATCAAGGTCGACCGGGAGGAGCATCCCGAAGTGGATGCCGTCATGCTGGCGGCCGCCTCCGCGTTCACCCCCCACCTCGGCTGGCCGCTGTCGGTGTTCACGACGCCCGAGGGTCGGCCGTTCTACGCCGGGACCTACTGGCCCGCGCAGGCGCGCGGGGGGATGCCGGCCTTCCGCGACGTGATCCGTGCCGTGGCCGAGGCGTGGACCGAGCGCCGCGAGGCGGTGACGGAGACCTCCCAGGCCCTGCACGACGCGCTGCAGGCGGCGCGCGATGCCGGGGATGCGGGCCTGCCGACCATCGACGATCTGACCCGGATCGCCGATGTGGTCGCCGCCGCGGAGGATCCCGTCCACGGCGGCTTCGCCGCAGCGGACGCCGCGCCCGGCACGCCGAAGTTCCCCACGGTGCCGGTGCTGCGGTTCCTGCAGTCGCCGCTGTTCACGGACCTGCGACCGGACGCGGGCGCCCTGGCGGCGCGCACCCTGGACGCGATGGCCCGGTCGCCATTGCGCGACCACGTCGACGGCGGGTTCTTCCGGTACGCGACCCGACGCGACTGGACGCAGCCGCACTACGAGCGGATGCTCTCCGACAACGCCGGACTGATCGAGGTGGCGGTCGACGCGGAGCGCCCGGACGTCGCCGCCGGGATCGCGGGCTTCCTCCTCGACACCCTGCAGACGCCCGCGGGCGGATTCGCGGCCGCGCAGGACTCCGAATCGATCATCGCCGGGGAGCGGAGGGAAGGGGCGTTCTACCTCGCGGGAGCGTCGGAGCGCGCGGACCTTCCCGCCCCCGCCGTGGACGGGAAGGTGATCACGGCGTGGAACGGACTGGCCATCGCGGCGCTCGCGGATGCCGGGACCCGCTTCGCGCTGCCGGGACTGCTGGACGCCGCCCGCCGGGCGGTCGACGCCCTGGAAGAGAGCAATCTGGACGAGGCGGGACGATTGCGGCGCGCCTCGCTGGACGAGATCCCCTCGTCGGCGCCGGCGACGCTGGAGGACTACGGGGCGTATGCGGAGGGCCTCCTGGCGCTCGGCACGGCGACCGGCGAGCTCGCCTACGTGCGGGAGGCGCGGCGCCTCGTCGATCTCTGCCGCACGGGCGAGGGGCTGCAGGTGCCGGGCGGCCGGGACCCGGTGCTGGGGCGGCTGGACGCCCCCATCGCGGACGAGGCGGACATCGACCGCCCGTCCGGCACGTCGGCGCTGGCCTCGGCGGCCCTGACCCTGTGGGAACTCGGCGGCGGGGAGGAGTACCGTGCAATCGCCGAGGACGTCGTGCGGTCGCGGATGGGCCGCGCCCGAACCGAGCCGTTCGCGCACGGCGCGGTGCTGCGCGTCGCCGCCCGTCTGCTGCAGCCGCCACGGCAGATCGTCGTCATCGCGGACCGGAGGGACGATCCGCTGGCGGCGGCCGCGCGGGGGATGGGAGCGGACACGGTCGTCTGCCTGGACGAGCCGACCGCCCGGCGGTGGGCGGACGCGGGCTTCGGGCTGCTGGCCGACCGCGTGCTCCGGGACGGCCGGGCGACCGCGTACGACTGCCGCGGCTTCGTCTGCCGGCTGCCCGTGCACGAGGTGTCCGAGTTGCTCGCCGGTGCCGACGGCGGATAGTTTGAATATTTAGCTAAACTGGTGAGGCATCCCGGATGTCCGGAGCCGGAAGGAGGTCGTGCCGTGGCAGGGGACTACGCCTCTATCATCGAACTCATGCCCGACCCGACCGATCCGAACAGCGGCTATTGGTATTCGGACGCCGACGACGACCGTCGCCGTCGCGCCATCGCCCTGCTGCAGGCCTTCCGGATGTACCGCGCGGCGGAGGTGGCGATGCGTCGCCGCACGCGCGAGTCGATGTCCATGGGGGAGAACGACCTGCTCGTGCTCCGCTATCTACTCAAGGCCAGGCAGAAGGACCAGCTGGTCTCCCCGGGAGAGCTCGCTCGGTATCTCGGGGTGTCGACGGCGTCGATGACGGCGATCATCGATCGGCTCGAGAAGTCCGGTCACGTGCGCCGCGAGCGGCACGCGACCGATCGGCGCAGTATCTACGTGATCCCCACGGTCGACACGGACGAAGAGGTGCGCAAGACCCTCGGGGACATGCACGAACGGATGCTGGCCGCGGTGATCGACATGTCGCCGGACGAGGCGACCATCGTCATGGACACGCTCGCTCGCCTGCAGAACGCCGTCGACCAGGTCGACGCGCACGTCACCCCCCGGCGCTGACCGCGCTCGCCGAGTGACTCGGCAGCATTCTTGCTCAACGATCTACTTACCTGCTCCGGAGCACCCCCGCCGCAGGCCGGGGTGCGACGATGGTGCGGTGACCCCCATCTCGTTCCCCTCCGGGGAGGACCGCGCCGACACGCACGTCGTCGACGGCTGGGAGCTCACCTCCTACGTGGCGGTGGTGCACCGGCTCTCCCAGCGGTTCCCGCATCTGCGGACGGTCGACATCGAGGCGGTCGTCATGCGCGAGCACGAGGCGTTCACGGGCGGGCGACCGATCGCCGTGCCGGTGGATGTCGAGGCCGGCGCGGAGGAGATCCTCTCGGCCGAACCCGGCGCGACGGACTGAGCGTCCTCAGACCCAGGTCGGCACCCAGTTGTGCAGGCGCCAGAAGACGTACGGCACCGGCATGCCCGCCCAGACGGGGTACCAGAAGGCGCTGACCAGGGTCACCACCACGAGGAACACCAGGATCACGCGCTGACCGGCGACGCGGCGCTCGGCAGACGTCCCGGGACCGGCGACGATCTCCCGGGCGGTCAGCGCGATGGCGAGCACGAGGAACGGTGCCATCACCGCCGTGTAGAACTGGAAGATCGTGCGCTCGGGGTAGAGCAGCCACGGCAGGTAGGTCGCGCCGATCCCGAGGAGGACGACGCCGGCCGCGGGATCCCGCCGACGGATGAAGACGACGACGAGGAAGACCGCCGCCGCGATCCCGCCCCACCAGATGAGCGGGTTCGGGATGCTCGAGATGGCTTCGACGGTGTCGCCCGACTTGTCCCAGTACATCGACGTGGGACGCACCAGCAGCGGCCACTGCCAGGCGGCGCTCTGATAGCTGTGCGGCGTCGAGAGCCCGACGTGGAAGGCGTACATCGACTCGTGGTAGCGCCAGAGACTCTGCAGGGACGTCGGCACCCACGACCAGAACGCGGAGAGCGGCTCGGCCAGTGCGCTCTGTCGCTTGTGCCCGCCCGAGCCGGCCAGCCAGCCGATCCAGGAGGCGAGGTAGACGACGACCGCGACGGGGACGAGCAGCACGAACGCCACGACGCCCTGGCGGATGGCATCGACGGGCCACGCGCCCACACCCGCGCGGCGGCGGGCCAGCGCGTCGACGACGACGGCGTAGAGACCCACCGCAGCCAGGACGTAGAGCCCCGACCACTTCACGGCGGTGGCCGCACCCGCTGCGGCACCGGCGGCGACGAGCCACGGCCGGTGCCAGAGCACCGGCCCGAACATCCCGGGTGGGCGGTCCCGGAGCCGTTCGGCGAGACGGGCGAGGTGCGTGCGCCGGTCGAGCAGGACGAACCAGAAGGTCAGGACGATGAAGAAGGCGAGGAATCCGTCGAGCAGGGCGACCCGGCTCAGCACGATCGCCAGGCCGTCGATCGCCAGCAGGTACCCGGCCACGGCCGCGACCGGCGTCGAGCGGGTCAGCGTCTTCGCCACGAGGTAGACCAGGAGCACGGTCGCGGTGCCGAACAGTGCGGCCGAGAAGCGCCATCCGAACGCGTTCTCCGGTCCGAACAGCCACATCCCGACGGCGATCAGCCATCTCCCGAGCGGGGGATGCACCGAGAAGCTCGCGGTCCGCAGGAAGCCCGCCGGGTCACCGGCGGCGAAGTCGGCGTCGGCGCCCTCGGGCCAGTTCGAGGTGTAGCCGAGGCTCCACTGCGACCAGGCGTCCTTGACGTAGTAGGTCTCGTCGAAGACGAGCTCCTGCGGGGAGCCCAGGTTCACGAATCGTGCCAGCGCGGCGAGCAGGGTGATCGCGACCGGGGTCCAGAGGTCCAGCCGGCGGGTGCGCGCAGGGCTCGCCCGCACCCGTGCCATCCACCGGTCGTAACGAGTCGGGCGCACCGTCGGAAGCAACGGCGAAGCGCTCGTGGTCACGCCGCCCAGCTTATGCTGGGGCCGTGATCATCCTCGCGGCGACGCCCATCGGAAATCTGGGCGACGTGACGCGCCGGCTCGTCCAGGCACTCGAGACGGCGACCGTGATCGCGGCGGAGGACACCCGCACGACGCAGCGGCTGCTCGCCGCGCTCGGGGTCGAGAACCGCCCGCAGCTGATCGCGCTGCACGACCACAACGAGAAGCAGCGCGCCGCGGAGCTCGTTCGCCGGGCCGCGACCGAGGACATCCTGCTCCTCAGCGACGCCGGCATGCCGACCGTCAGCGACCCGGGCTACGGGGTCGTCGCCGAGGCCGCCGCCCAGGACGTGCCGGTGACCGCGCTGCCCGGCCCGTCCGCCGTGCTCACGGCGCTGGCGGTGTCGGGGCTGCCGACCGACCGGTTCACCTTCGAGGGCTTCCTGCCCCGCAAGCCCGGCGACCGCCGCCGCGCACTGGCGGATCTGGCGGCCGAGGCCCGCACGATGGTGTTCTTCGAGGCGAACTCGCGGATCGCCGAGGTGCTGTCGGCGATGGCGGACGCGTTCGGGCCCGACCGGCGCGCCGCCGTGTGCCGGGAGCTCACGAAGCTGCACGAAGAGGTCAAGCGCGGTCCGCTCGAGGACCTGGCTGCCTGGGCGGCGGAGGGCGTGCGCGGCGAGATCGTCGTCGTCGTCGAGGGGGCGTCGCGCTCGGCGATGGCGTTCCCGGACGCGGTGACGCGCGTGCTCGAGCTCGTGCGCGAGGGGGTCCGGCTGAAGGATGCGGCCGGGGAGGTCTCCGCACACACCGGCCATTCCTCGCGGGAGCTGTACCAGGCAGCGCTGGCCGTACGCGACTGATCCGCAGCGCCCGAGACCACGACGGCGGACCGGCGCATCCCGCCCGCCTAGAATCATCGGGTGAGCACCGGCCGTTCCTTCTACATCACGACGCCCATCTACTACCCGAGCGATGTGCCGCACATCGGCCACGGGTACACGACGGTCGCCGTCGACACCCTGGCGCGCTGGCACCGTCAGGCGGGCGACGACACCTGGATGCTGACCGGGACGGACGAGCACGGGCAGAAGATGCTCCGCGCGGCCGCCGCCAACGGCGTCACGCCGCAGGAATGGGTGGACAAGCTCGTCAGCGAGTCGTGGTTCCCCCTGCTCGAGACCCTGGACGTCGCCAATGACGACTTCATCCGCACGACGCAGGAGCGGCACGAGGAGCGCGTGAAGCGCTTCGTGCAGGCGATCTACGACCGCGGCTACATCTACGCGGGCGAGTACGAGGCGCTCTACTGCGTGGGCTGCGAGGAGTTCAAACCGGAGTCGGAGATCCTCGACGGCACCGGCGCCTTCGAAGGCCTCAAGGTCTGCGCCATCCACTCCAAGCCGCTGGAGCTGTTGCAGGAGAAGAACTACTTCTTCAAGCTCAGCGAGTTCGCAGAGCCCCTGCTGAAGCTCTACAAGGAGAACCCGGACTTCATCCGGCCGGAATCGGCGCGCAACGAGGTCATCTCCTTCGTGCGGTCGGGGCTCAAGGACCTCTCCATCTCGCGTTCCGCGTTCGACTGGGGCATCAAGGTGCCGTGGGACTCCACGCACGTCATCTATGTGTGGGTCGACGCCCTGCTCAACTACGCCACCGCGATCGGTTACGGCGAGGACGAGGAGCAGTTCCAGCGCCGCTGGCCCGCCTACCACGTCGTGGGCAAGGACATCCTCCGCTTCCACGCGGTCATCTGGCCCGCGATGCTGATGGCGGCGGGACTCGAGGTGCCGCGCGGCGTCTTCGCGCACGGCTGGCTGCTCGTGGGCGGCGAGAAGATGTCGAAGTCGAAGCTCACCGGCATCGGTCCCTCGGAGATCACCGACGTGTTCGGCTCGGACGCGTACCGGTTCTACTTCCTGTCCGCGATCGCCTTCGGGCAGGACGGCTCCTTCTCGTGGGAGGACCTGGCGGCGCGGTATCAGGCCGAGCTCGCGAACGGCTTCGGCAACCTGGCTTCGCGCACCACCGCGATGATCGAGCGCTACTTCGAGGGCGTCATCCCGCCCGCCGGCGACTACACGGAGGCGGACCTCGTCATCCAGAAGACCGTGGCGGATGCGGCGGCCCACGCCGACGCCGCCATCGAGCGGTTCCGGATCGACGAGGCGATCACCGCGATCTGGACGATCGTGGACGCGCTCAACGGCTACATCACCGAGAACGAGCCGTGGGCGCTCGCCAAGGACGACGCCCAGCGTGCCCGCCTCGGCACCGTGCTGTACACCGCCGCGGAGGGCCTGCGTGCCCTCGCGGTGCTGCTCTCGCCGGTGATGCCGGAGTCCACCGAGAAGCTCTGGATCGCCCTCGGGGCCGCCGAGTCGATCGGCCGCCTGCAGGACCAGCCGCTCCGTGAGGCCGGGACCTGGGGCGTCCTGCGCCCCGGGACGTCGGTCAACGGGCTCGCACCGCTGTTCCCCCGCATCGAGAACGCGTGAGCGAGAACGACCCGAGCACCTACGTCCGCACCCGGGAGAAGGGTGCGCGGGACGTGTCGTACCCGCAGGCTCCCGAGCCGCTGACCGTGCCGGTCTACGACAACCACTGCCACCTGGAGATCCAGGACGGCGAGGCCTCGCTCAGCCTCGACGAGCAGCTGGAGCGGGCCGCCGGGGTCGGCATCCTCGGCGTCGTCCAGGCCGGCGGGGACATCGAGTCCAGCCGCTGGTCGGCGTGGGCCGCGGCCGCCCACCCGCGCGTGCTGGCCGCGGTGGCGATCCATCCCAACGAAGCACCGGCGTACGCCGCGGCCGGGCGTCTGGACGAGGCGATCGGCGTGATCGACGAGCTCGCCGCCCAGCCCCGGGTCCGGGCGATCGGCGAGACCGGCCTCGACTTCTTCCGCACACCGGAGGAGGGGCTGCCCGCGCAGTACGCGAGCTTCGAGGCGCACATCGCCCTCGCGAAGAAGCACGACGTGGCGATGCAGATCCACGACCGCGACGCGCACGACGCGGTCCTCGACACACTGCAGCGCGTCGGCGCCCCGGAGCGCACCGTTTTCCACTGCTTCTCCGGCGACGCCGAGATGGCCCGGATCGCGGGGGAGCGCGGGTACTACCTGTCCTTCGCCGGGAACGTCACGTTCAAGAACGCGCAGAACCTGAGGGACGCGCTGGCCGTCACGCCCCGGGATCGGATCCTCGTCGAGACGGACGCGCCCTTCCTGACGCCGGTGCCCTACCGCGGGCGACCGAACGCGCCCTACCTGGTGCCGGTGACCGTGCGCTTCATGGCGGCCGAGCTCGGCGTCGAGGTGGACGAACTGTGCACGCAGATCGCGGCGAACACCGTGGCGGCGTACGGCTCCTTCGAGGACTGACCCCCGATTCGGGCCGCCTCTCGTCCCGGCATCCCGGTTCGCGGCGCGTGTCGTCCCGGCCGCCCTGGTTTGGGGCGGGTTCTTCCCCGGGCCTGCCTGGTTTGGGACGGAGTGCGCCCCAAACCAAGGATCCCGGCCGGTCAGCCGCCGATGCGGATGCCGACGCCGGCGGGGATCGACAGCAGGAACTCCGACAGCTCTTCCCAGTAGGCGTGCCGGCGCGCGGCGCGCCGCTGCCGCGGCGACAGCACGGGTTCGGGCCGCGCGGCGCCGTCGGTCGGCGCGTCGGGCGGGATCCGGCCGTTCGTCGTGATCCGGTCGTACATGGCGTCCACCTCTCGTCGTCAGAGAGACCCGGTGAGCCGGCCCTCACCATGTCCACGGTCGGCCACCGCCGGATTCGACAGCACCGAAGCGGGAATGACGCTCTTGCACTTTCCTCGCCGCAGGATGTCGAATCGGGGGATCCCCGTTCGTGGACCTGGTGAGGGTCCCCGCCGGGCCGACCCCGCATCGAGGCGAAGGAGGGCGAGCGTGAGCACCGACGTCGCCGCCGCCCTCGCGCGCACGCAACGGGAGGAATGGGCGCGCGTGGTGGCGGGCCTGGTGCGGCGCTTCCGCGACCTCGACATCGCCGAGGAATCCGCGGCCGAGGCGTTCGCCGTCGCGGTGCAGCGCTGGCCCGTCGACGGCGTGCCGCCGCAGCCCGGGGCCTGGATCACGACGACGGCGCACCGCAGGGCCATCGACCGGCTGCGGCGCGAGGCGCGACGCGACGAGCTGCATCAGGAGGCGCTCATGCTCGCGGACGATTCCCCGGCCGAGGAGGTCGGCGCGGTCGAGGACGACCGCCTGCGCCTGATCTTCGCCTGCTGCCACCCGGTGCTGGCGATCGATGCGCAGGTCGCGCTGACGCTGCGGATCGTCGGGGGCCTCACGGTCGCCGAGATCGCACGGGCGTTCCTGGTGCAGGAGACCACGATGGCGCAGCGCCTGACGCGGGCCAAGGCGAGGATCCGGGCGGCGGGCGTGCCGTTCCGCGTCCCCGGGCCGGAGGACCTGCCCGAGCGGGCGGTGGGCGTGCTGGCCGTGCTGTACCTGATCTTCAACGAGGGCTACCTCGCGTCCGGTGCCGGCGCCGACCCGCTCCGCCCCGACCTCAGCGCCGAGGCGATCCGCCTGACGCGCCTGGTGCGCGACCTCTTTCCGGCCGAGACCGCCGAGCGCGCCGAGACCACAGGGCTGCTCGCGCTCATGCTGCTGACCGAGTCCCGCGCCGCGGTCCGCCTCTCGGGCGACGGGCAACTGGTCCCGCTCGACGAGCAGGACCGCGATGCGTGGGACCGCGCTCTCATCGACGAGGGGCTCGCGCTGGTCGACGAGCGGTTCACCGCCGTCGAGCGCGGCACCGCCCGGCTCGACCGTTACCTGCTGCTCGCGGCGGTGAACGCCGTGCACGCGTCCGCGCCGCACGCGGACGACACGGATTGGGACCGGATCGTCGCGCTCTACGGTGCGCTGGAGCGCATCGCCGCCAACCCGCTGGTCACCCTCAACCGGGCGATCGCCGTCTCGGAGGCGGACTCGCCCGAGGCGGCGCTCGCGATCGTCGACAGCCTCGCCGGCGCGCTCGAGGGCCACGACGCGTTCCATGCGACGCGCGCCGAGCTTCTGCGCCGGATCGGGCGCGCCGCCGAAGCCCTCGACGCGTACGACCGTGCGATCGCGCTGGCCGAGAACACCGGCGAGGTGACGCTTCTGGCCCGCCGTCGCGCGGAGCTGGCGGCATCCGTCTCCGCCTCGGCGTCCGATGCGCCCGCCCCGCCCGCCATGCAGACCCGCCCGGCCACCAGGCCCCGCACCCCAGGAGAACCCACATGACGCAGCAGTTTCTCGTGCTCCACCTGACCGACGCGACCGGATCCCCACTCCCGCAGGAGGAGGATCGCCGGATGCTGGACTCCTGGGCGCAGGAGGGCGACAAGGCCGGCGCGCTGGGGGCCGGAGCGCCGGTCGCGGGCCGGGACCAGGCCAAGTCCGTCGTCGTGCGCGACGGCCGCACGATCGTCACCGACGGGCCCTTCCCGGAGTTCAAGGAGTGGTTCGCCGGGTACGACCTCGTCACGGCGGAGACGATCGACGAGGCCGCGCAGCTGATGGCGCAGCATCCCACCGCCGTCGCAGGTCGCGTGCTGATCCTGCCGCTGGTGCGGCTGCCGTGGGAGCAGGACGGCTGACCCTCAGGTGCCGCCGTGCGGGGTGTCGGGCGTGATCACGGGCTCCATGACCGGGGGAGCGGCGGCGATATGCGAGATCTGGCGCCACACCAGCAGGAGCGTGAGCGCCGACCCGGCGAACGCGAACCACCACGGGGCGGTGAGCCCCCACACCTGCGCGATGAGGCCGCCGAGGAGCTGGCCGATGACGAGGCCGCCGAAGACGCCCACCATGTTCACCGACGCGATGCGCCCCTGCAGCTCCATCGGCACCAGGCGCTGGCGTGTCGTGGTCGAGATCGTGCCCCACACGAACGCGTAGGCGCCGAAGCCGAACATGATGACGAACGCGACGATGCTCGACGTCGTGAGGGCGAAGGCGAGGTGCATGAGCACCTCGAGCGACAGGCACACGCGCATGAGCGTCGCGAACGACACGTGGCGCTCCAGCCAGGAGAAGCAGCCGATCGCGACCAGGCCGCCGAGCGCGGACGCGGTCGTGAGAGCGCCGAAGCCGACGGCGCCCATGCCGAGGTGCTCGGTCGCATAGAGCACGAGGATGCTCCACGGCGCCGCCCACGTCACGTTGAACACGAGGATGATCAGCACGAGCGTGCGCACCGGCGGGTTTCCCCGCAGCCAGTGCAGACCCTCGCGGATCGCGTGCGCCGTGCCGGTCGGTGCGCTCTCGTCGTGCTCGGGCACCGGCGTGCGCGAGATGCGGGAGATCAGCACGACGGCCAGCAGCACGCACAGGATCTCGACCAGGAACGGCCAGAACGACCCGAGCGCGAACAGGAAGGCGCCCACGGGCGGCCCGGCGAGGTTGTTGCCCACGAGGTGCCCCGCCTGCATGCGGGCGTTGCCGATGCCGAGGTCGCCGGGGCGCACCAGCATCGGCATGAGTGTGGCGCCGGCGGAGTCGGCGAACACCTCGGCGATGCCGTACAGGAAGGCACTGGCGAGCACGATCCAGACGTTCGCCTGACCGGTCAGCAGGAAGGCGACCAGGGCGGCGACGACGAGGGCGCGCGATCCGTTCGCGATCATGACGAGCCGGCGCCGGTCGTGACGGTCGGCGACCGCGCCCGCGAGCAGGCCGAACAGCAGCCACGGCAGGAACTGCATCATGGCTCCGGCCGCCACGATCAGCGGTGACGACGTCATGGATGCCAGCAGGAGAGGAGCGGCAGCCAGCGAGATGCCGTCGCCCAGGTTGCTCGACCACGATGAGCCGAGGAGCCAGCGGAAGTCCCGTCCGAGGCGGCGAGGCGCGATGACGTCACCGAGGGAAGGCATCGGAGCAGTCTACGAACCGGCACCGACCCCGCGCTGCGGTCAGCGCGGGGTGGAGTCGCTCTTGTGGATGAACAGCGACTCGGTCTGCTCGATGTCGGCGCCCTTCGTCTCGGGCACGCGCCACGCGACGTAGATGAACGACAGCGCCGCGAACAGCGCGTACATGCCGTAGGTGAGTGGAAGCGACCACGACGACATCGCCGGGAACGAGATGGTGATGAGGAAGTTGGCGCCCCCAGCGCCTTGCCGCGGATGCGGCTCGGGAAGATCTCGCCGAGCAGCGCCCAGACCAGCGGGCCCCACGACGCGCCGAACCCGATCACGAACACGTTCGCCGCGATCAGCGCGATCGTGCCCCACGGCGCCGCCAGCGACACCGTCATCAGCACCGAACCGGTCAGCAGGATGGGTTTGCGCCCGACGCGGTCCACCAGGAACATCGCGATGGCAAGGATCGCAGGGGAGCGCGGGTACTACCTGTCCTTCGTCGGCAACGTCACCTTCAAGAACGCGCAGAACCTGAGGGACGCGCTGGCCGTCACGCCCCGCTCCGCCCGGCGGTCAGGACCGGTCGGCCTTGGCCGCCTTCGGCTTCTGCACGAACAGCGTCTCCGTCTTCTCCAGCTCCATGCCCTTGGTCTCCGGGATCTTCCACGCCACGTAGAGGAAAGAGAGTGCGGCGAACAGGGCGTACATGCCGTAGGTGAGCGGGAGCGACCACGTCGACATCGCCGGGAAGCTGACGGTGATGAGGAAGTTGGCGATCCACTGGGCGCCCGCCGCGACACCGAGCGCCTTCCCGCGGATGCGGCTGGGGAAGATCTCGCCCAGGAGAACCCAGACCAGCGGTCCCCAGGATGCGCCGAACCCGACGACGAAGAGGTTCGCCGCGATCAACGCGATCGTGCCCCACGGTGCCGGGAGCGAAACGTCCTCGCCGCTGCCCTGCGCGAAGGTGAAGGCGACGGCCATGGCCGCCAGCGACACCGTCATCAGCACCGAACCGGTCAGCAGGATGGGTTTGCGACCGACGCGGTCCACCAGGAAGATCGCGATCAGGGTGACCAGCACGTTCGTCACCGAGGTGATCACGCTGATCGTCAGAGAGTCGCTCTCGTCGAACCCGACCGCCTTCCAGAGCGTCGTCGAGTAGTAGAAGATCACGTTGATGCCCACGAACTGCTGGAACACCGACAGGATGATGCCGACCCACACGATGGACTGCAGGCCCATCACCGGCCCCCGCACCGACGCGTTCCGGTTCTTGCGGTCCGATTCGATCGCCCGGGTGAGCTCGCGCAGGGTCTGATCGAGGTCGACGGCCGGCACGAGCCGGGAGAAGATCTCGCGGGCCTCGTCGCCGCGGCCCTTCGCGATGAGGAACCGGGGGGACTCCGGCAGGGTGTAGGACAGGACGCCGTACACGGCAGAGGGCAGGACGCCCACCAGGAACATCCAGCGCCACGCCTCCATGCCCCACCACAGGGTCTCGGAGGCGCCGCCCGCCGTGTTGGCCAGCACCGCGTCGCTCATGAGCGCGCCGAAGATACCGAGCGTGATCGCGAGCTGCTGGAGGGAGGCGAGACTGCCCCGGATCTGGCGAGGCGCGATCTCGGCGATGTAGGCCGGCGCGACCACCGAGGCGATGCCGATGCCGAGACCGCTCATCACGCGCCAGACGACGAGGTCCGGGACGCTGAAGGTGAGTGCCGTCCCGACGGAGGAGACGAAGAACATGACCGCGCCCAGGCGCATGACCTTCAGGCGCCCCCAGCGGTCGGACAGCGAGCCGGCGATCAATGCCCCGGCCGCGCAGCCGAGGAGGGCGACGGCGACGACGAAGCCGGTCAGGAAGGCGTTCAGCTCGTACGTTCCCTGGATGGAGTCGACCGCGCCATTGATGACGGACGAGTCGAATCCGAAGAGGAAACCGCCAACCGCCGCGGCGACCGAGAGGCCAATGGCGCGGCGTCCGTACGGGCCCTTCATCGAGAAGGAGCCGGTGGGAACAGAATCGCTTGTGCTCACGGTGCCTCACCCTAGACCCGCTCCGCATGCCGCGGACAGGATTGACCGTCGCGCTCGTTACAGTTAAGGAATGACCGTGCACCTGCTCGGCGCGGCCGAAATCCGCGCGCTCGCCGCCGACCTCGACGTCACCCCCACGAAGAAGCTGGGACAGAACTTCGTCGTCGACGCCAATACGGTACGGAAGATCGTGCAGGTCGCCGGCGTCTCCGCGGGCGAGCACGTCGTGGAGGTGGGCCCGGGACTCGGCTCCCTGACCCTCGCCATCCTGGAGACCGGCGCGAGCGTCGTCGCGGTGGAGATCGATCACCGCCTGGCCGAGCGACTGCCCGCCACGGCGCGGGCACACGGCGTGCGGGACGGGATGCTGCGGGTCATGGACGCGGACGCGCTGCGGGTGAGCGAACTGCCGGGCGACCCGACGGTGCTCGTGGCGAATCTGCCCTACAACGTGTCGGTCCCCGTGCTGCTGCACTTCCTGGAGAACTTCGACCACCTGCAGCGCGGCGTCGTCATGGTGCAGGCCGAGGTGGGGGAGCGGCTGGCCGCCCCGCCCGGATCGAAGGTGTACGGCGCCCCGAGCGTCAAAGCCGCCTGGTACGGCGCCTGGCGCCTGGCCGGGACCGTGTCCCGGCAGGTGTTCTGGCCCGTCCCGAACGTGGACAGCGTCCTCGTGGGGTTCCAGCGGGCGGCGGAGCCCCGCGGCGACGAGCAGGAGCGGCTGCGCACGTTCCGCCTGGTCGACGCCGCCTTCCAGCAGCGCCGCAAGATGCTCCGGCAGGCGCTCTCGGCGGAACTGGGCGGTTCGGCCGCGGCAGCGTCCGCGGTCCTCGAAGCGGCCGGCGTCGACCCGACCGAGCGCGGCGAACAGCTGACGGTGGACGACTTCCAGCGCATCGCACGCGCGTCCTGAGGGTCGTCGGCACACGTTCGTTCCGACACGTTCACATCCCGTTCATCGGGCATTCCCAGGCCGGTACGAAACCCGCCGGTAACATTTTCTCCCGGACGCGCCGACCCGACGAGCGCGAGCGAGGAGTCGCAGCCCATGCGCAGGGGAGAGTATCCCGCCGCCGAAAGAGTGCTTCTTCATCTGAGCGACACGCATCTGCGTGCACCAGGACGAATGCTGTTCGACCGGATGGACGGCGCTCGCATGCTCGGGCGGGCCCTGGACGGGATCGAGGCGAGCGGCATCCTCCCCGACGGCATCGTGTTCACCGGCGATCTGGTGGATCTCGGTGAGCCGGAGGCCTACCGCACCCTGCGCGCCCTCGTCGAGCCGTTCGCGGAGCGTCTGGGCGCTCCCGTGTTCTGGGTCATGGGGAATCACGACGACCGCGGCGCCTTCCGCACCCACCTCCTCGACGACGTCGCCGACCTCAGCCCGATCGACCGGGTGGACGAGCTGGACGGGTTGCGGTTGATCACGCTCGACACCTCGGTCCCCGGTTACCACCACGGCGAGTTGCGACCGGCGCAGCTGGAATGGCTCGCCGCGGAGCTCGCCGCGCCCGCTCCGCTGGGTACCATCCTCGCCATGCACCACCCGCCGGTCCCGAGCGTGCTGCCGCTGGCGGCGAGCGTGGAACTGCGCGATCAGCCGGCGTTGGCTCGCGTGCTGCGCGGCACCGACGTCCGGGCGGTCATCGCGGGGCATCTGCACTACTCGACCTTCGCGACGTTCGCCGGGATCCCCGTCTCGGTCGCCTCCTCCACCTGCTACGCGCAGGACCTCACCGTCCCCGTCGGCGGGACGCGCCCGCAGGACGGTGCGCAGTCCTACAACCTCGTGCACGTCTTCGACGACACCGTCGTGCACTCGGTGGTGGCGGTCGACGCTCCGCGTCCCCTGGAGTACATCGACCCGGCGGAGGCGCAGCGGCGACTCGACCGTGCCGGGATCGCGCAGGAGGTCAGTGCGCGACGGATGCCTCCGACCGCGCCGCTGCCGATCCTGCGCTGACGTCCCGCTCCCACGGAGCGCGCACCGGGAACATCCGCTCGAGGAGCCCCGTCACGACCCGCACGCGCACCTCCTCGGGGACCTCCGCGCCGGTGCCGCCGTCGTTCAGGCAGAACATGTCGACGTCCCGGCGCTCGGAGAGCCGCTCCATCCTGCGCAGGGAGTCGGCCATCGTCGTCTGGTAGTAGCGGGTCCGCGGCGCCGTCGTGGCCACCGCCCGCCCGGTGAACATCGCGTAGTAGTGGTAGAGGCTGTTGGTGACCGAGATGTCGGTCCCCGACCGGAATCGGGATGCCGCGGTACGCGCGAAGTCGGCCGGGAAGGCCTGTTCGAGCTCCGCGGCGACGCTGCGCCGCAGCGGTGTCGCGCAGTGCTCGAGGTCGTGCGTGATGGTGCGGCCGAACCGCTCCGCCAGCAGCGCCCGGTTGACCCGCAGCGCGTTGTCGTGGCCGCTGCGGCGGGGATCGGGTGCTCCCGCACCGATCCGTACGTCGCACTCCACGAACTGACTGAGCCCGGCCGGTGAGAAGAAGAGCTCCGGCTGGACGGGCCGGCCGAAGAACATGTCGTCGTTGGAGTACAGGAAATGCTCGGCGAGACCCGCGATCCGGTGCAGCTGCGCCTCGACGGCGTGCGAATTGTGCGTGGGCAGCGCGGAGGCGTCGGCGAAGAACTCCTCGCTGCGCACGACCGTCACCCGCGGGTCGTCGGCGAGCCAGGCGGGCCGGGGGGAGTCGGTGGCGACGAAGATCCGGCGCACCCAGGGGGCGTACATGTGGACGCTGCGCAGCGCATAGCGGAGCTCGTCGACGTGACGGTACCGCGCCGGGCTGTCATCGCCTTCGCCGACCACGTACCCCGCCATCTGTGCGGCACGCTGGCGCTGGAACTCGGTGGACGAACCGTCGACCCAGGAGAAGACCATGTCGATGTCCTGGGTGAACTCGCCCGGATGCGGTTCGAACATCCCGGTGATGGTGCGCCACCGGCGGCCGTAGCGCTCCACCTCGGTGAACGAGAGGTCGGCGCGGGGCGTCACCCGGCGGGTGAGCGCGTTGCCGTGCGGTGCTTCGACCGTCTCGGCACCCATCCGCCAGAACTCCAGCCGCACGCCGTACGCGCTGCCGTACCGCAGCCCGCCCGGCCCGGTGATGCGCGGGCGGAAGAGTCGCACCGATGCCGGGCCCGCCTGCGGGGCGAGGTCGGGGACGGGCATCGTGGCGACGCCCTTGAGCTTCGCGTAATACGGCTCGGTGGCGCACAGGCGGGTCAGGGCGCGCCAGGCGTCCTCCCGGCGGCCGAGGTCGACGACGAGCGCCGGGGTGCGGTAGCCGTGCCGGATGAGCAGGAAGGGCACGTCGGCCGCCTCCAGCGCGCCGGCGATCTGGAGCAGGTCGGCGAGGCGGGCGTGTTCGGGGGAGACGTCGTCGTGACGGAGGTGGAGCATGCCGTGATCGAGCACGACGTCCTCGCGTGCAAGAAGCGAGGACCACGGATGCGCATCGGGGGGGAGTGCGGACAGAGCGGCCATCTCGTCAGCCTAGGTCACGCGTGTGTCGTGGGGGTTTCCTCCGCGAACGGGGGCGCGCGGGCGGCCGCGTGGATAGGCTGCAGGGGTGAGCGCCCCCCGGTTCCGTCCCGACGTCCCCGAGATCCACCGCCCCTATGCGGCAGCGGCGGATCGCTACAGCCGTTTCGACTACCGTCAGGTGGGCGATTCCGGCCTCTACCTGCCACCGATATCGCTGGGCCTGTGGTGGAATTTCGGCGACAACGTGCCGTTCGACCGTCAGCGCAGCATCCTCCGGCACAGCTTCGATTCGGGCATCACCCACTTCGACCTGGCCAACAACTACGGCCCGCCGCACGGCTCCGCCGAGACGAACTTCGGCCGGATGATGCGCGAGGACTTCGCGCCCTACCGGGACGAACTGGTCATCTCCTCCAAGGCCGGCTGGGACATGTGGCCCGGCCCCCACGGGGATCTCGGCTCGCGCAAGTACATCCTGGCCTCCGCCGAGCAGTCGCTCACCCGGATGAACCTCGACTACGTCGACATCTTCTACTCCCACCGGGTCGATCCGGACACCCCGATCGAAGAGACGATCGGGGCCCTGCACACGCTCGTCGTGCAGGGCAAGGCGCTCTACGTGGGGATCTCGTCGTACAGCGCCGAGCGCACGGTCGTCGCCGCGGCGGTGGCCCGCAGTCTCGGAACGCCGCTGGTCATCCACCAGCCCGCCTACTCGATCCTCAACCGCTGGGTCGAGGACGGTCTCACCGGTGTGCTCCGCCAGGAGCGGATGGGGGCCATCGCCTTCACCCCGCTGGCGCAGGGCCTGCTCACCGACAAATACCTCGAGGACGGGCGCGGGCGGCGCTCGCAGAACCGCTCCTCCCTGCCGGACAAGGCGCTGCCCGAGCAGACGCTCGCCGCCCTCCGCGGTCTCGACGTGATCGCGAAGGAGCGCGGGCAGACGCTCGCCCAGATGGCGCTGCAGTGGGTGCTGCGGGAGCCGACCGTCGCATCGGCGCTCATCGGAGCGTCCAGCACGGACCAGATCGACGAGAACCTGGCGGCGTTGGACGGTCCGGCGTTCGACACGGAAGAACTGACGCGCATCGACGTCCTCGCCGACGGCATCGACGTCGACATCTGGGCGCAGTCCTCGAAGCTGTGAGCATCTCGCAACCGCTCGAGAGCGTGCATGTACGCGCGCCCGGGAAGATCAACGTCTTCCTCGAGGTCGGCCAGCTGGGGGACGACGGCTACCACGACGTCGCCTCGGCGTATCAGGCGGTGTCCGCGTACGAGGACCTCTGGGCGACGCCGTCGGATGAGATCACGATCGCCGTCTCCGGCTCCGTCGACGTGTCCGGCGTCCCCCGGGACGACCGCAACCTCGCGGTGCGGGCGGCACGCATGCTGGCGGCCGAGATCGGCTACCGGGGCGGCGTGCACCTGGACATCGTGAAGGGCGTGCCCGTCGCCGGCGGGATGGGCGGAGGATCCGCGGATGCGGCGGCCGCGCTCGTCGCCTGCGACGCGCTGTGGGGAGCTCAGCTCAGCCACGCCGAACTGCAGGCGCTCGCCGCGCGGCTGGGCGCCGACGTGCCGTTCGCCCTGCTGGGCGGAACAGCCGTGGGCACCGGGCGCGGCGACGAGCTGAGTCCGGCGCTCGCACGCGGGCGCTTCGACTGGGTCATCGTCACGAACGACCACGGGCTCTCCACCCCCGCCTGCTATCGCGCCCTCGACGAGTACCGCGAGCGCCGGGCCGTCGACATCGGCCCGCCGGCACGGACGCCGTCCGTCGACCCGGACGTGCTGCACGCCCTCCGTGCGGGAGACGCCGGCATGCTCGCCGCCGCGGCACGCAACGACCTCCAGGTCGCCGCGTTGCACCTGCGGCCGGATCTCGTCCCGGTCCTCGAGGAGGGGGAGCGCAACGGTGCCCTGACGGGTATCGTGTCGGGATCCGGGCCGACTCTGGCCTTCCTCGCGAAGGACGCGGAGTCGGCGATCGAACTGCAGATCGTGCTGAGCGCGAGCGGTCATGTCGCCCACCACGTGCACGGGCCCGTCCCCGGTGCGCGCGTCGTGGACTGAGCCTGAGTCGCCCGACCCTCGCACGGCGCGGGAAAGGAAGCAGATGGACGACACGCTGATCCGTGCCCACCACGACCTCCCGGTGGATGCGACGTCCGCCGCCCGGGCGGAGGCCGCGGGGCTGCGGCTCGTCCGGCTCGACAACGACGATGCCGACGAGTTCGCCGCCTGGCAGCGGTCCGTCGCGCGGGGATTCTTCGACGGGGAGCCGACCGAGGCGCGCCGCCGTGCCGGGATGGAGTTCCTCGGGTACCGCCGTCTCATCGCGGTGCTGGATCCGGGCGCGCCCGATCCGCAGGAGCCCGTCGCGACGTTCGCGACCTGGGCGGGCGGGCTGAGCGTCCCGGGCGGCGAGGTGCCCTCCTGCGCGATCAGTTCGGTCACCGTCGCCCCCACCCACCGCCGCCGGGGGCTGGCGCGGGCGATGATGGAGGGCGAACTGCGCAGAGCGGTCGAGGCCGGACTGCCGGTCGCCTCGCTCACCGTGAGCGAATCGACGCTGTACGGCCGGTACGGTTTCGGATCCGCCGCATCCGCTGCATCCCTCACCGTCGACACCAAGCGGGCGGGGTGGGCCGGACCCGTCCCGGCCGGACGCGTGGACTTCATCTCCCGGGAGCGCTGGCGCGCCCTGGCCCCCGACGTGTTCGACCGGATCCGGGCCGTACGTCCGGGCGAGTTCGAGATGCCCGGAGGGCACTGGGACCGCTTCGCCGGCACGCGACCGGATGCGGAGAAGCCCGAGCTCCTGCGTGCCGTGCAGTACGCGGACCCGGCGGGCACCGTGCAGGGCCTCGCGCTGTACCGGATCGAGGAGAACGAAGAGGACTTCGCCCGGTCGAGCGTGGAGATCTCGTCCCTGATCGCCGACGGTGACGATGCGTACGCCGCGCTCTGGAGGTTCTTCATGGAGATGGACCTGATCGGTACCGTGCGCATCGCCGAGCAGACCCTCGACGAGCCGTTGCTCTGGATGGTCGCCGACCGGCGTGCCGTGACCGTCACCGTGCGCGATCACCACTACGTCCGGATCCTCGACGTCCCCGCCGCCCTGCAGGGGCGCCGGTACGAGGCCCCGGGCAGGTTCCGGCTCGAGGTCGCCGACCCCATCGGGATAGCCGCGGGGACGTTCGCTCTGGGGGTGGACGCGCAGGGGAACGCGTCCGTTCGGGAGGGGGACGGCGACGGGGAGTCGTTGCCCGTGCGGCTGGGCATCACGGAGCTCTCCGCGCTCTACCTCGGCGAGGTGTCCGCGCTCACCCTCGCCCGTGCCGGCCGCCTCTCGTGCCCGGACCCGGTCGCCCTGGCCCGCACGTTCCGGTGGTCCGCCCCCGCGAATCTGAGCTACTGGTACTGAACACCCGCCTACGCACACCGCCGCCGTTCCACGCAATCCCGGCCCCGAGGTCGGACGGCGCCGGTAGCCTTTCAGGCACCCCGAGACGGTCGGGACGAAGCATGCATGCGGAGGTCCGAAATGAAGGCACGACTGGACGGCGTCGTCGTCGCGGACGCCCCGGACGAAGATCTGGTCCGGATCGAGGGCAACTGGTACTTCCCGCCCTCGTCGATCGTGGACGGTGCGCTGAACGAGAGCCCCACGCCCTACACCTGTCCGTGGAAGGGCGAATGCCAGTACTACAACGTGGTGGTGGACGGCCGGGAGTCCGCCGACCTCGCGTGGGCGTATCCGCACCCGTTCCCCTCCGCGATCGATCGCGTCGGCGCGGACTTCTCCGGCTACGTCGCGTTCGCCCCGGGCGTCCAGGTCTCGTGACCCGACGGACGGGACGCCGATGATCGAATTCCGGGGCGTCAGCAAGGAGTTCCCCGGAGGGACGCAGGCGGTGCGCGACTTCGATCTCGTCGTCCCCTCCCGCAAGACCACCGTCCTGGTGGGATCGTCCGGATGCGGCAAGACCACGCTGCTGAGGATGATCAACCGGATGGTGGAGCCCACCGCGGGGACGATCGAGATCGACGGCGAGGACGTGTCCGCCGGATCTCCGGTGCACCTGCGTCGCCGCATCGGCTACGTGATGCAGAACTCGGGGCTCCTGCCCCACTTCACCGTCGCCGACAACATCGCGACGGTGCCCGTCCTGAACGGGACGTCACGCCGCGACGCACGGCGCCGCGCACTGGAACTCATGGAGGTCGTCGGGCTGGACCGGACGATGGCCGACCGGTATCCCGCCCAGCTCTCCGGCGGGCAGCAGCAGCGCGTCGGAGTAGCGCGAGGGCTCGCCGCGGACCCCAACATCCTCCTCATGGACGAGCCGTTCGGTGCGGTCGATCCGATCGTCCGGGCGGAGCTGCAGGAGGAACTCATCCGTCTGCAGCGCGAACTCGACAAGACGATCGTGTTCGTCACGCACGATGTGGACGAGGCGTTCCTGCTGGGCGATCAGGTCGTGATCCTGGCCGCGGGCGCGCGGAAGCTCCAGGTGGGCACGCCGAGCGAGATCACTGAGAACCCGGCGGACGACTTCGTCGCCGCCTTCATCGGCACCGACCGGGGCAAACGTGCCCTGCGTATCAAACAGACCCCGAACGGTCCGGTCCTGGTGGACGGGGAGGGCCGTACGCAGGGGGCGCTGGTCGAGGACGGGGCATGAGGTGACCTGGGTCCTCGCGAACCTCGATCTGATCGCGCAGCTGATGGGGGAGCACCTGCGCCAGAGCGTGATCGCCGTCCTCCTCGGTCTGGTCCTGTCCATCCCGCTCGGCTGGGTGGCGTGGCGCTACCGGCTCCTGCGCGGCTGGGTCATCACCGTCACCGGGCTGCTCTACACGATCCCCTCCCTGGCGCTGCTCATCCTGCTGCCGACCGCGCTCGGCTACCGCATCCCGACCGAGTTCAACCTCGTCGTCGGGCTGACGATCTACGCCGTCGCGATCATGACCCGCGCGGTCACCGACGGACTGGACTCGGTGGATCCCGACCTCCGGCAGGCGGCGACCGCGCTCGGTTACGGCGGCCTGCGGCGCTTCTTCGCCGTCGACCTGCCGCTGTCCGGCCCGGTGATCCTGGCGGGCCTGCGGGTCACCTCGGTCAGCACGATCTCCCTCGCCACCGTCGGCATCCTGGTCGGCGTGACGAATCTCGGCTACCTGTTCACCAACGGGCTGCAGCGCCGGATCATCGAGGAGGTCCTCGCCGGGATCGTCGCCGTCGTCGTCCTCGCCCTGATCATCGACGTCCTGCTCGTGATCGCCGGACGCCTGCTGATGCCCTGGACGCGGCGGGTGCGCGCGAAGCGACCGGCACGGGTCGCCCCCGCGGCGTCGGAGGTCGCCGCATGAACGTGTTCTGGGACGCCCTGGCATGGCTCGTGTCGCCCGAGCAGTACACCGGCAACGCCGCCCTGCAGATCCTGCTCGCCCAGCAGCTCGCGTACACCGCCGTCGCCGTCGTCATCGCCGCGCTCATCGCGGTGCCGTTGGGCTGGTACATCGGCCACACCGGGCGCGGCCGCGAGATCGCGGTCGCCGTCTCCGGGGCTGCCCGCGCGGTGCCGTCCTTCGGTCTTCTCGTCCTCCTGGTGCTCCTGTTCGGTGTGCTGCACAAGCCCGAGGCCGCCGTGGTGACCTTCGTCATCCTCGGCATCCCGTCCCTCCTCGCCGGCGCCTACACGGGCCTCGAGGCCATCGACCGCCGGGTCATCGATGCGGCGCGGGCCATGGGGATGACCGAATGGCAGATCCTCTGGCGTGTCGAGGTTCCGCTCGGGCTGCCGTTGCTCGTCGGAGGGCTGCGCGCGGCCGTCCTGCAGGTCGTCGCCACCGTCACGATCGCCGCCTACGTCGGTCTCGGCGGGCTCGGGCTGCCGATCATCCAGGGCATCCCGCTGCGCCGCATCGACCAGGTCCTCGGCGGAGCCATCGCGGTGGCACTGCTCGCCTTCCTGCTGGACGCCCTCTTCGGGATGCTCCAGCGCGCCGCCGTCCCGCACGGGGTACGTGCGGCCGCGGCCCCGTCCACCGCCCGCCGCCGCCCGTTGGCGGCCGCCGCATGAACCGCCTCCGTCTTTCCCGTCCATCTGAGAGGAACACCATGTCCACAGCATTCCGTCGTCGCGCCGCCCTCACCGCGGCCGCGACCGCAACCGCCGCGCTCCTGCTGGCCGGATGCGCATCGAACAATCCGCTCGAGGAGGGCGGCTCCGCCGAGGCGCCCGAGGCCGGCACCATCGTCGTCGGGTCGCAGGACTACTACTCGAACGAGATCATCGCCGAGATCTACGCCCAGGCCCTCGAGGACGCCGGCTTCACCGTGGAGCGTCAGTTCACGATCGGGCAGCGCGACGCGTACATGCCCGAGCTCGAGAGCGGCGCGATCACCCTCTTCCCGGAGTACACCGGCAACCTGCTGCAGTACTTCGACGAGGACACCACCGCACGTTCGTCGGACGAGGTCTACGAGGCGCTCCAGGATGCGCTGCCCGAGGGGCTGACGGTGCTCGACCAGGCCACCGCCAGCGACCAGGACTCGTACACGGTGACCGCGGACTTCGCCGACGAGTACCAGCTGACATCGATCGCCGATCTCGCGGAGGTCACCGTGCCCCTCACCCTCGGCGGACCGCCCGAGCTCGAGGAGCGCCCCTACGGCCCGTCGGGGCTGAAGGACACCTACGGAGTGGACGTCGCCTTCCAGGCGACCGGGACCACGACCGTGGAGGATCTCGTCGCCGGCACCGTGAACGTCGCGAACGTGTTCACGGCGGATCCGCGCATCCAGACGGAGGATCTGGTGGTCCTCGAGGACCCGGAGGCGCTCTTCCTCGCGTCGAACGTCGTGCCCGTGGTCAACGCGGACGTCGCCGACGAGATCGCCGACGTGATCAACGCGGTGAGCGCCAAGCTCACGCCGGAGGCGCTCGTGGCCCTGAACGTGCAGAGCACGGTGGACAAGGAGCAGCCGAAGGCGATCGCCGAGAAGTGGCTGGCCGACAACGGTCTGAGCTGACCTGAAGGAGAGGACCACCTCGCCGTCGCGACGTGGTCCTCTCCTTCGCCGTCTGACGCGGTGTGCGGGCTCCCGTAGCCTGGAGGGGATGGCACATCTTCTCGGGGCCGAGGCCCTGCACCTGGAATACCCGACCCGCGTGGTTTTCGACTCCGTCTCGCTGGGGGTCAACGAGGGCGACCGCATCGGCATCGTCGGACGAAACGGCGACGGCAAGTCGAGCCTCATGGCGATGCTCGCCGGGCGCCGCGAACCCAACAGCGGACGGGTCACGACCCGCGGCGGCGTCCAGATCGGGGTGCTCGATCAGGCGGACACGCTCGACGACGACGACACCGTCGGGCATGCCATCGTCGGAGACGCCCTGGAGCACGAATGGGCCGGGCAGGCCCGCGTCCGTGACGTGATCTCCGGTCTCGTGGGCGACCTCCCCTGGGATGCGCGTCTGGGCACCCTCTCCGGCGGTCAGCGGCGCCGGGTCGCGCTCGCGCGTCTGCTCGCGGGGGACTGGGACGTGATCGCGCTCGACGAGCCCACCAACCACCTCGACGTGGAGGGCATCGCCTGGCTCGCCGAACACCTGAAGCGCCGTTGGTCCGCCAACTCCGGCGGACTGCTCGTGGTCACCCACGACCGCTGGTTCCTGGACGAGGTGTGCACCGTCACCTGGGAGGTGCACGACCGGATCGTCGAGCCGTTCGACGGCGGATACGCGGCGTACATCCTGCAGCGCGTCGAGCGTGACCGGCAGTCCGCGGCGATCGAGGCGCGCCGCCAGAACCTCGCCCGCAAGGAACTCGCCTGGCTGAGGCGCGGCGCACCCGCGCGCACCAGCAAGCCGAAGTTCCGCATCGACGCCGCGAACGCCCTCATCGCGGACGTCCCGGAGATCCGCGACCCCGTGTCGTTGCAGTCGCTGGCGGTGTCCCGCCTGGGCAAGGACGTCGTCGACCTGCTCGACGTGTCGGTGTCCTACGGTGACCGCGAGGTGCTGCGGGACGTGGAGTGGCGGATCGCGCCGGGCGAGCGCACCGGCATCCTCGGCGTCAACGGCGCGGGGAAATCGACCTTGCTCGGACTCGTCGCGGGAACGGTCGAAGCGACCGCAGGGCGCGTCAAGCGCGGGAAGACCGTCAAGGTCGCCACGCTGTCGCAGCAGATGGACGAGCTCGACGAGCACATGGACAAGCCGGTCCGCGTCGTGATCTCGGAGCTGCGCACCAGCTACACGATCGGTTCCGGATCGAAGGCGCAGGACCTCACGCCCGGCCAGTTGCTGGAACGGATGGGGTTCTCCTCCACGCAGCTGTCGACGCCCGTGCGGGACCTCTCCGGGGGCCAGAAGCGCCGGTTGCAGCTGCTGCTGATCCTCCTCGACCAGCCCAACGTGCTGATCCTCGATGAGCCGACCAACGACCTGGACACCGACATGCTGGCGGCCATCGAGGATCTGCTCGACTCGTGGGCGGGGACGCTCATCGTGGTCTCGCACGACCGGTACTTCCTCGAGCGCGTGACCGACCAGCAGTACGCGATCCTCGACGGCCGCCTGCGACACCTTCCCGGCGGCGTGGAGGAGTATCTCCGGCTGCGCCGTGATCAGCCGCGCGCGGCCGCCGTCCGCGAGAGCGCGGCGGATGCTGCCGGCACCGCTACCCTCGGCGGGGCGGAGCTGCGGGCCGCGCAGAAGGAGATCTCCGCGATCGAGCGGCGTCTGGCGAAGCTCGCGGATCAGATCCGCAGCCGCCGTGACGCGCTCGCCGACCGCGACCAGTCCGACTACACCGGGCTCGCGGACGAGATGGCAGCGATCGGCCAGCTGGAACGGGAGAGCGAAGAGCTCGAGGAGCGCTGGTTGGAGCTCGGCGAGCAGATCGGCTGAGCAGCAGCGCCGCGCTCAGTGCAGGAGGAGCTCGAGGATGACGACCAGCAATCCCAGCATCGCCGTGCCGATCGCCCCGAGCAGCCGGAGCCAGACGGGCGCCCCGGTGCGGGTGTAGGCCGAGAGGCCGAGCAGGAACAGCATGACGAAGGTGGTGTTCGTCGCGATGTCCGACAGCTCGTCCGTGTCGTGCACGGTGAAGGACGCCATGACCATCGCCAGAGTCGTCGGCACCCCGGAGTAGAGCATGCCCAGCGAATGCCGGAAGGCGCTCGCCGTCGCCGGCCCCAGCCGGTGGGTGCCGTGGTCGGACAGGGTGTGCGCGAACACGTGCGCGAGGTAGAAGACGATCAGTGACGCGACCGACGTGATCAGGAGATCCGATACCGAGCCGTGCTCGGCGGCGATGTTGATCAGGCTCGTGTAGACGATGAGGCCGTAGACGGCCACAGGGGTCCGGAACCGGAGATCGAACCAGCGGTGCCACGCGGCCTGGCGCGGCGTCGTCTCCGGCACGTCGTCCCCGGCGGTACCGGCCTGCACATCGCTCATTGGTCGAACCCCAGGGATAGTTTGCGAAGCAGAGCCGCCAGACGTTCGCGGTCGCTGCGGGAGATGCGCTGGAGGAGCACCGCTTCCGCATCCACCAGCCGCGTGATGGCGGCGTCGACCCGCGTGCGGCCCTCCTCCGTCAGGATGACGAGGATGCTGCGGCCGTCGCCGGGGTCCGCCTCCCGGCGCACGAGACGCCGGCCGACGAGCCGGTCGATGCGGTTGGTCATCGTCCCGCTGGACACCAGCGTCTGCTGGAGCAGTTGTTTCGGACTCAGCTGGAAGGGTTCACCGGAGCGGCGGAGGGCGGACAGCACATCCCATTCCCACGGCTCCAGGTCGCTGCGCCGGAAGGCGTCGCGCCGCGCACGGTCCAGGTGCCGGGAGAGCCGGTCCACGCGGGACAGCACCTCGAGGGGGGAGAAATCCAGGTCGGGCCGCTGGGTCATCCACGAGCCGACGATCCGGTCGACTTCGTCGGACTCATGCGCCATGGTCTCATTATCGAGGTCCGCGCGCGCCGGTGCGAGCCACGAGGGGATGGCAGACTGGAAGAGGTCGCCCTCGGAGGCGATGGTCCGCCGTGGTGTAATGGCAGCACGACAGCCTTTGGAGCTGTTAGGTCTAGGTTCGAATCCTGGCGGCGGAGCATGTCAGAAGCGAACACCCCTCCGCTCGCCGTCATCGTCCTCGCCGCGGGGCAGGGGACGCGGATGCGTTCCCGGTTGCCCAAGGTGCTGCACGTGATCGGCGGACGTCCGCTCATCGGTCACGTTCTGAACACCGCCGCGGCGTTGTCCCCGGCCGGGATCGCGGTGGTGGTCCGCCACGAGCGGGACACCGTCGCGCGCACGGTCGGTGAGCTCTCCCCGGACGCCGTGGTGGTCGACCAGGACGAGGTGCCGGGCACCGGGCGGGCGGTCGAGCTCGGTCTCGCCGGCCTCGGCGACTTCTCCGGCGACGTGCTCGTGCTGAGCGCCGATGTGCCGCTGCTCGAGCCGGAAACCCTCACCGGCCTCGTCCGCACGCACCGGGAGCGCTCCGCATCCGTCACCCTGCTGAGCGCCGTGCTGCCGGATCCGACCGGATACGGCCGGGTCCTCCGCGACGCCTCCGGCGACGTGGAGCGGATCGTGGAGCAGAAGGACGCGACCGACCACGAAGCGGAGGTCTCGGAGATCAACGCCGGCGTGTACGTCTTCCGCGCCGAGACCCTCCGCCGCCACCTCCCGGCCGTCAGCCAGGACAACGCGCAGGGTGAGAAGTACCTCACGGACGTGATCGGCCTCGCCCGGCGTGCGGGGGAGCGCATCGCCGTGTGCATCGCCCCCGATCCGGCCACCGCCCTCGGCGTGAACGACCGGGTGCAGCTGGCCGAGGCCGCCCGCCTGCTCAACGCCCGCACGGTGCGTCGCTGGCAGGTCGCGGGCGTGAGCGTGCTCGATCCGGCGGCGACCTGGATCGACGTCGACGCGACGCTCGAGCCCGACGTCACGGTGCTGCCGGGCAGCTACATCCTGGGAACGACCACGATCGCCGCCGGCGCGACCATCGGCCCGGACACGAGCCTGCAGGACTGCGAGGTCGGGGCGGATGCCGTCGTCCGCCGCACGGACGCCACCCTCGCCGTCATCGGGGCGAACGCCAGCGTCGGACCGTTCTCCTACCTGCGGGCGGGGACCGTCCTCGCCGAGGGAGGGAAGATCGGCACGTTCGTGGAGACCAAGAACTCCACGATCGGGGCGGGGAGCAAGGTGCCGCACCTGTCCTACGTCGGTGACACGACGATCGGTCGCGGGGTGAACCTGGGCGCCGGGGCGATCACCGCGAACTACGACGACATCGCCAAGCACCGCACCGAGATCGGCGACGAGGTGCACACGGGCTCGCATAACGTGTTCGTCGCGCCGGTTAGGATTGGAGACGGCGCGAAAACCGGTGCCGGTGCGGTCGTCCGCAAGGATGTCCCGGCCGGGGCCCTGGCTTTGAGCGTCGCCCCTCAGCGCAACGTCGAGGGGTGGGTCGAGAACAACAGACCGGGCACCCCCGCGGCGGATGCGGCGAAACGGGCCCGGTCGGCACAGGAATCGGGCGATGGCACGCAAAGACAAGACGGTTGATCTCGATCGCGAACGCGGTATCGCGCCCGGCCTGGTGACGAAGACGAAGAAGCGTCTCGTCATCGCGTCGGGCCGCTCACACCCCGCGCTCGCGAAGGATGTGGCAGCGGCCCTCGGGACCGAGCAGGTGCCCACGGAATACCGGACCTTCGCCTCTGGCGAGATCCTGACCCGATTCGAGGTGTCGATCCGCGGATGCGACATCTTCCTCATCCAGTCCTTCGGCCCCCCGGTGAACGAGTGGCTGATGGAGCTGCTCATCATGCTGGATGCCGCCAAGCGCGCGTCCGCGAAGCGCATCACGGTCGTCGCGCCCTACTACCCCTATTCCCGTCAGGACAAGAAGGGCCGCGGGCGCGAGCCCATCAGTGCCCGTCTGGTCGCGGACCTGCTGCGGACGGCCGGTGCCGACCGCGTCATGAGCGTCGACCTGCACGCCGCCCAGATCCAGGGCTTCTTCGACGGCCCGGTCGACCACCTGTTCGCCAAACCCGTGCTGCTGGAGTACTTCCAGCGCACCCTGAGCCCCGAGGACCGGGCGAAGCTGACGGTCGTCTCGCCGGACACCGGCCGTGTGCGCGTGGCGGACACCTGGTCGGACAGCCTGGGCGCGCCGCTGGCGATCATCCACAAGCGTCGCGACCCGAACGTCGCCAACCAGGTGACGGTCAACGAGATCGTCGGTTCCGTGGAAGGGCGGGTGTGCCTGCTGGTCGACGACATGATCGACACCGGCGGCACGATCGTCAAGGCGGCCCAGGCGCTGAAGGCCAGTGGTGCCGAGCGCGTGATCGTCGCGGCGACCCACGCGGTGTTCAGTCACCCCGCCGTCTCCCGGCTCCAGGATGCCGCGATCGACGAGGTCGTCGTCACCGACACCATCCCGATCGGCGAGGAGAAGCGCTTCCCCGGTCTCACCGTCCTTCCGATCGCCCCGCTTCTCGCCCGTGCCATCCGCGAGGTGTTCCAGGATGGTTCGGTCACCAGCATGTTCAACGGCGCGGCCTGAGCTTCTCCGAGCATCCGCATAGGCGCAGCGGTCACGATGGTCCATGTGCACGCATGAAGCGTGGACCCCGTGACCGCCGCC
This sequence comes from Microbacterium caowuchunii, assembly GCF_008727755.1. Classification (NCBI taxonomy): domain Bacteria; kingdom Bacillati; phylum Actinomycetota; class Actinomycetes; order Micrococcales; family Microbacteriaceae; genus Microbacterium; species Microbacterium caowuchunii. Next base: position 1,063,071 of record NZ_CP044231.1, read on the forward strand.
GGCGGGCCCGATACGCCGCATCCTGGAGGACCGTGATGATCCGAGACCATGCCGTACCCCGTCCCGTCCGCTCGGCGCTGGCGCTCTTCGGCGTCGCCGGGGCGGTCAGCCTGGCCGGGTGCGCCACGGCGGATGCGGGAGGGGCCGGGGCCGCCTCGGACACGTCGGCGGGATACGCCGACGGCACGTACAGTGCGTCGGGCGCGTATCAGACGCCGGAGTCCGTGGAATCGGTGGAGGTCACCGTCACCCTCGAGGACGACGTGATCACGGCGGTCGAGGTCGTCGGCGATCCGCAGGCGCGGGAATCCCAGCGGTACCAGTCGCAGTTCATCGGCGGGATCGCCGATGAGGTGGTGGGCAAGCGGATCGACGAGATCTCGGTCAGCCGCGTCGCCGGTTCGTCCCTCACGAGCGGCGGGTTCAACAAGGCGATCGAGCAGATCAAGGGTGAGGCAGCGGCCTGACATGGCGGCGCTCTGGCGGTTCGATGCGATCGGCACCCGCTGGGAGATCGAGACCGATGAGCCGCTCGGTGCGGGGGCGCGCGCCCGGGTCGAGGCTCTCATCCGCGACTTCGACGCGACCTGGTCGCGATTCCGCCCCGACTCGCTCGTGAGCGTCCTCGCGGCATCCGGCGGGCGGATCCCCCTCCCGGCGGATGCCGCCGCGATGCTCGACGTGTACCGCGAGCTCTCGGACGCGACCGGCGGCGCCGTCAACCCGCTGGTCGGCGATGCGCTCGCCCGGCGCGGCTACGACCCCGAGTACTCGCTGGTCGACGGGGGCGCCGTGATCTCGCCTCCGGACTGGACCGCGGAGCTGACCTGGGACAGCGCGGAGCTGCACCTGCGCGCCGCGGCGACGGTCGATGTCGGCGCGGTGGGCAAGGGGCGCCTGGTCGACCTGGTGCTGGCGTGCATCCTGCCGGACGCCTCGGGGACCGTCGTCGTCGACGCGGGCGGCGACCTCGCGGTCCACGGGGGTCCGGTGCGGGTGGGCCTCGAGCATCCGTACGACCCGAGTCGGGCGATCGGCGTGATGGAGGTGGAGGACGCGGCGCTGTGCGCCTCGGCGACGAACCGCCGCGCCTGGGGCGACGGCCTGCACCACGTGCTGGATGCCCGTACCGGCGAGCCGGTACGGCGGATCGCGGCCACCTGGGCGCTGGCGGCCGACGCCCTGCACGCGGACGCCGCGGCGACCGCGTTGTTCTTCGAGGGCGGTCCGGAGCTGGCTGCGCGCTGGGGCGTCGAGTGGGTGCGGATGGCGACCGACGGGCGCGCGGAGTGGTCGCCCGCCGCGCGGGCGGAGGTCTTCCGATGAGGGCGTCGTTCGTCTCCGGATGGAACCGGGTCACGGCGGTCCTCGGGCGGCTCTCCATGTACCGGCTCGTGCTGCTCGCTCTCGCGGTGCTCGCGGTGGTGGCGCTGCTCCTGTCCTTCTTCGGCCTGGTGGTCCCGGCGCCGGCGGAGCTGGTCACGACGGCGGTGGTGCTGGTGGCCGTGTCGGCGGGCGCGGACGCCGCCGCGCAGCGACTGCTGCGCCTTCCGCTCCGGCTCGAGTCCTCACTCGTCACCGCGGGGATCCTGCTGTTCGTCCTGCGCCCGACCCTGGAGCCGATGGGTCTGGTCGGCGTCGCGGTCGCAGCCCTCGCCGCATCCGTGTCGAAGTACCTCCTGGTGTGGCGCGGACGGCACATCTTCAACCCGGCCGCGGTGGGCGCCACCGTGGTCACCGTGGTCGCGGCGCTCCTCCCGCTGGATTCCGGGATCGGCGGAGCGGCGTGGTGGGTGGGCACGCCGGTGTTGTTCGGTCCGGTGCTGCTGTGCGGACTCGCGGTGCTGTGGCGGACGGAGAAGGTCCGCGTGGCCGGGGTGTTCCTGCTCGTCGCCGTGGCGGTCAACCTCATCCGGGTCGTGGTGCAGTACCAGGAGTCGGGCTTCGAACTGGACTTCCCGATGGTGGCGGGCCAGGTGCTCACCTCGTCGCCGTTCCTGTTCCTCGGCGCCTTCATGCTGTCCGAGCCCCTCACGCTGCCCCCGCGGCGCCGCCAGCAGCTCGTGGTCGCCGTGCTCGTCGGGCTCCTGGCCGGGTGGCCGATCCCGCTCGGCGCCGTGACGCTCGGGCAGGAGCGGGCGCTGCTGATCGGCAATCTGGTGGCGTTCGCCTTCTGCGTCCGCGCCGCGGTGCGGCTGCGCCTCACCGCCCGCGTCGTCCCCGCCCCCACGGTGCGGGAGCTCGTCCTGCACGCGGAGCGCCCGCTGGCGTTCGTCCCGGGGCAGTACCTGGAGCTGGACGTCCCGCACCGACGGCCGGACGCGCGGGGGACGCGGCGCCCGTTCAGCATCCTGTCCGCTCCCGAGGACCTGCCGGTCGTGCGTGTCGCGTACCGCGACGGCACCGGCCCGCAGAGCACCTACAAGCGGGCGCTGGCAGAGGTCGCCCCCGGACAGGAGCTCGCGGTGACCGGCGTCTGGGGCGACTTCGTCCTCCCGGCCGACCGCGCGCAGCCCCTCCTCATGGTCGCCGCGGGGATCGGCGTCACGCCGTTCGTCTCGCAGTTGCGGCACCTGACCGCGGCGGGGGAGCGACGCGACGTGGTGCTGGTGCTCGTGGCTTCGGATGCGGCGCAGCTCGTGTTCCGCGATGAGATCGCCGCCTCCGGTGTCCCGGTCGTCGTCTTCACCCCGGACCCGCCCGACCCGCTGCCCGAGGGGTGGAGGTGGGCGGGGGGCGCGCGCATCGACGCGGCGGGGCTCGAGCGCGCCGTGCCGGATCTGCGGACGCGGCACGCCTACATCTCCGGCCCGCCCGGACTCATCGCGGATCTGGCGCCCGCGCTGCGGTCGGCGCGCGCGGTCACCACGGACGCGTTCGCCGGGTACTGAGCCGCATCCCCGCGACCCGCGGCGTCAGCCGCGGTGGGCCCGGTAGTACTCCAGCAGCGAGCGCGTGGAGGCGTCCTGGGCGGCCGTCGCGTCCGCATCCCCCTCGATGGCCGGCGCGATCTGCAGGGCCAGCTGCTTACCGAGCTCCACGCCCCACTGGTCGAAGGAGTTGATGCCCCACACCGCTCCCTGGGTGAACGTGATGTGCTCGTACAGGGCGATGAGCTGCCCGAGGACGGCGGGGGTCAGCGCGGGGGCGAAGAGGGAGGTGGTCGGGCGGTTGCCGGGGAAGGTGCGGGCGGCCACGAGCGGCCCGGTCGTCCCCTCCGCCTCGACCTCCTGCGCCGTCTTGCCGAAGGCGAGCGCCTTGGTCTGTGCGAGGAAGTTCGACAGCAGGAGGCCGTGTACGTCGCGGCCCCCGTCCGTCAGCGGGTAGGCCGGGTTCACGAACGCGATGAAGTCGGCCGGGATGAGGCGGGTGCCCTGGTGGATGAGCTGGTAGAACGCGTGCTGCCCGTTCGTCCCCGGCTCTCCCCAGAAGACCTCGCCGGTGTCGGTCGTGACCGGGGTGCCGTCCCAGCGGACGGACTTGCCGTTGGATTCCATGGTCAGCTGCTGCAGGTAGGCGGGGAACCGGCTGAGCTGCTGGGCGTAGGGGAGGACGGCGTGCGACTGGGCGCCGAGGAAGTTCGTGTACCAGACGTTGAGGAGGCCCATGAGGACCGGGACGTTGCGCTCGAGCGGCGTGGTCCGCACGTGCTCGTCGACGGCGTGGAAGCCGCCGAGCAGCTCGCGGAACGCGTCCGGGCCGAGCGCGATCGCGAGCGACAGGCCGATGGCGGAGTCGACGGAGTAGCGACCACCGACCCAGTCCCAGAACCCGAAGGCGTTCTGCGGGTCGATGCCGAACTCGGCGACCCGATCGAGCGCGGTGGACACCGCGACGAAGTGGTGGGCGACGGCATCCTTCCGGGCGGTCTCGTCGTCCGCGATCGCTCCGGCGGCGGCGAGCCGCTCCCACATCCAGTCGCGCGCGAGACGGGCGTTGGTCAGCGTCTCGAGGGTGGTGAACGTCTTCGATGCGACGACGAACAGCGTGGTGGCCGGGTCGAGGTCGGCCGTCTTCTGGGCGATGTCGGTCGGGTCGATGTTGGAGACGAACCGCGCCTCGATCCCGGCGTCGGCGAGGGGCTTGAGCGCCTCATAGACCATCACCGGCCCGAGGTCCGAGCCACCGATGCCGATGTTCACGACATGGGTGACCTTCTCGCCGGTCACACCCGTCCACTCTCCCGACCGGACCCGGTCGGCGAACGCGGAGACCTCGGCGAGCACCGCCTGCACGTCGTGGTCGACGTCCTGGCCGTCGACGACGAGCGCGGGCTCGCTCCCTGCGGGACGGCGGAGCGCCGTGTGCAGCACGGCACGGTCCTCCGTGGTGTTGATGTGCGCGCCGCGCAGCATCTCGGCGAAGCGCTCGGCGACACCCGTCTGCTCGGCGAGCCGGACGAGTGCGGCGAGGACGTCGTCGGTGACGAGGTTCTTGGAGAGGTCGACGTGCAGGTCCCCGAGCGGCAGACTGTACCGTTCCACCCGGCCCGGGTCCGTCGCGAACCATTCCCGGAGATCCGGGGCGAAGGTGCGGCGGAGCTCTTCGAGCTCGGCCCAGGCGGAGGTGGTGGTGGCATCGATGGGGCTGGTCACACCCTTTACGCTAGCGGCTCGTCCACCTCCCCGTCAGATCGTCCGGGAGGGCGGGGGAGCGTGCGGGATCAGTCCGCGGGCGCGGGGTCGGCGGGCTTCGCCGGGAGCCGCACGGTGAACGTCGTGTCGCCGGGGTGGGAGCGCACGGAGATGTCGCCGCCGTGCGCCTGCACGATCGCGCGGGCGATCGACAGGCCGAGCCCGGTGCCGCCGGTCTTGCGCGCGCGCGACGTGTCGCCGCGCGAGAAGCGTTCGAACAGCTCATCGGCCACGGCAGGATCGACCCCGGGGCCGTCGTCGTGCACGCGCAGGACCGCGTCGGAGCCCTCGTGGGAGACGCTCACAGCGACGCGCGTGCCCGGCGGGGTGTGCGTGCGCGCGTTCGCCAGCAGGTTCGCGACCACCTGGGTGATCCGGCCCTCGTCGCCGGCCAGGATGACCGGCTCCTCGTCGAGGTCCAGCTCCCATCGATGGTCGGGACCCGCCGCCTGCGCGTCGCCGACCGCCTCGATCACGACCCGGGACAGGTCCACGGTCCCGTACACGAGCTCCTGTCCTTCTTCGAGCCGGGCCAGCAGCAGGAGATCCTCCACGAGCCGGGTCATGCGCAGCGACTGGGCCTGGATGCGGGTGAGGGCGGACTCGGTGTTCTCGCTCAGCGTGGGGTCCCGCAGGGACAGCTCGGAGTACCCCCGGATCGACGCGAGCGGGGTGCGCAGCTCATGGCTGGCATCGGCGACGAAGCGCCGCATCCGCTCCTCGTTGCGCTGGCGCGCATCCAGCGACACGCTGACGTGGTCGAGGAGGGTGTTCAGTGCAGCGCCCACCCGCCCGATCTCGGTGCTGTCGTCGGCCTCCGCGGTGGGGACGCGTTCCGCGATCGTGACCGCGCCCTCGGACAAGGGTTGCGCGGCGACCCGCTCCGCGGTCGCTGCGACATCGCGCAGGGGCCGGAGGCTCCGGCGGATGATGATCGCCAGCACCACGCCGAGGAGGATCAGGCCGCCGGCGGTGACCAGCGCCACCGTCGTGAGGATCTGCGCGAGGGTGGTGGTGACCTCGGAAGTCGGCAGCCCGACGACGGCGAACTGGCCGCCGGAGCCGCCGGTCATGTACACGCGGTATTCGCCGAGCCCGGTGACGGCCACGGTCGTGAAGCCCGGCTGCTCGATGCTCTGCACGAGCGCGTAGACCTGTTCGTCGGTGAGTGGGGTGACCGTCTCGTCGCCTGCCACGTATGCCCCCGTGGCGTCGCCGAAGGAGGAGCGGTAGACCAGCAGGGTCCCCGCCTCCTGGCGGCCGTCGGAGAGGATGTCCGCGGCGGTGCTGTTGGGGTACGCGCGGAGCTGACCCAGCGACTGCACCTGGGCGTTGAGGTTCTCCTGCATGATCGAGCTGAGGATCGTGCCGGTGGCGAGTCCGACGGCCCCCAGGATGACCGCCACCATGCCGATCACCGCCGTCATCAGCCGGGACTGCAGGGTCATCCGTGCGCGCCGGGGACGGGCGTCGATGTCGTCGGTCACTGCGGCGCTTTGATCATGTATCCGACACCGCGCACGGTGTGGATCAGCGGCTCGCGTCCCTGATCGATCTTCTTGCGCAGGTAGGAGATGTAGAGCTCGACGACGCTGGATCGGCCGCCGAAGTCGTAGTTCCAGACGCGGTCGAGGATCTGCGCTTTGGAGACGACGCGCCGCTGGTTGCGCATCAGATAGCGCAGCAGCTCGAACTCCGTGGCGGTCAACTCGATCTCGGTCCCCGCCCGCTCCACCTCGTGGCTGTCCTCGTTGAGCGTCAGGTCGCCGACGCGCAGGATGGGCTCCGCATCGCTGGCCTGAGCGGTGCCGGCGCGCCGCATCAGGCCGCGCAGTCGCGCGACGACCTCCTCCAGGCTGAACGGCTTGGTGACGTAGTCGTCACCACCGGCGGTGAGGCCCGCCACGCGGTCGGAGACGGCGTCGCGGGCGGTCAGGAAGAGCACCGGCACGTCGTTGCCAGACTGGCGCAACCGCTGCAGGACGGCCATCCCGTCGAGGTCGGGCATCATGATGTCCAGCACCATCGCGTCCGGCTCGAACTCGCGGGCCGCCTGCAGCGCCTGGAAGCCGGATGCGGCGGCGCGCACGTCCCAGCCCTCCATTCTGAGGGCCATGGAGAGCAGATCGGTCAGCATCTGCTCGTCGTCGACGACGAGGACGCGCGGCGGCTGTCCGTCGGCGCGGTGCAGGGTGGTAGCGGGCGTGGCCATACCCTCGATTGTCCGCGAACTCCTATGGGATTCCTATGGAGCAACCTATGCGCCCGCTGGGAGCGGCGGTGTCGTCAGCCCGGCGCCGGGCGGTCGCGCCGGGACGCGGACCCGCGGCCGGTGCGCAGAACGGTGCGCACGATGAGGGCGCCGAGGACCGAGCCGAGGGTGTTGGCCAGGAGGTCCCGGACATCGGCCACCCGGTCGGCGAGCACCAGGGCCTGGACGCCCTCGATCGCTCCGCTGAGGGCGAGACCGATCGCCGCCGCCCACCACCATCCGGCCCGGCGGCCCAGCCACAGCAGCGCCAGAGCGCCGGCGGGCACGAACAGCACGACGTTGGCGACGAATTCGAGCATGTCGAAGCTGACCCACGCCGACGGTGGCCAGGTGCCGAGGGCGGCCGCGATGCCTCGCAGCGCGCCCCCGGTACCGGCCGCATCGTCGTTGCCCAGCGTGAGCCGGCCGAGGACCAGCAGATAACCGGCCGTCGCGATCGCGAGCCACGCCCGCGCGCGGTGGGTCAGTGGGTGTCCTCGGCTTCGATCTCGGTGCGGTCTCCCGACCAGAGGGTGTGGAAGGTGCCGGGCTTGTCGACCCGCTTGTAGGTGTGCGCGCCGAAGAAGTCGCGCTGGCCCTGGATGAGCGCGGCGGGCAGGCGCTCCGCGCGCAGGCCGTCGTAGTACGCCAGCGACGAGGAGAACGCGGGGGCGGGGATGCCGGCCGTCGCCGCGGCGCCGACGATCGAGCGCCACGCGGACTGCGAACGCTCGAGCGCCTCGACGAAGTAGGGCGCGGTCAGGAGCACGGGCAGGTCCGGGGTCTCCGCGTAGGCATCGGCGATGCGGTTGAGGAACTGGGCCCGGATGATGCAGCCCCCGCGCCAGATCTTCGCGATCGCGCCCAGGTCGATGGACCAGTCGTACTCGGCGGCGCCGGCCCGGATCTCGTCGAAGCCCTGCGAGTACGCGACGATCTTCGAGGCGTAGAGCGCGCGGCGGACGTCTTCGATGAACGCGTCGGGGTCCTCGACGCGGAGGCCGTCGGTCGGACCCGGCAGCCCGCCGGATACCGCGCGCTGCTCGGGGTGGCTGGAGAGCGACCGGGCGAAGACGGCCTCGGCGATGCCGGAGACCGGCACCCCCAGGTTCAGTGCGGTCTGCACCGTCCAGGCCCCGGTGCCCTTGGCGCCGGCCTGGTCGAGGATGACGTCGACCAGGGGCAGCCCGGTCTCCACGTCCACCTGCCGCAGCACCTCGGCCGTGATCTCGATGAGGTACGACTCCAGCTCCCCGCGGTTCCACTCCGCGAAGACGTCGGCGATCTCCGCGGGGGTCTTGCCCGTGCCGCGTCGGATCAGGTCGTAGGCCTCGGCGATGAGCTGCATGTCGGCGTACTCGATGCCGTTGTGCACCATCTTGACGAAGTGGCCCGCGCCGTCGTGACCGACGTGCGTGACGCACGGCTCGCCCTCGGCGATCGCCGCGATCGAGCGCAGGATGGGGCCGAGCGTGACCCAGGACTCGTCGGATCCGCCGGGCATGATCGAGGGGCCGTTGAGCGCGCCCTCCTCGCCGCCGGAGATGCCGGCGCCGACGAAGTTGATGCCGGTCTCACGCACCGCCTTCTCGCGTCGGATCGTGTCGGTGAACAGGGCATTGCCGCCGTCGACGATGATGTCGCCCGGTTCGAAGACGTCGACCAGGGCGTTGATGACTGCGTCGGTGCCGGCGCCGGCCTTGACCATGATGATCGCGGTGCGCGGCTTGGCGAGGCTGGCGGCGAACTCCTCGTAGGAGGCCGCGGGCACGAAGCCGGCCTCGGGGTGGGAGGTGACGAGGTGCTCGGTCTTCTCGTAGCTGCGGTTGAACACCGCCACGGTGTTCCCCTCGCGCGACGCGAGGTTGCGGGCCAGGTTCGAGCCCATCACGGCGAGCCCGACGACTCCGATGTTCGCGACGCCGGCGGTCGCGGTTTCTGCTTCAGACACAAGCGCTCCTTGAGAAAAGGCGGATGGCACCAGCGTAGTGGTGGTGGCTTCGTCGGGCGGGGTTCCCGGCGGGCGTCGGGCCGCGGTGGATGCCACCATGGAGGGGACGGCCGGTCGGCGCGCGACGACGTCATCGCCACGGAGGCCCCGGGCGGGTGCCGGCGGATGGAGGAGAGCATGCGCGACGGGGGACCCGCGATGGACAGGATCGTGCTCATGGGGCCGAGCGGCGCCGGCAAGTCGGTCATCGGCCGGTCGCTCGCGGACCGGCTCGGCCTGCCGTTCACGGATGCGGACGATCTGCACCCGGAGGAGAACCTCGCGAAGATGCGAGCGGGGACGCCCCTCGAGGACGCCGACCGGATGCCGTGGCTCGATCGGGTGGCCGAAGTGCTGCACGGGTCGCCGCAGGGCGGCGTGGTCGCCTGCTCCGCGCTGGCGCTGCGCTACCGGCGGCGGCTGGCGGCGGGCGTTTCCGGCCTGGTTTTCGTGCACCTGGATGTGCCCGCTGAGGAGCTCGAGAAGCGCATGCGGGAACGCGCCCACTTCATGCCGCCGAGTCTGCTCGCGTCCCAGCTGCGGACGCTCGAGCCGCTCGGGCCGGACGAGAACGGGTTCCGGGTGCGCAACACCGGCGCGATCGAGGACGTCCTCGACCGGATCGTGGCGTCGCTGCCCCGGGGATGAGCCCGGCCGACGCCCTTGATGCGTGCTACTTGCGGTAGGCGGAACGACCCAGCGACCAGAACGCGCCGACGACACCGACCAGCGACACCGCGGACAGGAGTCCGATCAAGGCGAGCAGGAGGTCGGAGGAGAGTTGGGCGTCCACGGGGGTCCTTTCGACGCGGGCAGGAGCGTTCTCCATGCTAGCGGGCTCGCTGATAGACTCTGGGTGAACTTCGGCGAGGGATGACGTGCCTGCGCGTGCGCCATCCGTAATCGACGAGGGTGTGCAGGCTCACGGTTTCCTCACGCACTCGCGTTCGAGTCGAATCCATAAACCCAGATCGGGTCCCGTGGGCCCACAAGGAGAATCACCATGTCGGAAGACAACAAGGTCACCGCTGAGCTGCGCACGCAGTTCGGCAAGGGCTTCGCCCGCCGCCTCCGCGCCGCCGGCCAGATCCCCGCCGTGCTGTACGGCCACGGCACCGACCCGGTGCACGTCGCACTGCCCGGTCACCAGACCGCGCTCATCATCCGTCGCGCCAACGCGCTGCTCGAGCTCTCGATCGACGGCAAGGACCACCTCGCCCTCGTCAAGGACGTGCAGAAGGACCCGGTGCTGCAGATCATCGAGCACATCGACCTGCTGGTCGTCGTGAAGGGCGAGAAGGTCCAGGTCGAGATCCCGGTCGTGCTGGTCGGCGAGTCGGCCGTGGGCACCTCGGTCAACCAGGACGCCAACGTCGTCCTGCTCGAGGTCGAGGCGACCAACATCCCGCAGCACGTCGAGGTCGACATCGACGGCCTCCAGGACGGCACGCACGTCACCGCCGCCGACCTGAAGCTGCCCGCCGGCGCCGCTCTGGCCGTCGACCCGGAGACGCTGATCGTCGCGATCTCGACCGAGTCGTCCGCTGCGGAGGACGAGATCGCCGCCGCAGATGCCGAGGTGGCTGCAGGGCAGGCCAGCGAGTCCGCCGAGTAAGACCTTTCGTCCGAGGAGGGGGTGCGTCAGCGCACCCCCTCCTCGCATATCCCCGTCGAGGAGCCACCATGGGGCAGACCTGGCTGATCGTCGGTCTCGGCAACCCCGGACCGCGATACGAGGCGACCCGGCACAACATCGGACAGGTCGTCGTCGATGAGCTGGCCGCTCGCCGCGGCGAGACGTTCCGTGCACACAAGGCGAACGCCCGTGTCGCTGAGACCTGGCTCCGCCCCGGGGGCGACAAGCTCGTGCTCGCCAAGGCCAATACGTTCATGAACGTGTCGGGAGGACCGGTCGCGGGCCTCGCGAAGTTCTACGGCATCGACCCGGAGCACGTGGTCGTCGTCCACGACGAACTTGACATCCCCTTCGACACGCTGAAACTCAAGGTGGGCGGCGGACACGGTGGGCACAACGGTGTCCGCGACGTGGCCAAGGCGCTCGGAACCGCGGACTTCCCGCGCGTGCGGGTGGGGATCGGGCGGCCGCCGGGCCGGCAGGATCCCGCGGACTGGGTGCTCGATCCCTTCGGCGCCACGGAGCGGGCCACGCTCGCAAACCTCGTCGCAGACGCGGCGGATGCGGTCGAGATGCTCGTCGACGACGGGCTCGTGGCCGCCCAGCAGCGCTGGCACGCTCCGCGCGACTGATCCCGGGACCCCGCGTAGGATTGTCCGGTGACAGTTCCCGGGATCGTGCGCGCCCTCACGCAGGCGGAAACCTTCCGGGATGCGGTGGCGACCGCATCCGATGACGGGGATTTCTCCCTCGTCGACGGGCTCGATGCACCCCTGCTGGCGGCGCTGCTCGAGAAGCGCCGCGAGGCCGGTGCCCCCGCCGCTCTGCTCGTGATCGTGCCGACCGGCCGGCGCGCCGAATCCATCGGTCCCGCCCTGCAGGCGGTGCTCCCCGGTGCCGACGTGCGGCACTTCCCCGCGTGGGAGACCCTGCCGCACGAGCGCCTCAGTCCGAGTGCGGAGACGGTCGGGCGACGGCTCGACGTCCTCCGCCGGATCGCGGACTGGGAGGGCGAGGCGCCGCTCGTGGTCACCGCATCGGTGCGCAGCGCCATCCAGCCCCTGGCGCCGGGTCTCGCCGACACCGCCGCCGTCCGCCTGGCGGTCGGTGCGCGCGGACACGACCTCGCCGACATCGTGACCAAGCTCGTCGAGCGCGCGTACCTGCGGGTGGACATGGTCTCCCGGCGCGGCGAGTTCGCCGTGCGCGGCGGCATCCTCGACGTCTTCCCGCCCACGGCGGACCACCCCTACCGCGTCGAGTTCTTCGGGGACGAGATCGACCAGATCCGTGCGTTCTCGGTCGCCGACCAGCGCTCGCTGCCGGGCGAGATCCCGGAGGTCGAGTTCGTCGCGAGCCGGGAGCTCCTCCTCACCGACGCCGTGCGCGAGCGTGCCCGGGGACTCGGTGACGCGTTCCCGTCCCTGCGCGGCATGCTCGAGAAGATGGCCGAGGGCATCCCCGCCGAGGGCATGGAATCGCTCACCCCCGCCCTGATCGACGACCTCGTCACCCTCGTGGACTACCTGCCGCGCGGGACGGCGGTGGCCCTCGTCGATCCGGAGCGTGCCGCGGCCCGTGCCCGCACCCTCGCGGACACGAATCGGGAGTTCCTCGACGCCGCCTGGAGCGCCGCCGTCGCAGGAGCGGACACCCCGGTCGACCTCGGTGCCGGCGACTTCGTGAGCCTGCCCCGTCTGCAGGAGGTGACCCACGAGAACGGCGGTGTCTGGTGGACGCTGTCCGGTTTCGACTCCGGCGCGGCGGACGCCGAGGTGGAGGGTCTCACCGACAGCGGGGGCGTGGTCCGGCTCGAGGCCGGCTCCGTCCCGTCGTTCGCGGGGAACGTGGACGGCGCGATCGCGCACGTCGGCTCGCGCGTCGCGGACGGATGGTCCGTGGTGATCGCCGCATCCGGCGTCGGGCTCGCCGATCGGGCGCGCGACGTGCTCGGCGAGCACGGGATCGCGGCCCGGCGCGTCGACACCATCCTCGAGGCCCCGGAACCGCGTGTGGCGATGATCGTCACGAGTGAGCTGGAACGCGGCTTCGAGGTCGAGGGCGCGAAGCTCGCCGTCCTCACCGAGTCGGAGTTCTACGGTCGCACCATCGCGAACGATTCCCGGGCCGTGAAGAAGCTCGCCTCCCGGCGCCGCAACGTCGTCGACCCGCTGCAGCTGAAGGCCGGCGACTACGTGGTGCACCAGACGCACGGCATCGGCCGGTTCGTCGAGCTCGTGCAGCGCGAGGTTTCCTCGGGCGGGCGCAATCCGGTCAAGAGCCAGCGCGAGTACCTCGTGCTGGAGTACGCGCCCTCCAAACGCGGTCATCCCGGTGACAAGCTCTTCGTGCCGACCGACCAGCTCGACCTCCTCTCGCGGTACGTGGGCGGAGAAGCGCCGACGCTCTCGAAGATGGGCGGCAGCGACTGGGCCACGGCGAAGAGCAAGGCGCGCAAGGCGGTGCGCGACATCGCGGTCGAGCTCGTCAAGCTGTATTCCGCGCGGATGGCGTCCAAGGGCCACGCCTTCGGCCCGGACACCCCCTGGCAGCGCGAGCTGGAGGAGGCGTTCCCGTTCGCCGAGACGCCGGATCAGCTGCAGACGATCGACGAGATCAAGGCCGACATGGAGAAGCCGATCCCGATGGACCGGCTGCTGTCCGGTGATGTCGGCTTCGGGAAGACCGAGGTCGCGGTCCGGGCGGCGTTCAAGGCCATCCAGGACGGCAAGCAGGTCGCGATGCTCGTCCCGACCACCCTGCTGGTCAAGCAGCACACCGAGACGTTCACCGAGCGGTTCGCCGGCTTCCCGGTGAAGGTGCGCGCCCTGTCCCGCTTCCAGACCGACAAGCAGGCCCGCGAGGTCGTCGCGGGGCTGGCCGACGGCACGGTCGACATGGTGATCGGGACCCACCGCATCCTCACCGAGAAGATCATCTTCAAGGACCTCGGACTGCTCATCATCGACGAGGAGCAGCGGTTCGGCGTCGAGCACAAGGACGCCCTGAAGAAGCTCAAGACGAACGTCGACATCCTCGCGATGAGCGCGACGCCGATCCCGCGCACGCTGGAGATGGCCGTGACCGGTATCCGCGAGATGTCCACGCTGCAGACCCCGCCCGAGGACAGGCATCCGATCCTGTCGTACGTCGGCCCCCGCAACGACAAGCAGATCGCGGCCGCCATCCGTCGCGAGCTGCTGCGCGAGGGGCAGGTCTTCTACGTGCACAACCGTGTCCAGTCGATCCAGCGGGTCGCCGCGCACCTGGCGGAACTCGTGCCCGAGGCGCGCATCGCCGTGGCGCACGGACAGATGGGCGAGCACCAGCTCGAGAAGGTCGTGGACGACTTCTGGGAGCGCCGTGCCGACGTGCTCGTCTCGACCACCATCATCGAGACCGGTCTCGACATCGCGAACGCCAACACGATCATCATCGACCGGGCCGACAAGTACGGCCTGAGCCAGCTGCACCAGCTGCGCGGGCGCGTCGGCCGCGCGCGGGAGCGGGCCTACGCGTACTTCCTCTACGACGAGAACAAGCCGCTCAGTGAGACCGCCGCCGACCGGCTCGAGACGATCGCCGTCAACAACGACCTCGGATCCGGGATGCAGGTGGCCCTGAAGGACCTCGAGCTGCGCGGTGCGGGGAACCTGCTCGGGGGCGAGCAGGCCGGCCACATCGCCGGCGTCGGGTTCGACCTGTACCTGCGGATGGTGGGGGAGGCGGTCGCGACCTTCCGCGGCGAGGACACCGAGGGACCCACCGAGCTCCGACTCGAGCTGCCGGTCCAGGCGCGCATCCCGGAGACCTACATCGACAGCGAGCGGCTGCGGCTGGAGGCGTATCAGAAGCTCTCCGCCGCGGCATCCGCCACGGCTAAGGACGACGCCCTGGACCTCGTGATCGAGGAGCTGAGCGACCGGTACGGAGCGCTTCCGTCCGAGGTGGAAGGGCTCGTCGCGGTCGCCCGGCTGCGGCGCCGTGCCGCTCGGTCGGGGCTCACGGATGTGGTGGCGATGGGGCCCAACCTGCGGATCGCGCCGGCCAAGCTGCCGGACTCGATGCGGGTGCGGTTGCAGCGCCTGTACCCGAAGTCGAAGCTCGTGGCGTCCGGCGAGGCCGTCGTCGTGCCGCTGCCGACGGCGGACGGTACGGTGCTCGCGGACGGCGACCTGATCGCCTGGACGGCGCAGTTGCTCGACCAGATCTTCCCGGTCGCCGAGAAGAGCGAGCCCGCGGTCCTGCAGGGCTGAGCCGGATCAGAACGGCGGGGGATCCGACGCCTGCGTCAGGGGTGGTGCAGACCTCCGCGTCGGCGGACCGACCGCATCCGGGATGAACTGCACGGTCGCGGACGGCGGTTCGTCGACGTAGGTGTTCCCGAGGGGCGAGGTCCACTCCAGCACCCCGTCGCCCAGCTGGCGGACCCGCCATGCGGTGAACTGCTTCATCGAGTGGTGCCGTTGGCAGAGTTCTGCGCAGTTCTCCACGCAGGTTCTCCCGCCCTGGGCGTAGTCGATCGTGTGGTCGGTCTCGCAGCGGACGGCGGGGACCCGGCATCCGGGGAACCGACAGTGCCGATCACGGGCTTTCAGGAAGTTCCGCAGGGGCGTCTCCGCGAATCGGGTGTCGGTGGCGAGCACGGCTCCTGAGACCGGGTGCGTCAGGACGCGGATCCATGCGTCCGGTGCGGCGCCGGCGAGGGTGCGGGCGGTCTCTGCATCGATGGGGGATCCGCCCACGAGGTCGGCGGGGTGTTCGTCTGCGCCCAGCAGGGTCAGCGCGGGAACCACGACCTGCACCTTCGCGCGGATCGCGCCCAGCGTTCCCGGCCCGTCGTCCGTGCAGCTGGGGTCCGCGCCGGGCTGTGCGGTGAGGAGCATGTCGAGCAGGAGGTCGGCGCGGAGCTGATCCATGGTGCGGGTGTCCGAGGCGAGGATCTCGTCCTGCGTGTCACCGTGACCGCGCTCCGTCGCGGCCTTCCGTTCCCTGCGGGACGACCCGTCACGGTCTCCGCCCGCGCCCGCGGCCGAGGTTGCCCCGGTGGATGTCGCGCCCGCCCGGATCCGTTCCTGAGCGGCGCTGCGGGCGTCGGCGGTCGCCGCGGCCTGCCGGGTGGCGCGGTCGTAGACGCCTTCGACGAGCAGGGTCGGGCCGACGATGTTCAGTTCGGACATGCCGTCCCCGAGCGGGAACACCCGCACGCAGCGCGTGTCACGCGCCTCGGCATGCCGCTCGGTGAGGGTGCGCGGATGCATGCGGTCCGCCAGGATCGCGAGTTCGCCGCGCAGGCGGCCCGGTGTCTCTGCTTCGCACCGTTCGATCGCGATCCGTTCGAAGGCGGTCCGCGTCCCCGGCGGCAGCGTGAGGGCGAGATCGGCGATGAGGCGGACGTGGGCGCGCGTGATCCGCCCCGACGCCCAGGCATCCATCGTCGCGGGGAGTCCGTCCACGATGCCGACCGCATCACCGATGCGCCGCTGCACCGACCTGTCCGTGCTGCGGGTCGCGCCGGCGATCTCCGCGGCGATCGCTCGCAACGCCATGTCCCGGCTCTTCACCCGGGCCGACGAGCCGTGGGACTGCCGCTCCGCCAGCTCATGGCCCCTGGCCAGGATGCGCATGACTCGGGCCTGGGCGGCCTCGACCTCGGCCTGAGCCGACCGCATGTCCTGCACGATCGAGGCGAGCGTCGCGGCATCCGCGTCGCTGAATCCGATGACCGTAGGGGAAGACATGTTCGAATTTTACGAGGGGGTTCCGACATCGGCGATGCCCTCGTCCCCTGCCAGCCGCCCGTGCGTCAGAGCACGATGACGCCGGTGGCCAGCAGCACGATCGCCGCGACCGCCCCCGCCGCGGCGAGGACGAACACCACCGCTTCGACGCGGGTGAACACGCGCGCGCCGCGTTCCCGCCGCGCGAGGGCGAACAGGATCGTGCCCGGGACGATGATCAGCAGGGAGAGCAGGAGGTACGCCACCCCCGCGGCGTACAGCAGGAACGCGGTGTAGCCCGTCGCCAGCACCGCGATCGTCAGATCCCGGCGCCGGGCCCGTTCACCTCGCCGGTACCCCTCGCCGGTGGCGGCGAGTTTCAGCGCGTACGCGGCGGACAGGAGGAACGGGATCAGAACGAGCGAACTCGTGAGGTCGAGCGCCACGTCGAAGGCGTTCTCGGCGAACAGGGCGACGACGAGCATGAGCTGCACGAGGCCGGTCGACATCGTCAGTGCGCCGATGGGCGTGTCCCGCCGGTCGGTCCGCGCGAGGAAACGGGGCAGGTCCCCGCCCCGTGCGGCGACGAGGAGGACCTCCGCGGCCATGAGGGTCCAGGCGAGGTACGCCCCGAGCACCGCGACGATGAGCGCGACGCTGACCAGCACAGCCCCCCACGGCCCGACCGCGGCATCGAGCACGCCACCCATCGAGGGGTCGTGCAGGGCGGCGATCTCGGCGCGGGGGAGCACCCCGTAGGAGACGATCGTCACCGAGGCGAAGACGGCCAGGACGCTGAGGAATCCGAGCAGCGTCGCCCGTCCCACGTCCTTCCTGCTGCGCGCGTGCCGCGAGTTCACGCTCGCGCCCTCGATGCCGATGAACACGAAGACGCTCACCAGCATGGTCGCGCGCACCTGCTCGAACACCGGCGGGGCGCCCGCTCCGCCGGTCCAGTTCTCCGCGAATACGACCGGGTCGAACACCGTGAGGCAGAGCACCACGAACACGACGATCGGCACGGTCTTGGCGATGCTCACCACCCGGTTCGCCGCGGCGGCCTCCCGGACGCCCTGCCGGATGAGCAGGTAGAACAGCCACAGGCCCGCCGAGGCGACCAGCACCGCCGCTACGGTGTCGCCGGCGCCCAGGGCGGGGAAGACCGCGCCCAGGGTCGACATGATGAACACCCAGTAGAAGACGTTCCCCGCGCAGGCGCTCGCCCAGTACCCGAACGCGGAGAAGAACCCGGCGAAGTCCCCGAAGCCCGCCCGGGCGTAGCTGTAGACGCCGGCGTCCAGAGCGGGCTTGCGCACGGCGAGGATGCTGAACACGAGGGCGAGGGTGAGCATGCCGGCGCCGGCGATGCCCCAGGCGATGAGGGCGCCCGCGACGCCGGTCTCGGCCGCGAAGGCCCCGGGCAGGGAGAACACGCCCGCGCCGATCATCGAGCCCACGACGAAGGCCGACAGGGTCAGCATCGAGACCCGTGCGGTGGGCGGTGCATCGCGGCGGGGATCGGTCATGGCACCACACCCTAACCCCGCTGACCCGCCCTCGACGGGGACGCCGGAGCGGCCCTACGCTGACGGCAACGCGAGGAGAACCCATGCAGTTCGAGCACCTGGGGGCACGGCCCCGCATCCATCCCGACGCCGTGATCGCGCCCAGCGCCGTCATCTCCGGGGACGTGACCATCGGGGCGGGATGCCAGGTGCTCCACGGCGCCGTCCTCACGGCGGAGGGCGGACCGGTGGTCCTCGGCGAGCACGTGATCGTGATGGAGAACGCCCTCATCCGGGCGACGTCGGTCAACTCCGTCCGGATCGGCTCGCATGTGCTGGTCGGTCCGATGGCCAGCATCTCCGGCGCGACGATCGCCGACGAGGTGTTCCTGGCCACCGGCGTCCGCGTTTTCAACGGTGCGCGGATCGGGACACGCTGCGAGGTCCGCATCAACGCGGTCGTGCACCTGCGCACCGTGCTGCCGCCGGAGACCATCGTGCCGATCGCCTGGGTCGCGGTCGGGGATCCGGTGCAGATGCTCTCTCCCGACCGCCACGAGGAGATCTGGGCGTTGCAGCACGACCTCGATTTCCCGGGCTACGTGTTCGGGCTCGATCGGGAGACGCCGGACCTCATGGCGCAGCTGACCGAACGGTACGGCTCGTCCCTCGCACGGCATCGCGCCGACCGCCGCCTGGACTCCTGACCCGGCGGCGCGCGGCGATCACCCCGTGTTCTGGAGTCCGGCCGCGACGCCCGAGACGGAGAGCAGCAGCAGTCGCTGCTGACCGGCATCCGGTGCGGCGTCCTCCGGGGCGTCCCGGAGGGCGCGCAGGGCACGCAGCTGCAGCAGGGACAGGGCGTCCACGTACGGGCTGCGCAGCTTCACGGCGCGCTGCAGGACGGGCTTGTTCGCGAGGAGTCCATCCCCACCGGCGATCCGGATGACCCAGTCGCGCGTGAGCGTCATCTCGTCCATGACGAGTTCGGCGAGGTCGGCACGGTCGCCGAGGGCGAGGTACCTGCGGGCGATCCGGTCGTCGGCCTTGGCCAGGCTCATCCCGACGTTGTCGATCATCGCCCGGAAGAGCGGCCACTGCTCGTAGGCCTCGCGCAGCATCTGCTCATCGCCCACCGCCGACAGCGCGGTACCCAGACCGAACCAGCCGGCCAGGTTGATGCGCGCCTGCGTCCACGCGAAGACCCACGGGATGGCGCGCAGATCCTCGAGGGACTCGACCGACAGGCCGCGGCGGGCGGGCCGGGAGCCGAGGGCCAGCAGGCCGACCTCCTCCATGGGGGTGACGGTGGCGAACCACGGCGCGAAGCCCGGTGCCTTCACGAGGGAGAAGAACCGCTCCCGCGACGACTCCTCCATCACCCGGGCGATGTCCGCGTAACGGGCCGCCGCACGGCGGTTCCGCTCCTCGTTGGACGGGGCGGAGGCCATCAGGATCGCCGCGGCGACCTGGTCGATGTGGCGCATCGCGATCGCCGGGTCGCCATAGCGGGCGAAGATGACCTCGCCCTGCTCGGTGAGCTTGAACCTGCCGTCCACCGAGTGCGGCGGCTGCGCGAGGATCGCGCTGTTGGCCGGGCCGCCACCGCGCCCGAGCGCACCGCCCCGGCCGTGGAACAGCGTCAGCTCTATCCGGTTCTGCTGCGCCCACTCGGCGATCGCGGCCTGGGCCTCGTAGAGGGCGAGATTCGCCGCGACCGGGCCGACGTCCTTGGAGGAGTCGGAGTAGCCGAGCATCACCTCGAGGCGCCGTTCGGTCTGCGCCAGGCGGGCGGCGAAGTCGGGGTCGTCGACGATCTCGGCGAGGATCCCGGGCGCGGCCTGGAGGTCGTTGAAGGTCTCGAACAGCGGGATGACGTCGAGGACCGGGGGCTGCGCATCCGGCCCGACCGCATAGCGCGCCAGCCGGTGCACGTTCGCGAGGTCCTGCGCGGAACGGGTGAAGGAGACGATGTACCGGCCGGCGGCCCGGGGGCCGAAGCGCTCCTGGATGTAGGCGATCGCGCGGAAGACCTCGAGCACCTCCTCCGTGAGCTCGCTGCGCGCACCACCGGCGTCGAGTTCGGCGAGCACCTTCGCGTGCACGGCGGAGTGCTGACGCACCTCGAGCTCGGCCAGGTGGAAGCCGTAGGTCTGCACCTGCCAGATGAGCTGCTGCAGGTGGCCGTACGCCTGACGCGGCGCGCCTCCATCGGCCAGCGATGCCTGCACGGTGCGCAGGTCCTCGAGCAGATGCTCGGGGTCCCGGTACGCGAGGTCGGCATTGCGGGTGCGGGTGGCGGCGATGCGACGGGCGAGCAGCAGCATGATGCGCCGGTGCGGCTCGTTGGGGGAGCGCTGCGCGATCTCGTCGGCGGCGTCCTCGTCGGCGCTGCGGAGCTTGGTCCACAGGGCCAGGAGGGCGTCGCTCGGGGGCGTCGTCCCGGCATCCAGGGTCAGCGTCCGGCCGATCCGGTTCGCGGCCCGCTCGAGGCCGAGGAGCACGTGCTCGCTCGCGATCCCCGCGGCCGTCCGGGTGACCTTGGCGGTCACATAGGGGTTGCCGTCACGGTCCCCACCTACCCAGGTCCCGACGCGCACGAACGGCTGGACGATGGGGGCGCGGCTGCCTGCGGCGGGCCCCTGGAGTGCGTCGTCGACGCGGCGGTACACGTGCGGGACGGCGGTGAAGAGCGTGTCGTCGAACGCGGCCATCACCGAGCGCACCTCGTCGGTGGGCGAGGGCTTCTCCGGCCGCAGGGGCGCGGTCCGCCAGAGGGTGTCGATCTCCTCCAGCATCCGGCGCTGCGAGCGCCGCTGCTCCGCGCCGCCCTGCACCGAGGTGTCGTGCTCCTCGAGCAGCCCGGAGAGCCGGCGGATGCCCGTCGAGATCGCGCGGCGGCGGGCCTCGGTGGGATGAGCGGTGAAGACGGGGTGGAACCGGAGGGCGCGCAGGCGGTTCAGCGCGGTGTCGTCGCCGACCTCCTCGGCGAGCCGGACGAACGCCGCCGCGACCGAGTCGGCCGCGTCCTCGCGCTCGGGACGGCCGTCGCGCTCGCGCAGCACCCGCACCCGCTGGTGCTCCTCGGCGAGGTTCACGAGGTGGAAGTAGACGGTGAACGCGCGGGCGACCTCGTCGGCCCGCTCGACCGAGAACGAATCGGCGATGGCAGCCGCCCGGGCGAACGCTTCGTCGCTCTCGTCGGTGTACGCCTGGATCGTCGCCGTGCGGAGGCGCTCGACGTCCTCGTACAGTCCCGGCGACCCGCTCTCGCGCAGAACCCGACCGAGCAGAGAACCCAGCAGGCGGACATCGCCGCGCATCTGCTCGGGAATCTCCTGGCCCGCCTCGTGACGTCCGACGAGGTCGAGAGCTTCGGTGGGGGTGGGCTCATGCATGCCTTCAACGGTAGTCGCCGATTCACGCGCTTCCCGTCACATCCGGGTCCTCCGGGGTGCCCGACCCGGTCGCGGACACCCCTCGCAGAGCCCGCCGATCTCGTATCGTTGCCGGGACATCCCCACCGTCGATCCGCCGTCGAGGAGACCCGCCCATGACCGATCCCTCCCCGGCCGAGTCCGCCCCCGAAGAGACGGGGGACGGGCTGCGCCGTGCCGCCGAGGTCATGCACGCGGTGCGCGAGCGCTGCGTCTGGACGCAGGCGATCGACCACCGCGCCCTGCTTCCCTATCTCGTCGAGGAGAGCCACGAGGTCATCGAGGCCGTCGAGACCGGCACGCGCGCCGAGCTGCGGGAAGAGCTGGGCGACCTGCTCTGGCAGGTGCTGTTCCACGCCGAGATCGCCTCCGAGGACGCGGAGGACCCGTTCGACATCGACGACGTGGCCGCCGCGCTCGCGGAGAAGATGGTCCGCCGGCATCCGCACGTGTTCGCCGACGCGGTGGCCACGACGCCCGAGGAGGTGCTGGTGCACTGGAACGCGGCGAAGGCCGCGGAGAAGCGGGAACGGCGCAGCGTGCTCGAGGGCGTCCCGCGATCCATGCCGGCGCTGGCGCTCGCGCAGAAGCTGCTCGCACGCGCCGAGGCGGTCGGGGCGCCGGCGGATCCGGTCCGGCCCCTGGAGCTCGCGACCGAGGCGGACCTCGGCGATGCCCTCCTGGCGCTGGTCGCGCACGCCCGTGCCGAGGGCTGGGATGCCGAGCGGGCGATGCGCACCCGCATCCGGGAACTGGAGTCCGACATCCGTACCGCCGAGGGCGGGTCCGCCGACCTGGGATGATGGTTCCGTGGCAGCTGTGAACCCGCCGCGCGGAATGCGCGATTTCCTCCCCGCTGAGAAGGCCCGCCGAGAGCAGGTGCTCGCCGTCATCCGCGAGCGGTACCGCGCGCACGGGTTCGACGAGATCGAGACCCCGGTCGTGGAGGACTACGACCGGCTGCACGCCGGCATGGGCGGCGACAACGAGAAGCTCGCGTTCAACGTCATGAAGCGGGGACTGGATGCCGAGGCGATCCGTGCCGCTGCGGACGATCCCGCGGCGCTCAGCGACCTCGGGCTGCGCTTCGACCTGACGGTGCCCCTCGCCCGGTTCTACGCCTCTCATCGCGGTGAGCTGCCCGGAGTGTTCCGCGCGATCCAGATCGCACCGGTCTGGCGGGCCGAGCGGCCGCAGAAGGGCCGCTACCGCCAGTTCGTGCAGTGCGACATCGACATCATCGGCGACGCGTCCGCGCGGGCCGAGGCGGAGCTCATCACGGCGACCCTCGACACGCTGGACGCGCTCGGGCTCGAGGGTGCGAGCGTGCGGATCAACGACCGGCGCGCGCTCGACGCCATGCTCGACGTGTTCGGCTTCGCCGCCGAGGAGCGCCCCGGGGTGCTGATCACGATCGACAAGCTGGACAAGATCGGGCCGGCCGGCGTCGTGGCCGAGCTGCGCGAGCGCGGCGTCACCGCATCCGCCGTCGACGCCTTCGCGACGTTCCTCGACCGCGCTGCAGCGGACGTCCCGGTCTTCGGCGAGGACCAGATCCGAGCCGGCCTGCCGGCCGGCGTCGGCGACGAGATCGTCGCGCACCTGGTCGGCATCGGCGAGGCCGTGCAGGCGGCCCGTCCCGGCGCGGACGTGCCGCTCGTGTTCGACCCGTTCCTGGTGCGCGGGATGGGCTACTACACCGGCACGATCTTCGAACTCGCCCACCCCTCCGTGTCGTACTCGCTCGGCGGTGGCGGACGCTACGACGGCATGATCGGGCGTTTCCTCGGCCAGGAGGTGCCCGCCGTCGGCTTCTCGATCGGCTTCGAGCGGATCGTCGACCTCGTGCAGCAGGCGACGGATGCGGGGACGTCCGCGGTCGTCCTCGTCCACGACAGGGACGTGCCGGTCGCCGAGCTGGTCGCGCTGAAGTCGGCGCTCGTGCGCGACGGCCGCCGGGTGCGGCTGGAGCAGCGCACGAAGAACCTGAAGGCGCTGCTGGAGCGGGCCACCGCCGACGGCTACACCGCCTTCGCGACGGTCTCCGCCGGAACCGCGCCCGAGGACCTGGAGCTCAAGCCCCTCGGCTGACCCCGCGCCTCCGGTGTCCTCTTCCCGCGAGACTGCATAGGCCGCACGAGACAGCGGCTGGTGACGTCCGTCTCGTGGCCACGATGCAGTCTCGCGGGCGGAAGCGCCGGGCGGAAGCGCCGGGGGACGGGTGGCGGCCTCACCGCGTCGCGGCGGTCACCCGCTTCTTCTCGCGGACGTACACCTCGCGACGCACGCGCGCGACTACGTCGCCGTCCGCATCCGTGATGGCTGTCTCGAACCACTCGAGCACCTTCGCGCCCCCGCGCGCACGCTCACGGAGCTCCTCCGTTTTCTCCCGGGGGACCACGAACTGCGCCGTCAGGATGCCGCGGCCGGGCTTGACGAACTCGATCTCCCCGCGGGTGTCCCACACGACGTAGTCGCGCCCGAGCTGATGCATCACGAGCATGAAGAAGTACGGGTCGGTCATCGCCGACATCGACCCGCCGAACGCGGTCTTCACGTAGTTGCGGGTCAGCAGGTTCACGTGCAGTTCCACCGTGGCGCTGGTCCAGTCCTCGGCGAACCGCTTCACCCGGATGCCGGAGAACAGGTTGGGCGCCCAGAGACTCATGCCCCGGGCGAGGCGGCGTGGGGTGATTCGCATGCGCACCAGTGTGCCGGGGAGGCGAAGCCGGGGTGGGAATCGTTTGTGGAGAGCCCACAACGACGCCGCGCGCTGCGTCAGTACTCCGTGAGCGGAAGCCCGCGTCCCGCCGCGTACAGCCGGGCGACGGATGCCGCGGTGCGTTCGGCATCCGCGAGCACGCTCGCGCGCAGCTCGTCCAGCGTGGCGGGGCCGGAGGCCAGCGGCAACGCCGCGGCGATCCCGGCTGCCCGCGCCTGCGCGGGGGGCAGGGCGACCGACCCGGCGAGGACGACGACCGGCACCGCATCCGGAGTCATCTCCCGGACGCCGGAGACGACTTTGCCGGCGAGGGACTCGGCGTCGAAGCGGCCCTCTCCGGTGATCACGAGATCGGCGTCGGCGAGTACCGCCTCGGCGCCGACGGATGCGGCGACCACCCGCCAACCCGGTTCCAGTTGCGCGCCGAACAGAGCCACGAGCGGAGCAGCCGTGCCACCGGCGGCTCCCGCTCCGGGCAGACCGCGGATGTCGATGCCGGACCTGTCGGCGAGGACGGCCGCCATCCGCTCGAGCCCCTCCTCCAACGCCCGCACCTCGTGCGCGTTCGCGCCCTTCTGCGGGGCGAAGACGACCGCGGTGCCCCGCGGTCCGACGAGCGGATGGGTGACGTCGCAGGCGATGCGCCAGCGCACGGACCGGGCACGTGGGTGCACTCCGGCGGTGTCCAGCGCGTTCAGGTGCCGGAGGGCTGCGCCGCCGGGAGGGAGTCCGCGGCCGTCGGCGTCGGTCAGTGCCGCACCGAGGGCCTGCAGCATCCCGGCTCCGCCGTCCGTGCTCGCGGAGCCGCCGAGGAAGAGGACGACCTCCTCGACTCCGGCGTCGAGGACGGCTCGCAGGACCGTGCCGACACCGAAGGTGCTCGCGGTCAGGGGTTGCAGGGGGAGGTCCGACACGAGGGGGAGTCCGTTCGCCTCCGCGGCCTCGACGATGCCGGTCCGGCCGTCGACGGAGATCGCGTAGCGGGCGGTCACGGGGCGCCCCGCCGCATCCGTCGTCTCGATCCGGTGTTCCGTCGCAGTCCCCGTTCCGAGGATCGCGTCTAGCGAGCCCTCACCGCCGTCGGCCAGCGGCAGGGTCCGGACGACCGGTTCCGGACGGATGCCGGCCAGGCCGGAGGCGATCCCGGTCGCGATGGCCTCGGCGATCCGGGCCGCGGTCGCGCTGCCTTTGAATGAATCCGGCGCGACGACGATCCGGATCGGTCGGTCCACGTGTGCGTCCATGCCGCGATTCTGGTCCCTTCACCCCGCGAGAGGGCAGGCGAACCACGAGACGGACCGAAAAGGGCCCGGTCTCGTGCCGGCCATGCCGTCTTGCGGGAGGCCTCGCGGGAGGGGGAGGGGTTGACCGGCACGAAGGCCGGCGGTTGGCTGGGCCGGGTGAACGACACGATGCCGGCGCCCACGCCCGACGGATGGCGGGCCGTCGACACTTACCTGGCCGACCTCCTCGTCGGCCCCGACCACGTGCTTGAGCAGGCGCTGCGCGACCAGGATGCCGCGGGGCTGCCCTCGATCGAGGTCGCCCCGGTCAACGCGAAGTTCCTGCACCTGCTCGCCCGTATCGCCGGCGCACGCCGCGTGCTGGAGATCGGCACCCTCGGCGGATACTCCACGATCTGGCTCGCGCGTGCACTCCCCGAGGGGGGCCGGGTCACCACGATCGAGGCAGAGCCCGCGAACGCCGACGTCGCCCGCCGCAATCTCGCCCGCGCCGGGGTCGAGCATCGCGTCGAGATCGTCGTCGGGCGGGGAGCGGACGTCCTGCCGACGCTGACCGGCCCCTTCGACCTCGTCTTCATCGACGCCGACAAGGAGTCGAACACGATCTACCTGGATGCCGCGGCACGTCTGGGCCGGCCGGGCACCGTCGTGGTCGTCGACAACGTCGTGCGTTCGGGCCGGGTGGCCGACCCCGCGGTCCACGACGCGCAGGTGGAGGGGGTGCGCCGCGGCCTCGAGATGCTGGGCTCCGACCCGCGGTTCGACGCGACCGCCCTGCAGACGCTGGACGCGAAGGGGTGGGACGGCATCGCCGTCGCCCTGCTGACCGACGCCGACGCTCCCGCCTGACCCCCCACTCCGTCGACTCGCCAGGATCGGCGGATGCGGACCCGCCGCCATGCGCACTTGCTGGCGAGTCGACCGGGTGGGGCCGGCGAGTCGACGGGGAAGGCGGGGCGGGGTAGGCGGATGGGGAGGGAAACCGACACAGCGGCTGTGCCGGACGGGCTGCGTCACTAGACTCGGAGACGGATCGACGACGCTCCCCGAACCATCCCTAGCGCTCTTCCTGACGCCGCCGCGCGGCGCCGGACCTCCGGCGGTAGGGGCCCACCCCAACTCAAGGAGTCCCCCGTGGCACTGATCGAGGCTGTAGGCGCGCGCGAGATTCTCGACTCGCGCGGTAACCCGACCGTCGAAGTGGAGGTGCTCCTCGACGACGGTGTCGTCCAGCGGGCAGCCGTTCCCTCCGGCGCGTCCACCGGCGCCTTCGAGGCGTACGAACTGCGCGACGGAGACAAGAGCCGTTACGGCGGCAAGGGCGTCCTGAAGGCCGTCAACGCCGTGCTCGACGAGCTCGGCCCGGCCATCGAGGGTGTCGAGGCGAGCGAGCAGCGCATCGTCGACGAGATCCTGAACGAGACCGACGGCACGCCCAACAAGGAGCGCGTCGGCGCGAACGCCATCCTCGGCGTGAGCCTCGCGGTCGCCAAGGCCGCCGCCGACAGTGCCGACCTGCCCCTGTTCCGCTACCTCGGCGGACCCAACGCGCACGTCATGCCCGTGCCGCTGTTCAACGTGATCAACGGCGGCGAGCACGCCGACAACGGCATCGACATGCAGGAGTTCTTCCTCGCCCCCATCGGCGCGGAGACCTACGCGGAGTCCCTCCGCTGGGGCGTCGAGACCTACCACGTGCTCAAGAGCGAGCTGAAGGCCGCGGGCTACGCCACCGGTCTCGGCGACGAGGGCGGCTTCGCCCCCGACCTGCCCAGCAACCGCGAGGGTCTGGACTTCCTCATCCGCGCGATCGAGAAGGCCGGCTTCACGCCCGGCACCGACATCGCCCTGGGTCTCGACGTCGCCGCCACCGAGTTCTTCAACGACGGCGTCTACCGCCTCGACAACAAGGACTGGAACGCGGCCGAGCTGACCGAGTACTACGTGGGCCTGGTCAACGACTACCCGATCGTGACGATCGAGGACGCGCTCGCCGAGGACGACTGGGACAACTGGAAGCACCTCACCGAAGCCCTCGGCTCGCGTGTCCAGCTCGTCGGCGACGACCTGTTCGTCACGAACCCGGCGCGCCTCCAGGACGGCATCACCCGCGGCGTCGCGAACTCGCTCCTGGTGAAGGTCAACCAGATCGGCACGCTGACCGAGACGTTCGACGCGGTCAGCCTCGCACAGCGCTCCGGGTACACGGCCATGCTCTCGCACCGCTCCGGTGAGACCGAGGACACCACGATCGCCGATCTCGCCGTCGCCACCAACTGCGGCCAGATCAAGACCGGTGCGCCTGCCCGCAGCGAGCGCGTCGCGAAATACAATCAGCTTCTGCGCATCGAAGAGGAGCTCGGTGACGCCGCGGTGTTCGCCGGGCGTTCCGCCTTCCCGCGCTTCAAGGGCTGAGCACAGAACGACAACGCGTGAAAGGGGGAGCCGTGTCCAGACGAACGGCTCCCTCTTCCCGTTCCCGGCGGCCGGATGCGGGCACGCGCCGGGTCGACGTGCGCGAGTGGCTCGGCGGCATCCGGATGTCCGGGTTCATGGTCATCATGCTCGGGCTCGTCGTGCTGGGGGTGCTCGTCCTCGTCCCCACCGTGGGCACCTACCTCGACCAGCAGAGCCGCATCCGCGCCCTCGAGCATGCGGTGCAGGTCACCCAGGACGAGATCGACGAGCTGCAGGCGCAGAGCGAGCGCTGGGACGACCCGGCGTACATCACCACCCAGGCGCGCGAGCGGCTCTACTACGTGCGCCCCGGCGAGGTGGTGTACCTCGTCGACAACGACCTGTCGGCAGCCGACCAGCCCCGGGATCAGGGCCAGGTCAGCGACCAGGTCGAGCAGACGCGCACCGACTGGATGGCGCAGTTCGTGCGCTCGCTGACCGAAGCCGGCGCCGCCCAGACCGTGACGGCGCCGATCGATCCCGCCGTCCCGGCAGCGCCCTGAGCCGCGACGTCCCTCAGCATCGGCGATCTCTCGGCGGCGGACGGTACTCTGACCGGGTGAGTTCCCCGTCGTACCCGCCCGTGACCGATGCCGAGCTCGCTGTGCTGCAGGCGCAGCTGGGCCGTCCCGCTCGAGGGGTGATAGGGATCGCTGCGCGCTGCGCGTGCGGCAACCCCACGGTCGTCGCGACCGCGCCGCGACTGGACGACGGCACCCCGTTCCCCACGTTCTTCTACCTGACGCATCCGGCTGCCACCGCGGCGATGTCCACCCTGGAAGCCGAGCACGTGATGCCGGAGCTCGCGGCCCTGCTCGACGAGGACGAGGAGGTGCGTGCGGCCTACCAGCGCGCGCACGAGGCGTTCCTCGAGGCGCGGGCGGCCTACGGCGACGTACCCGAGATCGACGGCATCTCCGCGGGTGGCATGCCCACCCGC
Organism: Microbacterium caowuchunii; assembly: GCF_008727755.1. Classification (NCBI taxonomy): domain Bacteria; kingdom Bacillati; phylum Actinomycetota; class Actinomycetes; order Micrococcales; family Microbacteriaceae; genus Microbacterium; species Microbacterium caowuchunii. The sequence continues at coordinate 1,091,607 of NZ_CP044231.1, forward strand.
GTGAAGTGCCTGCACGCGCTGGCCGGGCACGCCCTCGCTGCCGGACCCGGCGTCAATCCCATCGGGGATGCCGCGCTGGAGCGCAGCTCCTGGTCGCCGGCGCGGTGCGTCTGCGCCGAGCCCGGTGCGGCACGTCCGGAAGGCCGGATCGGGTGAGGCGCCTCGCGGCGCGGGCGGGATCTGTGCTCCTCGCCCTCGCCATGCTGACGACGGTGACGCCGGCTGCGGCCGCGGCACCCGACGTCGCCCCGACACCGGGTGTCTCCCCGACACCGGGTCAGGCCGCGCCCGGGGTGGACCCCGTTCGCGCTCAGGAATACTGGCTCGAATCCTCCGGCGTGCGGGAGGCGTGGGCGACGACCCGCGGCAAGGGGACGCGCATCGCCGTGATCGACACCGGCATCGGCCGCGCGCCCCAGTTCGACGGCGCCGTGGTGGGCGGCACGGACGTCTCCGGCGCCGGCAGCCCGGACGGCCGCACCCCGGTCGGTGCCGTCGACGCCAATCACGGCAGCTGGGTGGCGTCGCTCGCCGCGTCGCGCGGCCTGCCGGACGAGACCGGGATGATCGGCGTCGCTCCGGAGGCCGAGTTGCTCTCCGTCTCGGTCGGGTTCGGGGCGACGTCGCAGGTCCCCTTCGCGCAGCAGATCGCGGAGGGCATCCGCTGGTCGGTCGACAACGGTGCGGACATCATCAACCTCTCGTTCACGACCAACACGCTCGACTGGGACAAGAGCTGGGACGACGCCTTCCTCTACGCCTTCGAGAACGACGTCGTGGTGATCGTCGCCGCGGGCAACCGGGGGAGCGGTACCGCCCGCGTCGGAGCGCCCGCCACCGTGCCGGGAGTCCTGTCGGTCGCCGGAGTCGATCCGAGCGGCGCGGCGAGCCTCGAAGCGTCCACGCAGGGCATCACGATCGGCGTCGCCGCCCCCAGCGAGCGGCTCCTCGGGGTGTCCGCGGACGGGCAGGTCGTGGTGTGGAACGGCACGAGCGGCGCCGCACCGCTGGTGGCCGGGATCGCCGCGCTCGTGCGGTCGGCGCATCCCGAACTCGACGCGGCGAACGTCATCAACCGGATCATCTCGACGACGAAGCCCGCGGCCGGGATGGGGGCCGCGCCGGATCCCCTGTACGGCTACGGGCTGGTGGATGCGGCCGCCGCCGTGACGGCATCCGTCCCCGCGGTGACCGAGAACCCGATGGGCGACCTGGCGGAGTGGATCCGCGTGCACCGGCGCGCGGCGGCGGAGGATCCGGTGCCGCAGCCCAGCCAGGGCGTCGTCGAAGTGCCCGCGCTGCCGCCCGCGGATGCCGCGCGCACCGCCGTCTCCCCGTTGCTCCCCACGGTCGATACACTGCTCTACGGCTCACTGCCTCTCCTGGCGGGGACGGTGGCGGCTATACTTGTATCGCTCGGCGTCAGTGCTGCTGTCCGTCGCATCCGATTGGGTCGCGCAGATCGCGCGTCCAGCCGTTGAATCGTCTAGGAGTTCGTTCCCTCGTGACCAGCACCGTGCCCAAGATCCTCATTGTCGGCGGAGGCTACGCCGGCTTCTACACCGCATGGAAGCTCGAGAAGCACCTGCGAAAAGGCGAGGCCGAGGTCACCATGGTGGACCCGCTTCCCTACATGACCTATCAGCCGTTCCTGCCGGAGGTCGCGGCGGGTGAGATCGAGGCGCGTCACGTCGTCGTCGGTCACCGCCGTCACCTCAAGCGCACCAACGTCGTCACCGCCAAGGTGACCGGGATCGACCACTCCCGCAAGGTCGCCACGATCACGCCCTCCCTCGGAGACCCGTGGGAGATGGAGTACGACCAGATCGTCGTGACGGCCGGAGCGGTCTCCCGCACCTTCCCGATCCCCGGGATCGCCGACAACGCCATCGGGCTGAAGACGATCGAGGAGGCCGTCGCCATCCGCGACCGCATCCTCGCCAACTTCGACCAGGCCGCGAACCTCCCGCCCGGACCGGAGAAGGAGCGGCTGCTCACCGTCGTCGTCGTCGGCGGCGGATTCGCCGGCATCGAGGTGTTCGCGGAACTCCGCGCCCTGGCCTCGTCGCTGGTCGAGCAGTACCCGTCGATCTCGTTCGAGGAGACGCACTTCCACCTCATCGAGGCGATGGGCCGGATCATGCCCGAGGTCTCCCTGAAGACCAGCGAGTGGGTGCTCAAGACCCTCGCCAAGCGCGGCGCCTTCGTGCACCTCGACACGCAGGTGCAGGGCGCTGTCGACGGCAACGTGGAGCTCTCCACGGGCGAGACCATCCCGACCGACCTGATCGTGTGGACCGCCGGCGTCATGGCGAACCCCACCGTCGTGCGCGGTGGCGATCTCCCGGTCGAGGAGCGCGGCCGCATCCGTGCCCGCGCCGACCTGCGCGTCGGCACGGCCGAGGAGTTCGTCGAGGGCGCCTGGGCCGCCGGTGACGTCGCGGCCGTCCCGGACCTGTCCGGCGGCGGCGTGGGCGGGTACTGCGTGCCCAACGCCCAGCACGCGGTGCGCCAGGCGAAGCTGCTCGCGAAGAACCTCGTCGCCGTCCTGCGCGGCGAACTGCCCAAGGAGTACGTGCACAAGAACCTCGGTGCGGTCGCCGGCCTCGGCCTCTACAACGGCGTGTTCCAGTCCGGGAACTTCGCGCTGAAGGGCTTCATCGCGTGGTGCGCGCACCGCGGCTACCACGGCCTGGCGATGCCCTCGTGGGAGCGCAAGTGGCGCGTGATCGGCGACTGGTGGCACAACCTCTGGCTGGGACGCGACAACGTCTCGCTGCTGGCCGTGCAGAACCCGCGCTACGTCTTCGAGGAGTTCGCGGCGCGCCCGCGGCCCGTCCAGCCCGAGGCTGCTTCCGCTCCGGCGGCGAAGGCGCCCGCTCCGAAGGCGAAGGCGCCGGCCACGGCGGCCAAGTAACCAGCGATCCGTCACGACGCCGCGGCATCCTCCGGGATGCCGCGGCGTCGTCGTGTCGGAGCCGCATAAAGTGGGTGCGGGCCCCCGTAGCCCAATGGCAGAGGCAGGCGACTTAAAATCGCTTCAGTCTGGGTTCGAGTCCCAGTGGGGGCACGGGTTCTGCCGCGGAGAATCCGGGGCGCAGGTGACGATGGACGTCAGCCGGCGGGGGGACGCCCACTAGGCTGCTCCCACACGACGCGTTGCCCGGGGGGATGCACATGCGAGGCTCACGAATCATGTCCATGCTCGCCGGCCTTGCGATGGTGGCCGCGCTCGTCGGATGCAGCAGCTCGGAGCCGGTGGTCGCGACTCCGACGCCGGAACCGATGCAGACGACCGTCGTGGAGACCGCGCCGCCGTCCGCCGAGGCCTCGCTGCCCACGGATTGCGGTGCGGTGGGCGCGGCGGCCACCCGCGCCGCCACTGTCGATGAGATGACGCTGCAGGGCGACGGCGAGGGCTTCCAGCGGCCCGCGCCGGACGGGGCGGAACCGGTGCTCGGGTGCGACTGGATCCTGGACGAGGTTGCCGGGTACCTGCTGCTGATCAGCGAGGTCGACGCCGCATCGGCGCGGTCCTACGCGGAGTCGACGCTCCCCGGGCGCGGGTATTCGTGCGGTGACGGGAACCTCGGGGCCCTCCTCTGCCAGTCCACGATGCAGGGCGCCTCGGGAACGGCAGACACGGTCGAGACGATCTACGTGCGGGACGGCGTGTGGATCTACCAGTCGGCCACGAACACCGATGGTGAGACCCTGCTCGCCGACCTGGTCGCCTCGATCTGGGCCGCGTAGCGCCGCCGGCGGGCTCCCCGCATGCCGCGCTCGCCCGACCCGGGTGTGCTCGTCGCCGCGGCGCCCTATCATGGCGTCGTGGACACGCTCGGCGGCGATGTCGTCCAGGAGATCCGCTTCGCCCGATCGGCTGACGGAGTGGGGATCGCGTACGCCGTGCACGGGTCCGGGCCACCGCTCCTGCTCGACGCGTGCTGGCTGAGCCACCTGCAGTTCGACTGGGAGAGCCCGGTCTGGCGCCACTACCTGACGGACCTCGGCAAGGTCGCCACCGTCATCCGGTACGACGAGCGCGGCCACGGCCTCTCCGACCGCCACGTCACCGACCACAGCCTGGAGGCCAGGGTCGCCGACCTCGAAGCGGTGGTCGAGGATGCGGGCTTCGGCCGGTTCGCCCTCCTCGCGATGGCGCAGGGCGGGCCGGTCGCCATCGAGTACGCCGCACGGCATCCGGAGCGGCTGACGCGTCTCGTGTTCTACGGCAGCTACTCCGGGGCGGAGGCCGCCGCGACGCCGGAGGAGCTCGAGTTGCTCGCCGCGTTCGAGGCGCTCATCCGGGTCGGCTGGGCGCGCCCGACATCCGAATTCCGTCGCGTCTTCAGCAGCATGATGATCCCCGGCGGCACGGAGGAGCAGATGCGGTGGCTCGATGACCTGCAGCAGCGGGCGTGCGACACCGAGACCGCGGTCATCTCGCGCGCCCAGCGCCAGGTCGCGGACTCGACCTGGCGGCTGCCTCTGCTCGACCTGCCGACCCTGGTGATCCACAGTCGCGGCGACCAGATGAACGAGTTCCATCACGCACGGCATCTGGCCGCCGGCATCCGCGGCGCCCGCCTCGTCGCCCTCGAGAGCAACAACCACATCGTCCTGGCCGATGAACCGGCCTGGCAGGTGTTCCTCAGCGAGGTCACCGACTTCCTCGAACCCGACCGCCGGCCCTCGGATGCTGCCGGCACGGCCGACCCCGACGTCGCCGCCCTGATCACGCCGCGGGAGCTGGACATCCTGCGCCTGGCCGCGGCAGGGCGCGACAACGAGGCGATCGCGGCGGAACTGTTCCTCAGCGTCCGGACGGTCGAACGGCATCTGCAGAACGCCTACGCGAAGCTGGGGCTGAGCGGGCGCAGTGCCCGGACGGCGGCGGTCGCCCGTCTCCTGTCGCACTCCTGACGACTACGCGCCAGCCGCCAGCGACCGCCGGATCGCGCACCCGGATTGCGCGTCGGCGCCGATGCGGGGGAGCGCCGCCGATTCCTACCGTGGGGACATCACCACCCACCATCGGAGGAACCAGATGTCATCTTTCACTCGCACCGATCCGAGCCTCACCGCCACCGACGAGGACCGCGCCCTGAAGGCGAAGCACGCCGCCATGTGGGCGAGCGGCGACTACCCCGCCGTGGTCCGCGACGTCGTCCACTCCCTCGGCGGGATCCTCGTGGAGGTACTCGATGTCCACCCCGGGCAACGCGTCCTGGACGTCGCCGCCGGGACCGGCACGTCCGCTCTGCCGGCCGCCCGCCGCGGGGCCGAGGTCCTCGCCACCGACCTCACGCCGGAGCTCCTCGCCGTCGGGCGCGCGGACGCCGAGACCGAGGGGTTGACGCTCACCTGGAAGACGGCGGATGCGGAGGCCCTCCCGTTCCCGGACGCGGAGTTCGACGTCGTGATGTCGAGCATCGGCGTGATGTTCGCCCCGCACCACTCCGCCGCGGCCGACGAAGTCGTCCGAGTGTGCCGCCAGGGCGGCACCATCGGCGTGCTGAGCTGGACGCCGAGTGGATTCATCGGTGAGCTCTTCGCGGCCATGAAGCCGTACGCCCCGCCGCCCCCGCCCGGCGCATCGCCCGCTCCGCTGTGGGGGGATGTGGCGCACGTGCGCGAGCTGTTCGGCGACCGGGTCGACGACGTGGTCGCCCAGCAGCAGACGCTGCGCGTGGACCGTTTCGCCAGCGGCGCGCAGTTCCGCGACTTCTTCAAGGCCGCGTACGGCCCGACGATCGCGGTGTACCGGTTCATCGCGGACGACCCCGCGAAGGTCGCGGCCCTGGACGCCGATCTCGCCGCCCTCGGTGACCGCCACCTCGACGAGGGTGTCATGCGCTGGGAATACGTCATCGTCACCGCCCGACGACGCTGAGTGCGATCCGAGGAGCCCCGCGGCGCGACGTGCCGCGGGGCTCCACCCGCGCGACGCGAGGCGACGGCCCGGAGATGCGCGGCGGGCCGCGGTTGTAATACTGTGCAGTCGACGCCTCTGCATGGATGGACGACCCGAATGATCCCCGTTGCTCTGGACGCCGGCTCGATCCTGACCCGTACAGTCGAGGCGCTGTCTTCTGCCCGCACGCTCGACCACGTCACCGCGGTCGTCGCGGAGGCTGCCCGCGACCTCGCGGACGCCGATGGCGCGACCTTCGTGCTGCGCGAGGACGGGGCCTGCTTCTACGCCGACGAGAAGGCCATCGGCCCGCTCTGGAAGGGGCTGCGGTTCCCCCTCGACACCTGCGTGAGCGGGTGGGCGATGTCGCGCAGCGAGACGGTCGTCATCCCCGACGTGTTCGCCGATCCGCGCGTGCCGCACGACGCCTACCGGGTGACGTTCGTCAAGAGCATGTGCATGGTCCCGGTGCGCCTCGACGACCCCATCGCAGCGATCGGCACGTACTGGTCCGACGGACGGACACCCGCGCCGGCCACCGTCCGTCAGCTCGAGATCCTCGCCGACACGGCCGCCGTGGCACTGGAGAACCTGGAACTGCGTGGTGCCCTCGACCGGCGTGCGGCGGAGCGCGACGGGCACGCGCAGCGCGCGGACGAGCTCGAGGCCGCCATCCACTCGCTCGTGCACGACCTCCGGAGCCCCCTCGGGGCCATGATCGGCTACGCGGACCTCATCGCCGAGAACATGGAATCCGAGAAGTCGGCACGGTACGCGGAGACCATCCTCCGCGCCGGCGACCGGATGTCGGCGCAGATCGAGCGGATGCTGTCGATCTACCGCATCACGCACAACCCCATCGTTCCGGGGCCGGTGGATCTGACCGCCGTCGCCCGGCGCTGCGCCGACGAGCTCGTGGCACGCGCGGGGGCACGGAGACTCCGGATCGATGTCGAGGACGGCCTCAAGGTCGTCGCGGACCCCGTCCTCACCGAGACCGTCGTGGAGAACCTGCTCGGCAACGCCGTCAAGTACACCGCGAAGACCCCGGACGCACACATCACCCTGCGACGCGTGGACAGCGGACACCCGCTCTCCACCTTCGTCGTGCGCGACAACGGGGCCGGCTTCGACCAGTCGGACGCGCAGCTGCTGTTCCGGCCGCTGACCCGTCTGCACTCGGCCGAGGACTTCCCCGGCACCGGACTCGGCCTCGCCTCCGTGGCGCGCATCGTCGAGCTGCACGGAGGGACCATCCGGGCGGAGGGGGTGCCCTCCTCCGGGGCGGCGTTCTACTTCTCCCTCCCCGTCCCGGCGTAGCGCTGTCAAGCCCGCCCTTCGCACCCGGCGTGGCTCCTAACGTGAACGCGTGACGACTGGAACGAACGAGCCCACACGCCTTCGGCGCGGGATCACCGGCCTGCTCCTCTTCGCTTTCATCCTGGGGGATGTGCTCGGCGCGGGGGTCTACGCGCTCATGGGGGTCCTGGCCGGTCGCGTGGGCGGCCTGCTGTGGGCCCCTTTGCTGGTGGCGCTGCTGCTCGCCCTGCTGACGGCCGGATCGTATGCCGAGCTGGTGACGAAGTATCCGCGCGCCGGCGGGGCGGCGGTGTTCGCCGAGCGGGCGTTCAAGAACCGCCTGGTGTCGTTCCTGGTCGGCTTCAGCATGCTCGCGGCGGGCGTGGTCAGCGCCGCGGGACTGTCGCTCGCGTTCGCGGGGGACTACTTCCGCACCTTCGTGGACCTGCCGGTCATCCCGGTGGCGATGGTCTTCCTGGCGGTGATCGCGCTGCTCAACGCCCGCGGCATCCGGGAATCCATGGGCGCCAACCTGGTCATGACCGTCATCGAACTCAGCGGTCTGGTGATCGTCATCGCGGTCGTCGCCGTTCTCGTCTCCGGCGGCGGCGGCGACGTCTCGCGGGTCGTGCAACCGCCGGAGGGAGCGCCGGTCGCCGGTGCGGTCCTCGCCGGTGCCATCATCGCGTACTACTCGTTCGTGGGCTTCGAGACGTCGGCCAACATCATCGAAGAGGTGAAGGAGCCGTCCCGCACCTACCCGCGGGCGCTGTTCGCCGCCCTCGCGACAGCCGGCGTGGTGTACGTGCTGGTGGGGCTGGCGAGCGCGATCGCGGTCGCTCCGGAGGACCTCGAGGAATCCAGCGGGCCTCTGCTGGACGTCGTCGAGGCCAGTGGCGTCGGCATCCCGTCGTGGCTGTTCAGCCTCATCGCCCTGATCGCGGTGGCCAACGGGGCGCTGCTCACGATGATCATGGCGAGCCGGCTGACGTACGGGATGGCGGAGCAGGGGCTGCTGCCGGGTGTGCTGGCGCGGGTGCTCCCGCGAAGGAAGACACCGTGGGTCGCGATCGTGGCCACCACGGTCGTCGCGATGCTGCTGACGCTGGTCGGGGACCTCGCCACGCTCGCGGAGACGGTCGTGCTCCTCCTGCTGTTCGTGTTCCTGAGTGCCAACGTCTCGGTCCTCGTGCTCCGCCGCGATTCGGTGGATCACCCGCACTTCCGGGTCTGGACGTTCATCCCGGTCCTCGGGATCGCCTCCTGCATCCTCCTCATGACCCAGCAGCGCCCGGTCGTGTGGTTGTTCGCCGCCATCCTCCTCGTGGTGGGTGTCGTGCTGTTCCTGTTGGCGAACTGGGGCCGCTCCCACAGCAAGGCCAAGGAATCCGAGCGCTCCCGCTGAGCCTCGCGTGAGCGGAGCGGGCGGTCCTGGGGCGGACCGGTGGTCATCGTAGGCTGAGCCCATGAGCGCGTACCGGGGGAGAACGCCGTGACCATCGACCTGCGGGCAGTGCCGCCCGGACAACCGTGGACGGATCCGCGCTCGTACTGGGGAGCCATGACCCGAGCCGTGCGGGACATCCCGGCGCCGGTCGCGGTCCTCGGCATGGAGGCCCTCCGCTTCAACGCCCTGGACATGCTGGTGCGGGCCGGCGGGGTCCCCATCCGCGTGGCGAGCAAGTCGCTGCGCTCGCGCGAGGCGCTGGCGGCCCTTCTCGCCATCCCGGGCTATCGCGGCATCCTCGCGTTCACCCTGCCCGAGGCGCTCTGGCTCGCCGACCAGCACGACGACATCGTGCTGGGGTATCCGAGCACGGACCGTCCGGCCATCGCCCGGCTCGCCGGCGACGAACAGGCGGCCGCGCGCATCACGCTGATGGTCGACGATCCGGCACAGCTCGATCTCATCGACGCGGTCGCGCGACCCGCCGAGCGGGCGACGCTGCGGGTCGCGATCGACGCCGACGCCTCGTGGCGGTCCGCGGGCCTCGGCCACGTGGGCGTGCGCCGTTCCCCCGTGCACGATGTCACCGAGGTCGTGCGGCTCGCTCGCATGGTCGCTGCGCGCCCGGGCTTCGAGCTCGTCGGCCTCATGATGTACGAGGCGCAGATCGCGGGCCAGCCGGATGCGGAGGGGCCCGGCGATTCCGTGATCCGGTGGATGCAGCGCCGATCCGCCGCGGAGCTCGCCGATCGCCGCGGCGCGATCGTGGCCGCGCTCCGGGAGGTCGCCGCGCTGGAGTTCGTCAACGGCGGGGGTACGGGATCGCTCGAGCGGACGGCGGCCGACGAATCCGTCACCGAGCTGACCGCCGGCAGCGGCCTCTTCGCCGGGCATCTCTTCTCCCGCTACCGCTCGTTCCAGCCGGCGCCGGCGGCGGCCTTCGCGCTGGATGTGGTGCGCAAGCCCACCGATGACATCGTGACGGTCCTCGGCGGCGGCTGGATCGCGTCCGGCCCGCCCGTCGCGTCCCGCCAGCCGGCCCCGGTGTGGCCCGCTGGACTGCGCACCCTCGCCCGTGAGGGCGCCGGCGAAGTGCAGACACCGCTGCAGGGATCGGGCGCGCGTGCGATGGGCGCGGGGGACCGGGTGTGGTTCCGCCATGCCAAGAGCGGCGAGCTCTCGGAGCGGGTGGACCGGTTCCACCTCATCCAGGGCGGCGAACGGGTGGGCGAGACAGCGACCTACCGCGGCGAGGGGAAGGCGTTCCTATGACCAGGCCCGGCGGAGTGTGGCAGAACTGGGGGCGCACCGCGAAAGTGCGCCCGCAGCGGGTGGAGTTCCCCGCGAGCACTGCCGCCGTGCAGCGTGCGGTGCAGTCCGCGGCGGCACGGGGGATGGCGGTCAAGCCCGTCGGCGCGGGACACAGCTTCTCCGGCATCGCCGTGGCGCCGGGGGCGTTGCTGGATCTGCGGGACCTCAGCGGCCTGGTCGCGGTGGACCGGGAGCGCGCCCGGGTGAGTCTGCGCGCGGGCACGCCGCTGCACCGGATCCCACGGCTGCTCGCACCCTATGGCCTCGCGATGCCGAACCTCGGGGACATCGACCGGCAGTCGATCGCAGGGGCCATCTCCACCGGGACGCACGGCACCGGCGCCGGCTTCGGAGGTCTCGCCACGCAGGTCGTCGGCGTCACGCTCGTGACGGGGGAGGGCGAGCTGCTGCGCGTCGACGAGAGCGAGAACGCCGAGTTGCTCCCGGCCGTCGCGCTCGGGCTGGGGGCGCTCGGTGTGCTGGTGGAGGTCACGCTGCAGTGCGTCCCCGCCTTCCTCCTGCACGCGCGGGAACGTCGCGAACCCCTGGCGCAGGTGCTCGAAGAGCTCCCGAACCGCGCGGCGGAGGCCGACCACTTCGAGTTCTACTGGTTCCCGCACACGGACGTCGCCCTCACCATGACGAACACGCGGTTGCCGGAGAGCGCTCGCCGCCGGCCCCTGCCGCCGGTGTCGCGCTGGGTGGAGGACACCCTGCTGTCGAACGCGGCCTACCGCGCCCTCTGCATGGCGGGGACGGTGGTCCCCGCAGCGGTGCCCGCGATCTCCCGGCTCGGTGCGCGCACCGTCGGCGACCGGGAGTTCACCGACCGCTCGCCCCGCGTGTTCACCCACCGCCGAACGGTGCGATTCCGCGAGATGGAATACGCGGTCCCGGCCGACCGCGTGGGCGCGGCGTTCGAGGCGGTCCGCGCGCTGATCGACGAGAGGGGGTGGCGGATCTCGTTCCCGGTCGAGGTGAGGTTCGCGGCACCGGACCCGCTCTGGATGTCGACGGCCCACGAACGGCCCACCGGGTACATCGCCGTCCACCGCTACTGGCGGGAGAATCCGACCGCCTACTTCGCGGCGGTCGAGGAGATCATGCTCGCCCATGGCGGCCGACCGCACTGGGGCAAGATGCACACCCTGGACTCCGCGCAGCTGCGGCAGGCCTACCCGCGCTTCGACGACTTCCTCGCCGTCCGCGATCGGCTGGACCCGCAGCGGATCTTCCGCAACACCTACCTGGACCGGGTCCTCGGATGAGGAGTGTCTGAGAGTCCGGCGCAGTAGCCGAGACGGATATGTCCGTCGCACTAAGATGAGGCAAAACGCGAACGGAGCACCTTTCAATGTGGGAATGGCTGATCCCGGTCCTCATCCTTGTCGTCCTCGTGGCGGTCGTCGGAATCTACCTGTGGGCGACGTACAACTCGCTGGTCCAGCTCAACGTGCGCGTGGACGAGGCGTGGAGCGACATCACGGTCCAGCTCAAACGCCGAGCGGATCTGCTGCCCAACCTCATCGAGACGGTGAAGGGATACGCCGGCCATGAGAAGGCCGTGTTCGAGAACGTGACCCAGGCCCGTGCCGAGACGATCGCGGCATCGGGGCCGGCGGATGCGGGGATCGCCGAGGGCCACATGCAGCAGGCGCTGAAGTCCCTGTTCGCGGTCGCGGAGGCCTACCCCCAGCTCCAGGCGAGCCAGAACTTCCTGCAGCTGCAGCAGTCGGTCGTCGACACCGAGGACAAGATCCAGGCGTCCCGGCGTTTCTACAACGGCGGCGTCCGCGAGCTGAACACCAAGGTGAAGGTCTTCCCCAACAACCTGTTCGCCCGCCGGCTCGGCTTCCACGAGCGGGAGTTCTTCGAGGTCGTCGACGGCGCCGCCATCGCCGAACCGCCGCGCATCCAGTTCTGACGGCGGCTAGAGCACCGCGTCGTCGGTCGTAGCCACCGGTTCGGCGCTGGAGCGGTGCCGGGCCGCACCCAGTTCCGCGGCGATCCCATCCGTCGCGTCGCCCCAGCGCGACACCGTGACATCCGCCAGTCCCTGCCACTCTGCCGCGCGCCGGAGGAGGGCCGCGACGGATGCGGGGGCGCCCACCGGGCGGCCTTCCTCCCACCAGGCGGACTGCACCCGCAAGACCGATCCGGCACGGTCCGCCTTCAGATCGACGCGGCCCACCACGTCGTCGCCCAGCAGGACGGGCAGCGAGTAGTACCCGAACCGTCGTTGCGCGGCGGGGGTGTAGATCTCGATGCGGTACGCGAAGTCGAACAGCCGCTCCGCCCGGTCGCGGAACCACACCACCGGGTCGAACGGCGTCAGCAGCGCCTGGACGTCCACCGCACGCGGGACGACCGCGTCGCGGTGCAGCCAGGCGGGGATCGGCCGGCCGCCGCGCTCCCAGCCTTCGACGCGGACGGGCACCAGCACGCCCTCGTCCTCGAGCTCGCGCACGACCCGGGCGACCGTCCGCTGCTCCCGCAACCGCCAGTAGTCGTCGAGGTCCGCCAGAGTGGCGACCCCGTACGCGCGGGCCGCCTTGGTCACGAGGCGGCGCACCGCCTCGTCCTTCGGGAGCGCGCGACCCAGCACGTGGGACGGCAGGACGTGCTCGCTCAGCCCGTACACCCGCTCGAACCCGCGGCGCCCGGCGATCGCGACGTCCCCGGTGAACCAGAGGTACTCCAGCGCGCGCTTGACCCCGCTCCAATCCCACCACGGCCCCCGTTGCGCCTTCGCGGCGTCGTCCTCGATCTGGGCGGGGCGCAGGGGCCCGCGATCCCGCAGTTCCGCACGGACCCACTCGACCGTGGGGCGGTCGACCCCGAACCAGCCGGTGCGTTCGTGCCGGTCCCGGTTCGCCCGCATCCGGAAATCGAACAGTGGCCAGTCCTCCACCGGGATGAACGACGCCTGGTGCGCCCAGAACTCCACGAAAGGGGCGTGGGGTGCGAACAGCAGGCGGTCCAGCCGTGCCGTGTCGTAGTCGCCCAGCCGCGAGAACAGCGGCAGGTAGTGCGATCTGGCGAACACGTTGACCGAGTCGATCTGCAGCGTGCCCATGCGGCGGATCTCGTGCGCCATCCGCCGCGAGGACGGTGCCCCCGCGGTCGCCGGACCGAATCCCTGCGCCCGCAGCGCCACCCTGCGCGCCTCGGCACGGCTCAATCGTTCTCGCACCGCGCCAGCGTAACGGCGACGTCGGACACCGGTCGCAGCGCGCCTTAGACTGACGGAATGAGCGAATCCGACGAGAAGCCTCGCGGTTCGTTCCTCGACGCCCTGCGGAATCGGACCATCTCCACGGAGATCGCCGGGACCCTGCCCCGAGGGCTGCGCACGGCCACGGCGTACGCCTGGCGCTTCCTGGTCATCGCCGCGGCGGTAGGGGTCGCCATCTGGATCGTCATCCAGCTGAAGATCCTCGTCATCCCGCTGCTGGTCGCCATCCTCATCACGGCGCTGGTGTGGCCGGCGTTCACCTGGATGCTGCGCCACCGGGTCCCGCGCTGGCTCGCGATCGTCGTCTCCGTGCTGGGGACGATCGCCATCATCACGGGCCTGGTCTGGCTCGCGATCTGGCAGATCACGCGTCAGTGGCAGTCGGTCCAGGACCGCACGGTGGAGGCGGTCGTACAGTTCCGCGACTATCTCATCGAGGGGCCGCTGCACCTCACCGGCGAACAGATCGACGACCTGCTCGGTCAGGGGTTCGAGCTGGCCCGACAGCAGGCGGAGCTGCTCCTGTCCGGCGCGCTCGCGCTCGGCTCGACCGTCGGCCACGTCGCCACCGGCGCGCTCCTCACCCTCTTCATCCTGCTGTGCGTCCTCGCGGACGGCGGCGGCATCTGGCGCTGGACGACCCGGCTGTTCCCCGCAGCGGCGCGCCCCGCGGTCGACGGCGCCGCCCGTGCCGGCTGGGTCACCGTCATCAACTACGCGCGCACCCAGCTGCTCGTCGCCACGATCGACGCGATCGGCATCGGCCTGGGGGCGTTCCTGCTCGGCGTGCCGCTGGCCATCCCGATCGGCGTGCTGGTCTTCCTGGGGGCGTTCATCCCGTTCGTCGGCGCGGTGCTCACCGGTGCGGTCGCGGTGTTCCTCGCGCTCGTCTACAACGGCCCCTGGATCGCCTTCTGGATGCTGATCGTCGTGCTGGCCGTGCAGCAGATCGAGGGGCACATCCTGCAGCCGCTGCTCATGGGTTCCGCCGTGAAGGTGCACCCGCTCGCCGTCGTCCTCGTGGTCGCCGGGGGAGCGGTGATCGCCGGTATCCCCGGGGCGCTGTTCGCCGTGCCGCTCGCCGCGTTCGTGAACGTCGTGGCGGTCTACCTGTCGCGACGCGCCTGGGAGACCGGGCGAAGACCCGAGCCGGGCGATCTCATCTGGAGTACTGTCCCCCGACCGAGGAGGAACCGGGCGTGAACCTGCCCACGCTGGCCGAATTCGAGGATGCCGCGCATACTCTGACCGGCCTCATCACCCGCACGCCCATCGACGAATCCCACGTGCTCAGCGAGAAGCTCGGCGTTCCGGTGATGCTGAAGATGGAGAACCTGCAGCGCACCGGGTCGTTCAAGATCCGCGGCGCCGCGTACCGGCTCTCCCGTCTGACGGCCGAGGAGCGTGCGCGCGGCGTGGTCGCGGCATCCGCCGGCAACCACGCGCAGGGGGTCGCCCTGGCCGCGCAGCGCCTCGGCATCCCGGCGACGATCTTCATGCCGCTCGGGGTGCCGGTGCCGAAACTCCTGGCGACCCGCGGCTACGGCGCCGAGGTGATCCTGGAGGGCGCGACGGTCGAGACCCCGCTTCGGCTCGCCGCGGAGTACGCCGAGCGTACCGGCGCGGTACTGATCCACCCCTTCGACCACCGCGACATCATCGTCGGACAGGGGACGCTCGGTCTGGAACTGTTCGACGACGTACCCGATCTCGAGACCGTGATCGTGGGAATCGGGGGCGGGGGTCTCATGGCGGGCGTCGCCGCGTCGATCAAGGCGCGCGCCGCCGCGGTCGGGCGCACGGTGCGGATCATCGGGGTGCAGGCCGCGAACTCCGCCGCGTACCCGAGTTCCCTCGCCGCCGGCTTCCCGATGGAGGTCGCGACGACGCCCACGATCGCCGACGGCATCGCGGTGGCGCGGCCGGGCGACCTGCCGTTCGAGATCATCAACGAGCTCGTCGACGAGGTCGTGACCGTGTCCGACGACGACATCGCCCGAGCCATCCTGATGCTGCTCGAGCGGGCGAAGCTCGTGGTGGAACCGGCCGGGGCGGTCGGCGTCGCAGCCATCCTCACCGGTCAGGTGAAGGCCTCAGGGCCGACGGTCACGGTGCTCTCCGGGGGTAACATCGACCCGCTGCTCCTGCAGCGCGTCGTCGCCCACGGGCTCTCCGCGTCCGGCCGCTTCATGAACCTGAAGATCCCGCTGCCCGACCGTCCCGGACAGCTCGCCCGGGTGTCCGAGCTGCTCGCGCAGGTGGGGGCGAACGTCATCGAGGTGCTGCACACCCGTCACGGTCAGGGACTGCAGATCAGCGAGGTGATCCTGCAACTGAGCGTCGAGACCCGCGGCGAGGAGCATCGTGCGGAGGTCATGCAGGTGCTGTCCGCCGCCGGGTTCACCCCGACCGTCGTCCGAGACTGACGGCGGGGCGACCCGGCTCGGTGGTCACTGTCCGGTGTAGGTGTCGACCTTGACGACCTCGACCGCGATCTCGCGGCCGTTCGGAGCGGTGTAGGAGGTCTTCTCGCCCTCCTTGAGGCCGAGGATGGCCGACCCGAGCGGGGACGCCTCGCTGTACACGTCGATGTCGCTGCCCACCGCGATCTCGCGGTTGCCGAGCAGGAAGACCTCTTCGCCCCCGGCGACGATCGCGGTCACGACGGTGCCCGATTCGACGACGCCGGTGGACGTGGGGGCCTCGCCGACCTTCGCGGTCTTCAGCATCGCCTGCAGGGTGCGGATGCGCGCCTCCTGCTTGCCCTGCTCGTCCTTGGCTGCGTGGTAGCCGCCGTTCTCCTTGAGGTCGCCCTCTTCGCGGGCGGCCTCGATGCGCTTGGCGATCTCCTCGCGACCCGTGGTCGACAGGTGCTCCAGTTCGGCCACGAGCCGGTCGTATGCTTCCTGCGTCAGGAAGCTCACCGATGCGTCAGTGGACATGGGTGTCTCCTTCATCCGGGGCGTGGGGGTACCCGCGCGCCAAAGCCAAGACGCCCCGGCAGTTCGCCAGGGCGTCATCTCGTGCGGACAGACTACGGCACCCAGCAGGTGTTGACAAAACCTGTCGTGGCGGGCGCGGTGACCGGGATCGTCTCCCGGAACGCCCGCGTGTGGGCGTCCCCCGCCGGGTATTCGACGACCCGCCAGCCGACGATGCCGTGTTCCTCGTCCTGTGCTTCCAGGGCGCAGGCCAGGGGCTCGCCGGTCGGAGCCGAGACCTGGAACGACACGGACACGGTGTGCTCGTCGACCAACTCGTACGCCGTGGTGTCGACGCTGACGGTGTTGGCGGGGATAGCGAAGGCGTACCAGGCGGCGACGCCGACCGCGGCCGCGATGGCGATGGTGGCCACGACCGTCCAGAACCGGGTGCCCCGCACACGGGTGGAACGGCCGTATCGGTCATCGAGAATCTGCTGGGTCGTCATCACGTCTCTGATCGGGAATTAGGCTGGTACTTCCAGGCTATGCGCTCTCGCGCGGGACAGGGGACACGGATGCAGTACGGGTGGTGGCTTCTGGCCGCGAGCACGACGCCGACACCGGTGGAGGGCACGGTGGACCCGAACCTCGTGACGCCCGGCCCCTGGGGTTTCGCGGTGATCGCCCTCGTCGGCGTGGCCGTCGCGCTCCTGGTCTGGGACATGCTGCGCCGCATCCGCCGGGGACGCTACCGCGCCGAGGTGCGCGAGATGCTCGACGCGGAGGAGCTCTCCGCCGAGCAGGGCGCTGCCGCGACCCGCGACTCGGACACGGACGACCAGGACATCGATCCCGCGGACGATCCCCGACGCTGAGTCAGCCGTTGTAGGCCGGGTGCAGGCAGATGAGCAGGCACGCGGCCCAGTGGCAGAGGAACGCGAGCACGGTGCACACGTGGAAGATCTCGTGGAACCCGAACACGCCCGGCCAGGGGTTCGGCCGCTTCATCGCGTACACGATGGCCCCGCCGGTGTAGAGCAGGCCTCCGACGATGACGAGGAACATCATCGCCACATTCGCCGCGAGCAGGTCACCGATGTACATCACAGCCGCCCAGCCCAAGGCGAGGTAGAGCGCGACGTACAGCCACCGGGGTGCGTTGATCCAGAACACGCGGAACAGGATGCCGACCAGCGCCCCGCCCCAGACGAGCGAGAGCAGGAGCACGGATTTCGACGGCGGCAGAGCGAGCACCGCGAGCGGGGTGTAGGTGCCCGCGATCAGCAGCATGATGTTGGCGTGGTCGATGCGCTTGAGCACCGCCAGCGTACGCGGGCCCCAGTCGAAGCGGTGGTAGAGCGCCGAGTTGCCGAAGAGCAGGAGAGACGTCGTCATGAACACGGCCGCTGCCCATTTGGCGGCGGTACCGTCCGCCACGCCGATGAGGACCACCCCGGCCACGATGGCGACCGGGAAGGTCCCGGCGTGGATCCAGCCGCGCCAGGTGGGTTTGATATCGACGTGCGCGTCGTCGGTCGCTTCTTGCAGCAGGGGGAGTGAGGGAACGTCCTCGTCGCGTGAGCGGGCTGCCATACGTCCAGCGTAGGGCGGGAGGCATGCCCCAGGCTGCACATATTCCGGACTGTGGACATGATCCGGAGCATGAGCGAAGTCATCGGCGGAGTAGCGTAGGGGGGTGACCAGCGGACGTGCGAGTGAGGGCCTGGGCCCCCTCTACCGGCTGTACAGCAATCGGCTGCGTCGCCGCATCCCCGCCGAGAACGTCCCCGGGCACGTCGCGATGATGATCGACGGGAACCGCCGCTGGGCCCGGCAGCTCGGGTACGACACGGCCGCGCACGGTCACCGCGCCGGCGCGGCGAAGATGCGCGAGTTCCTGCGCTGGTGCGACGACCTGGGTGTGCGGGTCGTGTCGCTGTACCTGCTGTCCACCGACAACCTCAGCAAGCGCGACTCGCAGGAGCTCGCCGACCTCATCCAGATCATCGCCGAACTCGCCGACGAGCTCTCGCACGAACGCGACTGGCGCGTCCAGCACGTCGGGCGGGCGGACCTCCTACCGGCGGATCTGGCGCGGGTGCTGGCGGACACGGATGCCCGGACCGCCGGGCACACGGGCATGCACGTGAACCTCGCCGTCGGCTACGGCGGCCGCAGCGAGATCGTCGATGCGGTGCGCAGCATCATCACGCAGCACGACGAGCGCGGCGGATCCCTGGAGGAGCTCGCCGCCAGCCTCACCCCCGAGCAGATCGGTGAGCATCTGTACACCGGCGGGCTGCCCGACCCCGATCTCGTGATCCGGACCTCGGGGGAGCAGCGGCTGAGCGACTTCCTGCTGTGGCAGTCGGCGCACAGCGAGTTCTACTTCGTCGAGGCGCTCGGACCCGACCTGCGCGAGGTCGACTTCCTCCGCGCCATCCGCGATTACGCATCGCGGGACCGCCGCTTCGGCGGCTGAGTGCGCCGGACGCCACCGTTCACGGGTTGTTAACACGACACGCCCGACCGCAAGGTGGCGTGGCGCGCCCGCCGCGTCGTACGTTCATCACATCGGGCACGGCGCCCGGTCGGGTCGGCCTCAGGAAGCGACTCGCAACCCACGGTCGACGCGAGTGACACCGGGTGAGAGCCCGGGGTGGGAGCGGGTTGTGACCACACGAGCACCACAGCAGCGGCAGCGGGCGGACGTCCTCGAGAGCGCAGATCAGGAGACTGACCTGCGCTCTTATGTTTTGGACACGTCGGTGCTGCTGAGCGATCCCCGGGCGTTCTTCCGTTTCGCGGAGCACTCCGTAGTGATCCCGGTCGTCGTCATCACAGAACTCGAGGCGAAGCGTCACGACCCCGAACTCGGCTACTTCGCACGGCAGGCGCTGCGTCACCTGGACGAGTTGCGCGTCGAGTACGGCCGGCTGGATTTCCCCGTCCCCGTCGGGGAGGGCGGGACTCTCCGGGTGGAGCTCACCAACACCGATCCCAGCGTGCTGCCGATCGGGATGCGGCTCGGCGACAACGACACCCGCATCCTCGCGGTCGCGATGCACCTGATGCGGGAGGGGCACGCCGTCACGGTGGTCTCGAAGGACCTGCCGATGCGGGTGAAGGCCGCGTCCCTGGGCATCGTTGCCGAGGAGTACCTCGCCGAGCAGGCCGCGGACTCGAGCTGGACCGGCATCGCGAACGTGGATCTGTCCGGCGACGAGATCAGCGACCTGTACGAGAGCGAGGTGGCCATCAGCCCGGACGTCGTGGGACTGCCCGTGAACACGGGGCTGATCATCCACTCGGAACGCGGCTCCGCCCTCGGCCGGATCACCGGTGAAGGTCAGTTCCGGCTCGTCCGCGGCGACCGCGAGGTGTTCGGACTGCACGGGCGCTCGGCTGAGCAGCGTATCGCCATCGACCTGCTGCTCGATCCCGAGGTGGGCATCGTGTCCTTGGGTGGGCGGGCGGGCACGGGTAAGTCCGCGCTGGCCCTGTGCGCGGGTCTGGAGGCGGTGCTGGAGCGGCAGCAGCAGCGGAAGATCATCGTGTTCCGCCCGTTGTTCGCGGTAGGCGGGCAGGAGCTCGGGTATCTGCCGGGGGACGCGCAGGAGAAGATGAGTCCCTGGGGCCAGGCGGTGTTCGACACGCTGGGCTCGGTGGTCAGCGGGAACGTCCTGGAGGAGGTCCTGGAGCGGGGACTGCTCGAGGTACTGCCGTTGACCCACATCCGGGGCCGATCGCTGCACGACGCCTTCGTGATCGTGGACGAGGCGCAGTCCCTCGAGCGGAACGTCCTGCTGACCGTGCTCAGCCGGATCGGTCAGAACTCGCGGGTCGTCCTCACCCACGACGTGGCTCAGCGCGACAACCTGCGGGTCGGTCGCCACGACGGTATCGCCTCCGTCATCGAGACGCTGCGCGGGCACGGGTTGTTCGGGCACGTCACGCTGACCCGCTCGGAGCGGTCGGCGATCGCCGCGCTGGTCACGGATCTGCTGGAGGCCGCGGAACTGTCCTGAGGGGACCCCGGTGAGTGCATGAGAAATCTCTCACGAGTCGTTCCTTGCGCTCTCGCCGGGTCCCGGCAGGATGGTCGTACGAGCGACGGGACATGTCGCTCGTCCGCCTGTCCGATTCCCCCAGATCGACACGGGCGTTGAAGAGAGAAAACGTCTCGCCATTCCCCCCGGTATGCGAGGACGGTCACGAGTTCGGGTCTCGTGATTCTCTGCAGCCCCCGGCGTCCCCCAGCGCCGGGGGCTTCTTCGTCCGCACGGATGGTCTCGGACGCGGGCGAACGCGCCTGGTCACTCCCAGCGGTAGCCGGCTCCGCGGACGGTCGAGATGCGATCGGCGCCGAACTTTGCCCGCAGGTAGCGCACGTACACGTCGACGACGTTCGAACCCGGGTCGAAGTCGAGGCCCCAGACGCGGCTGAGGAGCTGCTCGCGGCTGAGCACCTGGCCCGGGTGGCGCAGGAACTGCTCGGCGAGGGCGAACTCCCGGGCGGAGAGGTCGACTTCCCGGCCGGCGACGGTCGCCCGCCGGGAGAGCACGTCGAGGGTGACGTCCCGGTGCACGATGGCGATACTGCCCGCCGTGGTGTTCTCACGCAGCCGGGAACGCACCCGGGCCAGCAGCTCGTCGAATTTGAAGGGCTTGGGCACGTAGTCGTTCGCGCCCGCGTTCAGCCCGTCGACGGTGTCCCGCGTGCTGCTGCGGGCGGTGAGCATGATGACCGGCAGGGTGGAACCCTGCCCGCGCAGGTTCCGGAGCACCTCGAAGCCGTCGAGGCCGGGCAGACCGACATCGAGCAGCAGGAGATCGACGTCCCCGGCGAGGGCACGCTCCAGGGCGACCCCGCCGTCCTCGACGACCTCCGCCGAGAATCCCGCGGACTCCAGGCCCCGCCGCACGAAGGACGAGATCCGGGGTTCGTCCTCCGCGATCAGGATGAGTGTCATGTGGTGGCCTCTCGCTGGAGCACGACGTCGCCGGCGCGCACGGGGGTGGGGACGGCGGGGGCCGGATACTGCCCCGCCGGTACGTGGATCGTGAAGGTGGCACCGCCGCCGGGGGTGTCCGTGACGTCGCAGGACCCTTCGTGCGCATGCGCGATCGCCTCGACGATTGCGAGGCCGAGACCGGAGCCGCCGATGCTGCGGCTCGTGTCCACCCGGGCGAAGCGCTGGAAGATGCGTCGGCGCGACGCGGGCGGGATGCCGGCGCCGTGATCGCGCACCCACAGCCGCACCTCGTTCCCGTCCAGCTCGCTGCCGATCTCCACAGGTGAGCCCGCCGGCGTGTACTTCGCGGCGTTCTCCGCGAGCTGGAGCCAGGCCTGCGTGAGCCGATCGGCGTCGCCGATGAACACGCCGCGGGCGCGATGCACGATCGAGAAGGGATGGCCGGGCAGACCCGCGGTGAGCTCGCCGACGCGTTCGGTCAGCAGGCCCACGTCGATCGGTCGCATCTCGAACTGGTCGCCCTGGGCGGAGGAGAGGAGGTCGATGTCGTCCACCAGGCGGGTGAGCCGGTCGAGTTCCGAGATCCCCATCTCGCGGATGCCGGTGACATCCGCGGGATCCTCGACGTCCATCATCTCCAGGTGTCCGCGGATGATGGTGATGGGCGTCTTGAGTTCGTGCCGGATGTCGTCCAGCAACTGCCGCTGGCTGCTGACGGAGGTCTCCAAGCGGTCGAGCATGGAGTTCATCGTCCGGGACAGATCGGCGATCTCGTGGTCGCCCTCTTCCGGTACCCGGGTGCCCAGGTCGTCGAAGGAGACCGCGTCCGCGGCCTCGCGCAGCTGGCGCAGCGGCGAGAGGAGCCGTCCGGTGAGGAACCAGCTCGCGAAACCGAGTGCCGCCATCACCGCGACGGCGGACAGCACATAGGTCGTGATCGCGGCGGCGACGGGGGTGAGTTCGACGTCCAGGTCGACGGCGCGCAGATACACCCCTTCGGCGGGATCCCCGGGTACCCGGAGGCCCTGTGCGATGTAGCGGACGTCGCCGGTGTCCGTCGGAACAGTCCCGAGGACCGGTCCGCTGCCCGACGACCTCGCGAGGGAGGCGAGCGCTGCGGAGACCAGTGCCGGGTCGTCGATGTCGACGAACTGGTTGCCGGCGTCAGGGTGCACGACGGGGGCGCCGTCGACGAGTCCGACGACGCCCTCGTTCTGTGCGCCGAGGTATCCGGAGACGATCAGGTCGAGGTAGGCCTCGACCGACTCCGCATCCGCAAGGGGGCGCAACGACTCGACCTTGGAGTGCAGGCGATCGTCGACCGCGTCGATGGAGCGGGCGTACTGGATCGAGAAGGTGATGGCGCCCGCGATGATCAGCCCGGCGCACGCCACAAGGAGGATCGCCCCCAGTGTCTTGACGCGCGCCGAGAGCATTCTCGGCGTTTGCTTCACCCTCCGATTATCGCCTGATCGGGCCCGTTTGCCGTACGGCTCAGCCCGGGTGGGTCATCGACAGCAGGTCCAGCTTCTCGTCCAGCTGCTCCACCGTCAGCTCTCCGCGCTCGATGTAGCCCATCTCGACGACGGACTCGCGGATCGTCTTACCGTTCGCGACCGAGTACTTCGCGATCTTGGCGGCCGCCTCGTAGCCGATCAGCTTGTTCAGCGGGGTGACGATGGACGGCGACATGCCCGCGTAGGCGGCGGCACGTTCGAGGTTCGCCTCGAGGCCGGAGATGGTCTTGTCGGCGAGGACGCGCACCGTGTTGGCCAGCAGCCGGATCGACTCGAGCAGGGCGGTGCCCATGACCGGGATGGCGACGTTCAGTTCGAACGAACCGGAAGCGCCGGCCCAGGCGATCGTCGCGTCGTTCCCGATGACGCGCGCACAGACCATCAGCGTCGCCTCCGGGACGACAGGGTTGACCTTGCCGGGCATGATCGACGAGCCCGGCTGCAGGTCCGGGATGTGCAGTTCGCCGAGCCCGGTGTTGGGTCCCGACCCCATCCAGCGCAGGTCGTTGTTGATCTTCGTGAGCGAGACGGCGATGGTGCGCAGAGCGCCGGAGGTCTCCACGAGGGCGTCCCGGTTGGCCTGGGCCTCGAAGTGGTCCTTCGCCTCGGTGATGGGCAGCTCCGTCTCGGCGACGATGAGTTCGAGCACCTTCTGCGGGAAACCGATCGGGGTGTTGATACCGGTGCCCACGGCCGTGCCGCCCAGCGGGACCTCCGCGACGTGCGGGATGACGGCCTGTACGCGCTCGATGCCGAGGCGGATCTGCCGGGCGTATCCGCCGAACTCCTGGCCGAGTGTGACCGGGGTGGCGTCCATCAGGTGGGTGCGTCCGGACTTGACCGCGTCCTTCCAGAGGACGGCCTTCTCCTCGAGCGCGACGGCGAGGTGATCGAGCGCCGGGATGAGATCGTCGATGAGCTCCTGCGTCACGGCGATGTGCACGGAGGTGGGGAACACGTCGTTCGACGACTGCGAGGCGTTGACGTGGTCGTTGGGGTGGACCGTGTCGCCGAGGGCGGTCGTGGCGAGGGTGGCGAGCACCTCGTTCATGTTCATGTTCGAGGACGTGCCGCTGCCGGTCTGGTACACGTCGATGGGGAACTGATCGGCGTGCTCGCCGGCGATGATCTTGTCGGCCGCGCCGGCGATCGCGTCGGCGATGCGGCCCTCGAGGGTGCCGAGCGCCTTGTTCGCGAGCGCCGCCGCCTTCTTGATGCGCGCGAGCGCGACGATCTGCGCCGGGTCCAGTGAGTCGCCCGAGATCGGGAAGTTCTCGACGGCACGCTGCGTCTGTGCGCTGTAGAGCGCGGACGCGGGGACGCGCACCTCGCCCATCGTGTCGTGCTCGATGCGGTATTCGATCTCAGCCACGGGTGTCTCCTCTGACGGGTCGGCGGGTGGGGGGTGTCAGGCGTCCGCGTCGGTCGCGGCGCCCACGATGAAGTCGGGCACGGCCGTGCCCTCGGCGAGGCGGTAGTTCACGCCGACGATCGCGACGCGTCCGTCGGCGACGGCGGCGCTGATCAGCTCGGACGAATGCAGCAGCTCGTTGACCGTGTCGCGCAGATGCTCACGTCCGACGTGCTCCGCGTCCACGGTCTTCGCGTCGGTGCCCTCGGACACCTGGACGCGGCGGACGGCCGGCACGATGGGGGCGATCTGCCGCCAGATGCGCGCGGGCAGCGGAGGCGAGTCGACGTCGGTGCTGTCGATCGCGGCGCGGACCGCTCCGCATTCGTCGTGACCGAGCACGACGATGAGCGGCGTGCCGAGGACCTCGACGGCGTATTCGAGACTTCCGACCACGGAGTCCGAGATGACCTGACCGGCGTTGCGCACGACGAACAGGTCGCCGAGCCCCTCGTCGAAGATGATCTCCGCGGCGAGGCGCGAGTCCGAGCATCCGAACAGCGCAGCCCGCGGACGCTGTCCGCCGGCGAGTTCGTGCCGTCGCTCGACGTCCTGGCGGGGGTGGCGCGGAGTGCCGGAGACGAAGCGGGCGTTCCCCTCGAGCATCTCCGCCCACACGCGGCGCGGGGTCAGCGAGGTGTCGGTCACGGGGTCTCCTTCGCGCGGATGGTGATCTGGTCGGTCAGACCGGCGGCCACGGTCGCGGCCGTCTCGGCATCCGCCGTGCCGTAAATCAGGATCTGGTCGGTTCCGGCCTGGGTGCCCAGCGCATACGAGATGTTCCCCGCGCGGGCGGAGTCGCTGATGCGGTACTCGTCCCAGGTGATTCCATCGATGGTCACCGTGCCGTCGGGAACCTCTCCGGAAAGGGTGCGTGAGGCCCAGGACGGGTCGGGATCGAAGGCCTGCGACACCCGGATGAAGCTCGTGTCGTCGGGGACGTAGACCGCGGTGAACGCCTTGACGCTGTCGCCCTCCATCTTCGCGGCGTTGACCCGCCAGTCGTCGGGGACGTCGGGGGAGATCACGGTGCGGCCATAGACCTCGCCGAGTCCGGCGGCCACCTCGGCCACGTCGATGTCGGGGGGCGTGGCGACGTCTCCGCGGGGAACGCCCAGGACGACCACCGCGACGACGGCGAGGGTGACCAGCAGCGCGGCGATCAGGTTCCGGAAGGTCTGGCTGGAGCGATAGATGCGCGAGGACTCCGCCTTGCGGCTGGCGGTCTCGCTGGGCGTCTCGGGGCGCCCGAGCTCAGCCACGACGCGCGGGGCACGGTTCGCCATCAGGCGTCGCCCTCCACCGCGCTGCGGGCGGCGTCGAGGCGCCGTTTGGCCCCGAGCAGCCACTCCTCGCAGCGGGCGGCGAGGGCTTCCCCACGCTCCCAGAGAGCGAGGGAGTGTTCAAGCGTGGGCGAGCCTTGCTCGAGCTCCGCGACGACGGTCACGAGCTCGTCGCGGGCCTGTTCGAAGGACAGGGAGGCCACGTCGGCGGTGTTCTCCTGCGGCGCGGACATGGCTTCCATTCTAGGCGGGCTCCGACGCGTCGCCGGACGTCGCCTCGGACACCTCGCCGGCGGAACGGGCACCGAAGGAGCCGCGGCCCACGCTGACGACGACCTCCGTCCCGTCGGGGGCCTGGGCGGCATCCCGGATGATCAGGCCACCCGACAGATGCGCGATCGCGTAACCGCGGGCGAGCGTCGCCCCGGGGGAGAGGGCGCGCAGGGAGGCGCGCAGCTCGGCGGTCTCGCGGGAGGCGCGGGCGAGTCGGCGCTCGAGGGTGTCGCGGCCTCGGGCGGCGAGGAGCTCGACTTCGTGTGAGCGGCGTTCGACGGTGGATTCGGGCGTGCGGAGCACGGGCCGCGAGCGGAGCTGTTCGAGCTGGGCGATATCGTGCGACACCCGCATCGCAAGACGGGAGCCGAGCCGCGAGCGGAGCTGACGCACGAGCGCACGCTGCTCCGAGACGTCCGGGACGACACGCTTGGCGGCATCCGTGGGCGTGGATGCCCGCAGGTCGGCGACGTCGTCGAGCAGCGGGTGGTCGTTCTCGTGACCGATCGCGGAGACCACCGGGGTGGATGCGGCAGCCACCGCGCGCAGGAGGCGTTCGTCACTGAAACCCAGCAGATGCTGCGGGTCCCCGCCGCCGCGGGCGATGATGATCACGTCGACGTCCGGGTCCTCGTCGAGCGTCTTCAGCGCGGCGATCGTCTCCGGCACGCAGCGATCGCCCTGCACGGCGGCGTGCACCGTGCGGAACTCCACATGCGGCCAGCGCAGTTCGGCGTTGCGGTGCACGTCCTTCTCTGCGTCCGACCGCTCGCCCGTGATGAGCCCGATCACGTGCGGCAGGAACGGCAGGGGCTTCTTCCGCTCGGGGGAGAAGAGCCCCTCCGCGCGCAGTGCGGCACGCAACCGTTCCAGCCGTTCCAGCTGGTCGCCCAGCCCGGTGTGGCGCATCGCCGCGACCAGGACCGTGAAGTCCCCCGTCTTCACGAAGTAGTCGGACTTGACGCTCGCGATGACGCGGTCACCGATCTTGAGGTCGTCGGGGAGGCGCTGCACGGTCGAGGACCAGATGCGGAACCCGACGCTCGCGTCGGCGGTCAGGTCCTTGAGTCGCCCGTACACGTTGCCGCCGCGGACGTTCCACGAGGTGATCTCGCCCTCGACCCACACCGAGCCCCATCCGGAGACGAATGCGCGGATGGTCTCGTTGAATCGGGCGACCGATGTGGGGGCGTCCTTCGTGGCCTCCCGGGGGTGCACGGAGTCGGCGGGCGGGGCCTGTCCGGGAACGGGATCCGGTGCAAACCTCGTCATGCGTTGTTCCTCACGTGAGCCATCGGCCGGTGTCCAGGGGTACGCCCGTAGAATCGGGGGGTGACCTCCACCGCTGTGCATCTGCCCGTTCCCCGAATCCCGGGGCGCCGCGGCCGCCTCCAGGATATCCCCGTGGTCGGACACAAGAAGGTCCTGCTCGCCGCTCCCCGGGGATACTGCGCGGGGGTGGACCGTGCCGTCGTCGCGGTCGAGAAAGCTCTGGACCGCTATGGGGCACCCGTCTACGTGCGCAAGCAGATCGTGCACAACATCCACGTCGTCACCGAGCTCGAGGCCAAGGGGGCCGTCTTCGTCGACGAGGTCGATGAGGTGCCGGCCGGCGCCCACGTCGTCTTCAGCGCCCACGGGGTGTCGCCGGCCGTCGTCTCCGCCGCGGCCGACCGTGGCCTGCAGGCGATCGATGCGACCTGCCCGCTGGTCACGAAGGTGCACCGCGAGGCCGTCCGGTTCGCGCGGGACGATTTCCAGATCCTGCTGATCGGTCACCTGGGGCACGAAGAGGTGGAAGGCACCGCGGGCGAGGCGCCCGACCACGTCACGATCGTGAACTCACCCGCGGATGCCGACACCGTCGAGGTCCGCGATCCGGAGAAGGTCGTCTGGCTGTCGCAGACGACGTTGTCGGTCGACGAGACCATGGAGACGGTGCGCCGCCTGCGGCTGCGTTTCCCGCACCTGCAGGATCCGCCCTCGGACGACATCTGCTACGCCACGCAGAACCGCCAGGTCGCGATCAAGAAGGTCGCTGTCGGCGCGGATCTCGTGATCGTGGTCGGATCGGCGAACTCGTCCAACAGCGTTCGGCTCGTCGAGGTCGCGCTGGAGCACGGAGCGAAGGCGGCCTATCGGGTCGACTACGCCGACGAGGTCCGCCAGGAATGGCTCGAGGGCGTCGAGACGGTGGGCGTCACGAGCGGGGCGTCGGTTCCGGAGGTGCTCGTCCAGGAGGTCCTGGAGGCGCTCTCGGATGCCGGATACCGCGACATCGAAGAGGTCCGCACGGCCGAAGAGGATCTGATCTTCTCCCTGCCGAAGGAACTCCGCCAGGACACCGCCGACCGTCGGGGCGGTCGCTCGACGACGGATCGGAGCGGCGCATGAGTGACCCCACCGGCCAGCAGCGCCCCCGCCCGCAGTACGGCGAGTACGCGACGCCGGAGGAACAGCGCGCGCGCATCCGCCAGCCGGATCCGGCGTTCGCCGTGACGCCGGAGACGGTCCCGGCCGCCGCGGCCCCGGCATCCGTGCCGCCGACCGCGCCGGCCGGCCGCGCCAGCGCGGTGAAGGCCATGTCCGGGCCTCGCCTCGCCGACCGGATCATCACGTTCGGCCTGCTCGGTTACGGACTCTTCACGGTGCTGGGCTCCATCCCGGCGGCGACCGACTACGCCCAGTTCGCCTCGACCTTCCTCGGTGTCTTCGGGGTGGACCAGGAGCTGGCCGATCCGGCCGGCGCGCGGGGCTGGGGACTGGCCGCAGCGCTCGTCCTCGGCATCGGCTGGGTCGCCACCTTCGGCCTGTCCTGGATGAGCGTGCGCGCCCGGCGGATCAGCTTCTGGATCCCTCTCGTCGGCGGGATCGTCTTCAACATGGTGTCCTCCGTTCTGCTCGTCGTGCCGCTGATGTCGGATCCGGCCGTCTGGTCCGCGCTGCAGGACGCGCTCACCGCGCAGGTCGGCTGATAACCGCGATGCCTCGAGTCCTCGCGGTCTGCGCGGTGCACGAACTGCATCCGGACGCCGGGCCGGTCGGGGTGACCGGGATCGACAAGCGTCCTCTCGACGGACCCGTGCGCGTGGGCCCATACGGCGTCCGCGCGGACGTGCAGGCGAGTCGCAGGCATCACGGCGGACTGGACAAGGCCGTCTACGCCTATGCACAGGAGGACGCCGAGTTCTGGGAGCAGGAGCTGGGCCGCGCGGTCCCGCCCGGCCTGTTCGGCGAGAACCTGCGGACCGAGGGCATCGACGTGAACGCGGTCGTCGTGGGGGAGCAGTGGCAGGTGGGGGAGCGGCTGATCCTCGAGGTGACGTCGCCGCGCACCCCCTGTGCGACGTTCGCACGCTGGCTCGGCGCTCCGCATGAGCGCGGCTGGGTCAAGCGGTTCGCCGACGAGCGTCGGCTCGGCCCGTACTTCCGGGTCGTCCGTTCCGGCGACGCGCAGGCCGGCGACGAGATCGTCGTCCTCTCGCGTCCGGAGGCTGCGCCCACAATCCTGGACGTCTTCGCGGGCTGGTCCTGAGAACACGGATGCCCCGGCCATCGGCCGGGGCATCCGTCATCCGATCGGTCAGACGCCGAGCGACTTGCCCGCCGAGCCGAGCTGCTGCGTGGCCTCCACGACACGGGCGGCCATCGCCGATTCCGCGATCTTGCCCCAGGCGCGGGGGTCGTACGCCTTCTTGTTGCCGACCTCGCCGTCGACCTTGAGCACGCCGTCGTAGTTGCTGAACATGAAGCCGGCGACCGAGCGCGTGAACGCGTACTGGGTGTCGGTGTCGATGTTCATCTTCACGACGCCGTTCGCGACCGCGAGGGCGATCTCTTCGGACGTCGAGCCGCTGCCGCCGTGGAAGACGAGGTCGAGGGGCTTCGGGCCGGTGCCGAACTTGGCCGCGATGCCCTCCTGGATCTCGCCCAGGAGCTCCGGGCGGAGCTTCACGTTGCCGGGCTTGTACACGCCGTGCACGTTGCCGAAGGTGAGTGCGGAGATGTAGCGGCCGTTCTCGCCGAGACCGAGCGCCTCCACGGCCTTCGTCACATCACCGACCGTCGTGTAGAGGGCCTCGTTGCTGCCCTCGTGCTGAACGCCGTCCTCTTCGCCGCCCACCACGCCGACCTCGATCTCGAGGATGGCGTTGATGTTCTTCAGGCGGGGGAGGAGCTCCTTTGCGATCTCGATGTTCTCGTCCAGGGGCACGGCGGAACCGTCCCACATGTGGGACTGGAAGATCGGCTCGCCGCCGGCGCGGACCTGCTCCTCGGAGGCCTCGATGAGGGGGTACACGAAGTCGGCCAGCGCGGGCTTCGGGCAGTGGTCGGTGTGCAGCGCGACGGTGATCGGGTAGCTCTTGGCGACCTCGGTGACGAACCGCGCGAATGCGAGGGCGCCGGTGGCGCGCGCCTTCACGGTGTGGCCGGCGAAGTAGTCCGCCCCGCCGGTGGTGACCTGGATGATCCCGTCGGATCCGGCCTCGGTGAGCCCCTGCAGGACGGCGTTGATCGACTGCGAGCTGGACACGTTGATGGCCGGGTAGGCGAAACCGCCGGCCTTCGCGCGGTCCAGCATGTCGGCATACTGATCTGGGGTGGCGACGGGCATTGTCTGCTCCTTGCTCGATGCGTGGGGTTCTCCGCAACTCTAGCGAAGCGGCCCCGCCCGCAGCAGGTCCGGACCGCCTGAGCGGGGCTTTCCGGCTCCTGGAAATTCCGGGCCGGAAAGAATGGGGAAAACTTCGCCTGCGCCGCGCCGTGATCTCCTGTCTGCCTCTCGGAGCGTGGCTAGGCTGGCGGGCATGGTGAGCCTTACCGCGGACATGAGTCCGCTGCATCCGGACCGGAACCTCGCACTCGAACTGGTCCGCGCGACCGAAGCGGCCGCGATCCGGTCGGTGCCCTTCATCGGCCGCGGTCGCAAGGAAGAGGCGGATGGCGCCGCCGTCGACGCCATGCGTGCGTTCCTGGACACCGTGAACTTCGACGGCGTCATCGTGATCGGCGAGGGCGAGAAAGACAACGCGCCCATGCTCTTCAACGGAGAGCGTGTCGGAACCGGTCGCGGCCCGCAGTGCGACGTCGCGGTCGACCCGATCGACGGCACGTCCTTGACCGCCGCCGGGCGGAACAACGCCCTGTCCGTGATCGCCGTCTCCGACCGCGGCACGATGCTCGACGCCTCGACGGTCTTCTACATGGACAAACTCGTCACCGGTCCGGCCGGTGTCGGCGTCGTCGACATCCGCCTGCCCATCGGGGAGAACATCCGGCGTCTCGCTAAGGCGCTCGGCAAGCCCGTCGACGAGCTCGTCGTCTCGGTGCTCCACCGCGACCGCCACGACCGGCTGATCGAGGAGATCCGCGAAGCCGGCGCCGGTACCCGCCTGATGAGCGACGGCGACGTCGCCGGCGGGATCAACGCCGCGCGGCACAACGCCCGTACCGACATGTGCGTGGGCATCGGTGGCAGCCCGGAGGGCATCGTCACGGCGTGCGCGATCAAGGCGCTCGGCGGTCACATCCAGGGCCGTCTCGCGCCCCTGGACGACGATGAGAAGCAGCGCGGCATCGACGCCGGACTCAAGTTCGACGGCCACGTGTACGAGGCGGACGAGCTGGTCACCGGGAGCAACACGCTGTTCGTGGCCACGGGGGTCACGGACGGTCAGCTGGTTGCGGGCGTGCGTCGCGAAGGCGGGTACGTGTACACCGAGAGCGTGGTCCTCCGCGGTGCGTCGGGGACCCTCCGCCGCATCACGTCGGAGCACCTCACCTCGAAGTGGCTGTGACCGGACACTGACCGGAACGGCGCCGCGTCGCCCCGGTCGTTCTCAGAGGGGTCTGGCACAATGGGGGCGTCGAGTCACCGTTGATGTCGATCTCATTCAGCGAGAACGAAAGGGATGAACGATGTCCTCTCCAGCATCCGGCTCGAATCCGCCCACCGGCGCTCAGGCGGTCGTGGCGAACGCGGTCGTCTCGAACGATCCGGCGCGACGCCCGGATGTCCTCTTCCGGGTCCGCCGGGAAGAGGGACAGCAAACCAGTCCCTGGTGGATGATCGGCGCGTTCGTCGGTGTCTCCGCGATCGTGCTCGTGCTCTTCAGCTTCGTGCCCGGCGGGGCCTGATCCGGTAGCTCCGAGCGCCGTCCCGCGGCGGACCGATCAGGCCCGGGGATCCGACATGGTCGGTTCCGCGAGGGTTGTGGTGGGCGTGTCGGTCTCCTCCGCGGGGGAGTTTCCGTCGGTCGCCGCACGGACCGCGGAGAGCGCCGCGGTGAATTCCGGCGCGCTGAGCGCACGCGGGGACACCTCGACCAGCGCGGGCGCGGCGGTCGTGTCGAGCTTGGTCTCGTCGATGCCGGGGAAGCGTCGTGCGCTGACGAGCACGCGGGACTCGAGCGACCCGACGAACTTGTTGTAACCGTCCACGGTGCGCTGGATCCCCCGACGGAGCTCGTCCACGTGCCCGGCCAGGCCGCTCAGCCGTTCGTACAGCTGGGATCCGAGGGTGAACAGCTCCCGCGCCTCGTCGGACACCGCCTGCTGGGTCCACGTGTAGGCGACGGTCTTGAGCACCGCCCAGAGGTTCACCGGTGAGGCGAGGGCGACCCGCTGGCGGAACGCGTGGTCGAGCAGCGCAGGGTCGTCGTCGAGGGCAGACGCCAGCAGCGACTCGATGGGGACGAAGCAGACCACGAACTCGGGACTGGTCTCCAGTCCGTGCCAGTACCGCTTCTTCGCCAGTGCGTCGATGTGCGCGCGGAGCGCCTTCACATGGCGTTCGCGGAGGGCGCGGCGTCGTGCGGCCTCTTCGCCCTGAGCCGACTCCGGGATCGCGCTCGCTTCGAGATAGGCGTCCAGAGGGACTTTCGCGTCGACCGCGATGGCCTTGCCGCCCGGCAACCGCACGATCATGTCCGGCCGTCCGGCACCGGCATCCGAGGTGATCGACGACTGCACGTCGAAGTCCACGTGCCGCGTGAGACCGGCCGCTTCGACGACGCGCCGCAGCTGCGTCTCACCCCAGACCCCACGGGTGCTGGAGGAGCGCAGGGCGCTGGAGAGGGATTCGGTCGTGGCCCGCAGCGCCTCGTCGGACTGCTGCGCGCGCCGCAGCTGCTCCGCAAGGGCGCCGTACTGGGCGTGCCGCTCGCGTTCGAGCTCGTCGACCTTCTGCTGCATCTGGGTCAGCGACTCACGCACGGGGGAGAGGGCCTGGAGGACGGACTGCTCGCGACGGTCGCGTTCGTCCCGGGCTCGTTGCTGAGCGCGGTCGCGTTCCACGAACTCGCGATACAGGTCGCCCTGACGTTCCAGCTCCGCGCGGGCGGCCGCGGCGGCGGACTCGGCGGCGGCCGCGCGCGCCGAGACGACGGAACGGGAGGCAGCGGCGCGGGAGTGCGCGGCGAACCATCCGAGTGCGGCGCCGACCAGGAGGCACAGCAGGGCGAGCGCGAGGGTCAGGAAGTCCATCCGGCCAGCATCGCGCAGACCACCGACATCCCGGTCACGCCGCGGCGGTCACGGCCAGTTCGGCGGGGGCGATCTCGCCGATCCGCACGCCGCTCAGCGTGGCGAGGTCCAGGATGGAGGTCGCGTCCCACCGGCGGGCCGCGTCGATCATGATGTGCGCCGAGGCCACGGCATCCGACGTCGCCTCGTGGTGCACGAGGTCGGTGAACCCGGCTGCGGCGGCCGCGATCGGCAGACGGTACGACGGCAACTGATAGGTGCGGCGGGCGACCTGGACGCTGCAGGCGTAGCGGTACGGCGGGCACGGATCGCCGGTCGCTTCGCACGCCCGGCGCAGCACGGCCATGTCGAATCCGGCGTTGTGCGCGACCAGCACGTCGTCTCCGGCGAAGGCCACGAGGTCCTGGAGCTGCTCGCTCCAGGTCTTCGCCGTCGCCACGTGGTGTTCCTCGATGCCGTGGATGCCGACGTTGATCTCGAAGAAGCGGTCGTGCCCCGCCGGCGGACGGATGAGCCATCCGGCGGTCTCCACCACGCGTCCGTCACGGACCCGGGCCAGACCCACGCTGCAGGCGGACGCGCTGGAGGCGTTCGCCGTCTCGAAATCGATCGCGGTGAATTCCAATGGCACGATTTCCACCCTCGCCCGCCGCTTCCGGTTCCCGGCACAGGCGCGCCGATCGAGGGGCGGACACATAGGGTCGGGGCATGTCCTCCGACCATGAGATGTCCACGTCCTTCGGCCGCGAGGCGAGCGCCTACGAGCGCGGCCGCCCGGACTATCCGGCCGCTGCGGTGGCATGGCTGACCGCGCCGGCGCAGAGCGCCGGCCGGCGGCTGCGTGTCGCGGACGTGGGGGCGGGCACCGGCAAGCTGAGCCGCATCCTCGCCGCCGGGGGAGCCGACGTCGTCGCCGTCGATCCGGATGCGGACATGCTCGCCGCTCTCGCCGCCGCCGTTCCCGGCGTGCCGACCCTGGTGGGCACCGCGGAGCAGCTGCCGCTGGCCGATGACGAGTGCGACGCGGTCGTGCTCGGCCAGGCCTGGCACTGGGTGGATCCGGTGGCCGCGTCGCGCGAGGCGGGACGGGTGCTGAGGCCGGGCGGGGTGCTGGGGCTGATCTGGAACATCCGCGACGAGACCGTGCCGTGGGTGGCCCGTCTCACCGGGATCATGCACGGCAGCAACGCGGAGAAGATGCTCGCCGCCGGCGCTCCGCCGGTCGCGGAGCCGTTCCGAGGGCTCGAGACGGGCGACTGGTCGTGGTCGCGTCCCATGACGCGCGAGGACCTCTTGGCCATGGTGCGCTCCCGCAGTTACGTGATCACTGCGGACGCACCCGAGCGGGCGCGGATCGAGCGAGGCGTCGCCGACCTCTGCGACGAGATCGGCGCGGCCGGCGACGCGACCGTGGCGATGCCGTACGTGACCCGGGCGTATCGGGCGGTGCTCCCCGGCCCGGCCATCTAGACTGGTCTCCCGTGGCTCTTACCATCGGAATCGTCGGTCTTCCCAACGTCGGCAAGTCGACGCTCTTCAACGCGCTGACCAAGAACTCAGTGCTCGCCGCGAACTACCCGTTCGCCACGATCGAGCCGAACGTCGGGGTCGTGAACCTGCCGGACCCGCGCCTCGACACGCTCGCCGAGATCTTCGGCAGCGAGCGGATCCTGCCCGCCGCGGTCTCGTTCGTCGACATCGCGGGCATCGTCCGCGGCGCCAGCGAGGGCGAAGGGCTGGGCAACAAGTTCCTCGCGAACATCCGGGAGGCGGATGCGATCGCTCAGGTCGTGCGCGGCTTCGCCGACTCCGACGTCGTGCACGTCGACGGCGCCGTCGACCCGAAGAACGACATGGAGACCATCAACGCAGAGCTCCAGCTCGCGGATCTCGAGACGCTCGAGCGGGCCATCGCCCGGTACGAGAAGGAGGTGCGCGGCAAGAAGCTCGACCCCTCCGTGCTCGAGGCGGCTGTGGCCGCGAAGGATGCGCTGGAGCGCGGGGTGCTGCTCTCGGCATCCGGCATCGATCTGGAGCCCATCAAGGAGCTCGGGCTGCTCACCGCCAAGCCCTTCATCTTCGTGTTCAACGTCGACGAGGCCGTGCTGACGGATCCCGCGCGGAAGGCCGAGCTGGAGGCGCTCGTCGCCCCTGCCAAGGCGGTGTTCCTGGACGCGAAGATCGAGTCCGAGCTGATCGACCTCGACCCGGAGGATGCCGCCGAACTGCTCGCCTCGACGGGTCAGGAGGAGTCCGGTCTCGACCAGCTGGCCCGGATCGGGTTCGACACGCTGGGACTGCAGACCTACCTCACGGCCGGCCCGAAGGAGGCGCGCGCCTGGACGATCGGGAAGGGCTGGAAGGCTCCCCAGGCGGCCGGCGTCATCCACACCGACTTCGAGAAGGGCTTCATCAAGGCCGAGGTCATCTCGTTCGACGACCTGGTCGCCGCGGGCTCGGTGCAGGAGGCCCGCGCGCGCGGCAAGGCACGCCTCGAGGGCAAGGACTACGTCATGCAGGACGGCGACGTGGTGGAGTTCCGCTTCAACGTGTGACGCCTCTGGCGGATCGACATAGCCTTGGCCGTGGGTCGGGGTGCAATGTCGGTTTATGGCCCGTGTGGAGTGTGATTGATGATCCTCGGTGACGACATGGTGGCGCGGCGTGTGCTCGTGCGCGATGGGAAGCCTGCACGCGTGATCGTCCTGCGCCCGCGGCCATTCGACGATGCGGGCGCTGATTGGTATGTCGATGTTCGCTTGGTGGACGAAGACGATGAGGTGATCTGGTCCAGTCGAGTCGGCGGCGTCGATGCGGTCCAGGCGCTCACGCTCGCGTTGGTGCGAATAGGGGACACGCTTGCTGCCGAGCGCGCCGAGGGTCATGAGTTGACGTTCTTGGGGGACACGGAACTGGGGTTCCCCGTCACACTGCCATCGACGGACGGGAAGAACTCCACAGCGCAGGTGATGCTGTACCAGGTGGGTCCGGCAGCAGAACCCCGGTGAACGTCAGTGGGCCCGGGTTCGGGCGCACGCGAACCCGCTTTTCGATCGGACGACGGTACCTTCAAGCTCGACGGCGACGTGGTCGAGTTCCGGTTCAACGTCTAGCCGCGCACCGATTCAACCTCTGGAGTTGATGAGTTCCTCTGCGAACTCGGTCAGGAAGCAGTCGCCCCAGCGTCGGGCTGTGGGGGAGACGGTATCCAGATTGATCACGCCGTGGACCATGCCATCCAGATGATGATGTCTCGTGAGCCTTCCCGCACGTTGCAGATGCTCGGCCAGCGCGAGCCCTTCGTCGCGGAGTGGGTCGTACTCGCTGGTGATGATCGTCGTCATCGGGGTCGCGAGGGGTGCGCGCCGTAGTGGGTCGAGTGTCGAGCTTCCACGTATTGCGGACGTCGGTGCCCACTTTGACACGAACCACTCGAGATCCCGGGCGTCCAGGCCCCATCCTGTGCCCCAGCTTTCAACGCTGGGCATCGACAGAGTGAGGTCCACGTTGGGGTTGACCATGAGAAGGCGATCGACGGCGATGTCCGGCGCCTCCGCTGCCGAGAAAGCTATGAGGGCTCCCGCAGAATCTCCGGCGAGGCCCAGGGGTTGATCGCTACCAATGCTGTGACGCACGGCAGCGAGGACGGTGCGGACGTCGTCGATGGCTGCGGGGAAGGGGTGCTCGGGCGCGCGTCGGTAATCGACAGCGACGACGTCGATTCTCCCGAGGGCGGCGAGTCGTCGGCACGCGCGGTCGTGGGAGTCGAGGTCACCGAACACGAATGCGCCGCCGTGTACGTAGACACAGGTGGTGCGGGTCTTTTCGGCGTCGTGCCGGTAGACGCGGACAGGGACAGGAACGGCGTTTTCTGCAGCCAGCACCTCATCTCGAACCACGGAGATCTCGGGTCCTGCAGGACGGGATCTCTTCTCACGGGCCCGCGAAATCGACGGTGCGGCGTATTCCTGGCTTTGGATGCTGGCAAGCCAGTCCGCTAGCTCAGGATCGGCGATCCTCGTCGTCGCCCCGGAGGTCATCGGTAGATCTCCCCACCTCGGTGTCATGAGTCCAGTGTGCAACTCTTGCAGATGTCCGAGAGTCAGCCCTCGGGAACCGTGCCCACTTGCTTTGCCGGCACCCCGAGGACAACGGCATCCGCCGGTACGTCCGTCGTGACGACGGAACCCGCGCCCACCACGCGCCGTCGCCGATCGTCACTCCCGGCAACACCGTCACGTTGGCGCCGAACCATACGCCCCGTCCGATCACGACCCGGGCCGGGTGCAACTCCGCCCGTCGACTCGGCAGCATGTCGTGGTTCAAAGAGCCTGGCGCATGATGCTCATCGGTGACGGAATGTCGTGGAGTTCCGCTTCAACGTGTAATCGGGTCGTCTGGAGTCGCTGGCTCGGTTAGCGCTGCGGCGTAGTTGCGCATCGAGCGCTGATATCGAGGCAATGCCTCGATTTGGGCCTCGATGGCTACCCGGAGCGCCTCATCTTTGCGGCCCGCGCTATGCAGCGCCAGAGCCAGCACGACACGAGGTGCCGAGCCTGTCGATTCGTGGGTCGGGGCGGCGCTCAAGACGGCGATGGCTTCATCGAGTCGGCCGAGGTTGCGCAGAGTGGATCCGTACTGCACCGCGAGTTGAGCATGCCGAGCGTCATCGAGGGTGAGTTCGAGCGCGCGCTCATACTCCGCGCCTGCCTCAGCCTCGAATCCCATCGAGTCGTACATGCTCGCGAGCTCGAATGCGCCCCGGCCGTCGCGCGCCGGGCACGCGTCAGCCAACTCCCGCATGGCCTTGACCCCTTCGTCGCGGCTGAGGGAGTCGAAGTTGGCCCAGAGGTCCGTGACGGAGGCTTCCCATTGTTTGAGGTCTGCCGGCATGGAACCTAGTTTGTCAGGCAGCGACCTCACGACGTCGGGACACAACTGGTGGGCATCGCTGGCAGAGGTTGCTCGGAACGTAACCCGGTCGAGTTCCGCTTCACCGTGTAGCCCTGCTCTCCCTTCCCGCCGAACCACCCCTTTGTCGCCGAGCCACCCCTTTCGCGGGGGCGGCTAGAGGGGTGGGGCGGCGCGACAGGGGTGGGTCGGCGGATGTGGCGGGTGGCGCGCCGGGCGTCAGGCGGAGGTAGCCAGGCGCATGCCCACCGACGGGTCGGTGTCGACGAAGCCGGTCTTCTCGTACAGTCGCCGTCCGGGCGGGTCCGCGATGAGGGTGATGTACGGATCCGGCGGAGCCACCGCGCGGATGCGTTCGATCAGCGCGTCCAACACCATGCGTCCCAGGCCTGCACCCTGGTGTTCCGGATGGGTCGCGATGTCCGCGATGTGGAAGTACCAGCCCCCGTCGCCGATCACGCGTCCCATCGCCACCACCCTCCCCGTGGTGCGCTCACGGACATGGCAGAAGAACCAGGTTCCGGTGATGGCGGCCGCACCCTGCTCGGCGGTCTTGGGTGAGAGCCCTGCGTCTGCGCGCAGCCTGAGGTACGCATCCACATCGGGTGCTCCGCAGATCAGTTCGTAGCGGTCGGGGAGAGCCATGGATTCATCCTTCCAGCACCACGCCCGTGACGAACGGCGGCCATGCTCCCAGGTTGCTCGTCGAACCGCTGCTGGCTGCTCATGTGGCGCGCTCAGGGCGTTCCGACGCTGTGCGCGCTGGCGAATCCGCGCCCCGCTCCTGACGTTCGGGTCGCTCCTGCGCGCTGGTCGGGGGTCTGATCGTGCCGACCGTGGTTCTGCTCCTCATCGCGCGGGCGGGTCGATCAGTGGGATGGGTACGGACGGTCTCGTACGCGATGCTCGTGGGGTTGGCCGTCGTCGGCCTGGGCGCGGTGCTGTTCTCGGGAGGGTTCACCATCCCGCTCGTCCCCCACCCCACGTGCTGCCCCCCGCCCCCCTTCCCACTCGCCGAACCACCCCGTTACCGCCCAGCCACCCCTTTCGCAGCGGCCACCAGAGGGATGGCTCGGCCCTACAGGGGTGGGTCGGCGAAACGACGGGGGGACGGGGGGACGGGGGGACGGGGGGACGGGGGGACGGGGGCGTAACCTGGGCGCATGCACCGGATCTTCGGGATGCCCGTGGCATCGGTCTACCCGCTGTATGTGACCAAGCTCGCCAAGAAGGGTCGCACGCAGGAGGAGCTCGACGAGGTGATCGCGTGGCTCACGGGCTTCGACCGCGCTGAACTGCAGCGGCACCTGGACGCGCAGACGACGTTCGCGGACTTCTTCGCAGCGGCCACCCTGAACCCCGCGGCGGACCGCATCACGGGCGTTATCTGCGGCATGCGCGTCGAGGAGATCGAAGATCCGCTCATGCAGAAGATCCGGTACCTCGACAAGCTCGTCGACGAGCTCGCCCGGGGAAAGGCGATGGAGAAAGTACTGCGCGGGGCGTGAGCAGCGCCGTCCGCGGGGTGGCGGAACACGACCCGCGCCCGTCACACGGTGAACGGACCGGGCGTCATCTGTAGCAGGATGCTGTCGAGCTGTTCCGTACCCGAAAGGACCCCACATGACCTCCCTGCCGAGCGCATCCGCAGTCGTCCGCGTCGGACGCCTCGCCACCGCCGCCGGGACGCTTCTCCTCGCCGGGGGCACCGCGGCCTGGCTCACCGTCACGAAGCAGCTGCGCGA
Source organism: Microbacterium caowuchunii (assembly GCF_008727755.1). NCBI lineage: Bacteria > Bacillati > Actinomycetota > Actinomycetes > Micrococcales > Microbacteriaceae > Microbacterium > Microbacterium caowuchunii. The sequence goes on from NZ_CP044231.1 coordinate 1,131,341, forward strand.
GGAGAAGATCACCGTGCCGGGCAACGCGCCGGCCCTCGCGGGCAAGCCGGTCCAGGGTCCGGCCACCGCCTACGTCGAGGCGCTCGTGATCAAGCGCAACGCCGAGCGGGGTGCGGGCGGGCGCACCTTCGCCGACATCAGCGACGCGCTGCGCAGTGTGGAGTCCGGCAGTGACGAGGAGCGCCGACTGCGCGGGCAGAGCTCCGCCCTCTCGACCGCCGCATCCCTCCGCACCTCGCTGATGACCTCGGTGCTCGCGTACGGCGTGAGCGCGCTCGCGGCGGGGCTCGGTGCGCTCTTCCTGGTCTCCGGCACGACGCTTCGCCGCGCCGGCCGGAGCTGAGGACCGCCCGCCGGGGCGGATGGTGTCGGCGTAGCCTGGGAGGTGGAATCCCGCGCGTCCCACCATCCCGACGAGGAAGCACCGTGACCCCGACCCCACACCTCGAGCGCCGTGGCGCCGGCACGCCGGTGCTCTTCGTCCACGGCAACGGCGTCGACCATCGCTCGATGCTCGAGCTGGACGACGCGTTCGACGGCGCCGACTGGGAACGCGTCTACCTCGACCTGCCCGGCTTCGGCCGGACGCCCCGGCTCGACGCGCCGGGCGGGCTGCCTGAGCTGGCCGACTGGCTCGACCGGATGACCGGTGAGCTCCTCGGCTCCACGCCCTTCGCCGTCGTGGGCTCGTCGCTCGGGGGTCTCCTGGCGCGCGAGCTCGCCGCGCGACGTCCCCATCAGTGCCTCGGCATCGCCCTTCTCGCTCCGGTCGTCGATCCGGTGCAGCAGAACCGGACGCTGCCGCCGTCCGTCGTGCTCGTCGAAAACGCCGCGCTCATCTCCGATCTGACGACGGAGGACGCCGCCGCCTACGCGGAACTGGCGGTGGTGCAGTCCCCGGAGAACTGGGAACGATTCCGCCGCTCGGTGCTCCCCGGCCTGCGCGCCGCCGACATCCGGGCGATGGCTCACCTGGCGAAGGACTACGCCCTGCCCGCCCTGCCCGATGATCGGCTCGCCTCTCTGGAGCGGCCGGTGCTCATCGTCACCGGCCGACAGGACGCCGTCGTCGGGTACCAGGATCAGTGGGCGCTCGCACAGCGCCTGCCCCGCGCCACCTATGCGGTGCTCGATCGCGCCGGCCACAACATCCAGATCGACGCCCCGGATGCCGTGCACGACCTGGTCCGGCACTGGGCGGCGCAGGTCGCCGAACGCCCGGTCGCACGCTGAGCCGCCGCATCCATGCCCTTCACCCTCGCCGCACCCGTTCACAGCGAACAGGTCATCAAGAAGAGCCGCTTCCTCGGATGCGTGGAGCCGGTCACCGGGCGCGAGCAGGCCGTCGCGAGGGTCTCCGAACTGCGCGCCGAGCATCCGGGGGCCCGGCACGTCTGCTGGGCACTGATGGCCGGGGGACACTCCGCGGCGAACGACGACGGTGAACCGAGCGGGACGGCGGGCCGTCCGATGCTGGACGTGCTTCGGCACCAGGAGCTCGAGGGCGTGCTGGCGACCGTGGTCCGGTACTTCGGCGGCGTGAAGCTCGGCGCCGGCGGGCTCGTCCGCGCCTATACGGACTGCGTGGCCCAGGCGCTGCTGGGTGCCGAGCGGGTGCCCCTCATCCGGATGCGGACCCTTCGGGTCAGGGTGCCGTACGCGGTCGAGGGGGCGCTCCGGCGCGAGTTCGAGGCGCACGCTGCGACGCTGGAGGACGTGCGCCACGGCGGGGACGTGGAGCTCACGGTTCAGCTGCCCGAGGACCGGGCCGCCTCGCTGATGGCCCGCGTCGACGACCTGTCCCAGGGGCGTGCCGTGTGGGTGGCCGGGGGCCGAGGGACGGTGAGGTCCGGACCCGCGCGCTTCGGATGCGGCACGCGCGCCGGCACCCGCCCGGAGGGGACGCGGTGAGACGCCGCCCCCTCGTGCGACGATGGGGGAATGCCCCTCCATCTGCTCACCGGCGCCGGTTCCGGTATCGGAGCCGCGCTCGCCGCGCGGCTGCACGCCCGCGGTGACGACCTGGTCCTCCTCGCCCGGAACCCCGGCCGAGCGCGTGAGATGGAAGCCGCCTTCCCAGGCGCCCAGACAGTCGTCGCCGACCTCGCCACGCCGGGACGACTGTCGTGGGCACTGTCGAAGCAGCAGCTTCCGGCACGGATCGATTCGCTCATCCACGTCGCCGGCGTCGTCGACCTCGGGCCGGTGGCGGATCTGCCGGCCGCGATCTGGGAATCGCAGCTCAGCGTGAACCTCGTCGGGCCGGCCGAGCTGACCCGGCTGCTCCTCCCGCTCGTGCGGATGTCGAAGGGACAGATCGTCTTCGTGAACTCCGGCGCAGGCCTCCGTGCGAATCCGGAATGGGCGGCGTACGCGGCATCCAAGCACGGACTCAAGGCCCTCGCCGACGCGCTGCGCGCAGAAGAGGCACCCCACGGTGTGCGGGTGTCCTCCGTGTACCCGGGGCGGACCGCCACCCCGATGCAGGCGCGTGTCCATCAGCAGGAGGGCAAGGAGTACGACGCCGCCGCGTTCATCGACGCGGATTCGGTCGCCACCAGCATCGTGACCGTGCTGGACCTGCCCCGCGACGCCCAGATCACCGACCTGTCGATCCGGCCGGGGGTCTGAACCGGACCGCAGCTCCTTGCGGCAACCCCTTCGGGCGGACCGGACGGCGCACTAGCGTGGGACCCACTTCATGGCTCTAGTACAACCGGAGGACCGAGATGACCAAGACCAGTGACCGCCTCGTCGAGGGCGCCAAGACCGTGACCAAGATCGCCGGTGTCGCGAAGGCCGCTGAGGCCGCCAAGACCGTGACGCACCTCTCGGCTCCCGCGAAGGTAGGGCTGGGCATCCTCGGCATCGTGCAGGTCGCGTTCGCGTTCCTCGCCTTCTGGGACCTCGCCTGGCGCGACGAGGACGACGTGCGCGGCCCGAAGCCGGCGTGGATCCCGGCGATCCTCGTGAACTGGATCGGCCCCGCGGCATACTTCCTCGTCGGCATCCGGCACCGTCGCTGACGCGCTGAGGGCGCTGCGTCGATGGCGGTGCTGACGCGCTGACGCGCGGGGGATGCCGTGGCTGCGGTGCGCGGAGTTCGCGCGGTCCTGCGGGCCCGGGCGGCGGACCTCAGCCGGTGTTCCGCTGAGAATGCGGACGGCAGCGGGCTTATACGCTGGTTCGGTGACGAAGCTCGAGATCTTTGAACCCGACCGCCGCGCCATCCCGTACCTCGATCAGGGGGAGGGGTTCACCGTGGTGCTCCTGCCCGCGGAGGGCTTGAACATCGCCTCCCTGGGGATGCTGGCCAGCGTCCTGGTCGAGGAGGGGTTCCGGGTGGTCCGCATCGGCAACCGCCGCCCGTCCGGTGACGAGGCGCCGGTCACGATGCACGATCTGGCGCAGGACGTCGTCGAGGTGATGGACCGGATCGGCCTGCCCGCCGAATCCTGGGTCGGCGGGCATGGCTTCGGCGGTGCCGTCGCACGCACCGTGGCGCACGACCACGCGGGGCGGGTGAGCGGAGTCCTGCTCCTCGGCGTCGCGGCGGCCGGACCGATGAGCGAGGACGCGACGCAGGCACTGCGTACCGCGTTCTCGGATACGGACGACGCCGACGGACTCGAGGCGATGCGCGTGCTGGCCGGGGACGCGGACGACCTCGAACTGGCGTGGCGGCTGTTCTCCGGCACCCGCGACCGTGCCGTGATGCCGATGCAGCGCGCGGCTCTGGCCGCGACGCCGGAGCAGGCGTGGGCGCCACTGCCCGCAGGCCTCCCGGTGCTCATCATCCAGGGATCGGACGACCAGGTGATGCCGCCCGCCAACGGCGACGCCCTGCGGGACCTGGCACCGGAGCGGGTGAGCTCGAGCCGCATCGAAGGGCACGGGCATCTGTTCGTGATGACCGACCCCGTCGAGACGGCCGGAGCGATCGAGGACTACCTGGGCTGGGACTGAGCCTCCGACCCCGCTCCGGGGATCCCCACCGGACCGTGTCGCGTGCGCGGCCTAGGCTGGCGCCATGCCCGTTCTCGACGACGTCCGCCGCATCGCCGCTGGACTCCCCGGCAGCGAGGAGCGGGAGACGACGGGCGGAGCGGCGTGGTTCGTGCGCAACAAGCTGTACGCGTGGGAGTGCCATCCGTGGCCGAGCATCCCGGCCGACACGCGGGCGATCATCGCGGCCGAACTCGTCGTGGGTGTGAAGGTGGCCGATCGCGTCGACGCCCTGGCACTCGTCGAGATGCAGCCGGAGGTGTTCTTGCGCACGACGACCAGCTGGGGGGAGCCGAAGGTCGCCTTCCGGATGGCCGCGATCGACCAGGATCATCTCGCCGAGCTCGTCACCGAGGGATGGCGTGTGCAAGCGCCGAAGTATCTGCGCCGCGCCTTCGCGGCCGGAGGATGACCGCGGACGCTGCGTCCGCGCACGGATAGTGTGCACAGATGTCCCGAACCGTCCCGTCCCGCATCGCCTCCGCGCTCGCCGGTGTCATCGCCCTGGTGATCGCCCTGTCCGGTTGCGCGCTCCTGGAGCAGGATCCGTCGAGCCCGGACGTGCCCCGCATCGAGCAGGACGAGGATCTCGGTGAACTCACCGTGTACGAGGTGGACACGGCCGGTGAGCTGGTGCCCGCGGCGGCCGGTCTCGACGCGGAGGTGTGGGATCTCTTCCGCCGCGTCGTCACCCCCGCCTACGCCGCCGAGCGGATCCTCTGGTACAAGGTCGGTGACGACCCGGACTCCGACCTGCTCGCCTGGGTGGTGGAGAGCGAGGAGGATCCGGAGCTGTGGAATCTGGCGGTCAACCTGTCGGCTGCCGAGGACGAGGAGCTGCTGCTGCTGACGCTCATCCACGAGTACGCCCATCTGTTGTCGATGGGGCCGGGGCAGACGGATGAGTCGGGCGATTGCCTCGCCCGGCCGGCGTCGGCCCCGTGCGCCGAGGACGGGGGGTACCTGGCCGCCTTCCATGCGCGCTTCTGGGCCTCCTACGGAGAGGAGGCGCCGGCCTATCAGGAGGCGGACGATGCGGTCACGGCCGCTTTCTACGCCGACCACGAGGAGGACTTCGTCAGTGAGTACGCCGCGACGAACGTGGGCGAGGACTTCGCCGAGGTGTTCACCGCCTTCGTCGCGGAGCCCCGTCCGTCCGACCCCGGCGAAAGTCGCGTCGCGGCGAAGATCGCGTTCATGTGGGAGTGGCCGGAGCTGGTGGAGATCCGTGAGCGGCTGCGGTCGGAGTTCGGCGACATCGTCTGGGTGGAGTTCTGAGCTCGCATCGCACCGACCGCCGCGGCGCGGTTCCCAGCCCGCGCAGCGGAAGCGCCCAGCCGGCGCATCAACGCCCCCTGCTAGCGTCACTTCCGGGGTAGGCGAGCAGGGGGGAGCGGCATGAGCGATGTCCGTGCGGGGTTCGATACGACCGGAGACGACCGGACTCTCGGTCTCACGCTCGGCGGCGGCGGTGCGTTCGGTGCCGCGCACGTGGGCGTGCTGCAGGTGCTCGAGGAACGCGGCATCCATCCCGGGATCGCCACGGGGACGAGTTCCGGTGCGCTGATCGCCGCCGCCTACGCCGCGGGGGTCGGCGCGGCGGAGATCGAGCGCGCCGTACGCGGCTTCCGGTGGAGCGCGATCGCGCGGTGGTCCTGGGCGCCGCGGTGGGGACTCCTGGACACGCGTGTCGTGACCGACGCGGTCGGCCGTGCGCTCGGAACGGACCCGTTGATCGAGGACCTGCCGCGACGCTTCGGCGCCTACGCCACGGACCTCCGGACGAGGCGGGGGGTGACGCTCGACCGGGGACCGTTGAGCGTCGCGCTGCGTTCCTCGATCGCTGTTCCCGGGCTCCTGCCGCCGGTGCGGGTGGACGGACGGCTGCTGGCGGACGGAGGGATGGTGGACAACGTTCCGGTCGCCGCGGCCCGCGAGCTCGGCGCCGAGCGCGTTATCGTCGTGCGCCTGCACGCGAAGTGGGAGAACGTCCGGATGATGCGCACCGTCACCCGGACCGCCGACCTCGTCGCCGACCCGTCCGTCATCCTCATCCAGCCGGAGATGGGCGGGATGGCGCAGTGGATGATGTCCGACGTGCCGCGGCTGATCGCCGAGGGCCGCCGAGCCGCGGTAGCCGCACTGGACGCCGCAGCCGTACGGGCGCGCTGAGGGGCCGAGACGCGAGCGGCGGCCCGCGCCCCTGGCGCGGACCGCCGCTCGGCTGGACGGACCTACTTCTTCTTGCCGTTGCCGGTGTTCTTCACCCCCAGCGCGTATCCCGCGTCGAGGAACGCGAGGTCACCGCTGGGCAGGTTCGACACCAGCGTCGCGAAGTCCCGCTGGTTGCCGTTCGCGCACTTGGTGTTGAACCCCGGCTGGGAGATCGCGTCACCCTCGAGGCGGTAGACGTAGTTGCCCGCGCCGTCGCTGATCTCGAACGGCGAATCGACACCGGGCGTCAGGTCGCAGGTCGCCACGATCTGCAACGTCCAGTTGTTGTCCTGGAGTCCGTTCGTCTCGACCCACTCGCCGTCGTCCGACGACACCGTGGCCGGGGCGCCGTTCACCGTCACGTCATCCACGAACCACCCGGTGTCGAGGTAAGCGGCATCCGTCGAGTACCGGAACTGCACGTCCGTGGCGCCCGCAGGAAGCTGCGCGGTGTAGTGCACGTACTCCGGCTCGTCCACGAAGTACTCGCCGCCCGAGGTGCCGGTCAATCCGTTGCCGGTGGGGTTGGCCCCGTGCGGGTCCTCATCGCTCGTGACGACCGTGCCCGCGTCGTCGACGAGCGGCACGGTGACCCACTCGCCGTCGACCAGAGCCTCCACGAACCCGTAGTCCCAGCCCTCCTCGATGAAGTGCCACGTCCAGAAGTCGAGGGAGCTCGCCGTCCCCGACACGTCCACGTCGAGCACGTTGTCCGCCTGGCTCTCGTAGCCCGCGTACCACTGCGTGTCGCCGCTGTGGGGCACCACCTGGGTGGCGTCCTCGCCGTCGAGGTCGACCGTCACGGTCGGACCGGGGTTGCGGAACCGTTCCACCTGGATGCCGAAGGGGACCGCCACGGAGCTCTGCCCGTTCGTCCTCTTCTCCCACTTCGCCGGCGGCTGCGCGCCCTGGTTCGAGCCGCGCCCGCTCCAGAACAGGTCGTCGGCGATGTCGATCGTCCAGCTCGTGAACGCCGGATCCCCGAAGTCGGCCGCCTTGATGTCGAAGCGGTCGGAGTCCTCGTCGTCGAGGTACACGGCCACGGCCCAGTCCTGGAAGAGCTCCTGCGCCGACCGGAGCCCGGCACCCGTCTGCCCGTTGAACGCGTCGATCGCGGCCTGCACGCCGTCCATGCCGTCCGCTTCGTTCTCGAAGATCAGCTTGATCAGCAGGTCGCCGCCCGCGCCGTCGTACTGCAGGTCGGGGGTGAAGGTTCCGTCGCCGTTCCCGCCCGCCTGCTCCCAGAGGTACTGGAAGTACGTGTACGCGGCACCGTAGTTCTGCAGGCCGCCCGCCCAGCGGGTCAGCGAGGTGTCCGCGTAGTAGACCTGGTGGTAGGTCAGGTGCGAACCGCCGATGTCGTAGCCGTTGAGGAACACGGCGAAGTCGGCGAGACCCTCGTCCACCCAGGACAGCTCGCCCGGGTCGCTGTAGTTGTGCAGCAGGTGCTCCAGCTCGTGCGCGATCACGCCTTCGTAGAGGGTCGGCTGGTCGTTCTCCGGGTCGTCGTCGTTCCATTCGGAGTCCGCGGGCCCCACCCGGTTCGCCCAGTCCATCGCGTCGATGACGATCACGTTCATGCCGGCCGAATCGACGTAGTCCGGGGCGAAGTACCCGGCGGTGTAGCTCGTCTCCGCACAGTCGTAGTAGTTCGCGTCCTGGACGTTGTAGACGACCATGACGAGGGAGTCGCTCGCGGGCTCTTCCGGGTCCGCGGCGTCCATGAGGCCGAAGTGCTCCTCGTCCACCGCCACGATCTGGTTCGAGAGCTGGTCGCCCATGTAATCGATCTGCGCCTGTGTGATCGTGTAGTCGTCCGCGCCGGCGTCGGCGCAGGGGACGAACTCGTCCCCCGGCGTGGGGTCGAACGCCGGGTCGAGGCTCGAGACCCCGGTCGGCGCGCGGCCGTCGAGCGGTGTGCCCGCCGGAACGTAGATGTAGACGGGCGTTCCGTCGGGCGTGGTGCCCCCGTATGCCTGGACGAAGTCCTGGTCATAGGTGCCGCCGGCCTCGCTGTCGTTGATCGGCAGGGTGATCGTGGGCTCTCCGGGGAGGTTCAGATGGTCATCGGCGACGGCCGGTGCGACGGATGTCGCGACCAGGGCCAGCGCGGCGGCGCTGATGAGCGCGGTGCCGGTCGCTGATCGTGGGAGGTTGAGCACGGTGGGGGATCCTTGTCTCTGTGGCGGCTCTCGCGCTCGAGACGGTCGGCCTGGGGGACGAGAGCCGGTCGTGCCGCAGGGCCGCCGCTTCGCAGCCCTCCGCTGAACCCGGTCATTCAAGCACCGCCGGACCGGGCTTGGGAAGATGCCGTGCGTACCGAGCGTCTCCGCACCGGGGGGCGTGGCCGGCGCCGGGTGCGCGGCAGGATCCGGTTCCGGTCGGTGGGAGGATGGACGGATGACCGCAACACTCGTCGCCCAGGGACTCGCCGGCGGGTACGGCCACCGCACGCTCTTCGACTCGCTGGATCTGACGGTCGCGCCGGGCGACGTCGTCGGGGTCGTCGGCGCGAACGGGGCGGGCAAGTCCACGCTGCTCCGCCTGCTCGCGGGGGTCGACGAACCGCAGAGCGGGTCCGTCACGCTCGCTCCGTCGGACGCGTTCGTCGGCTGGCTGCCCCAGGAGCACGAGCGCCGGGAAGGGGAGAGCGTCGCGGGGTACATCGCGCGCCGCACCGGGTGCGCCCAGGCGACCGCCGAGATGGACGCGGCCGCCACAGCGCTCGGCGATCCGTCCCTGGCAGCACCGGGGACGGATCCCGCGGACGTGTACTCCACGGCGCTCGACCGCTGGCTCGCCAGCGGTGCGGCCGACCTCGACGAGCGGCTGCCGGTGGTGCTGGCGGACCTCGGTCTCGACCTCGGCGGGACGCCGCCGGAGGAGGCCCTCATGTCCGGCCTCTCCGGCGGGCAGGCCGCCCGGGTCGGCCTCGCCGCCCTCCTGCTCTCGCGCTTCGACATCGTGCTCCTCGACGAACCGACCAACGACCTGGACCTCGACGGCCTCGAGCGGCTGGAGACGTTCGTCCGTGGGCTCCGCGGGGGAGTGGTGCTCGTCAGCCACGATCGTGAGTTCCTCGCCCGCTGCGTGACCCGCGTGCTGGAACTCGATCTGGTTCAGGGTGCCAACCGTGTGTTCGGGGGCGGCTACGACGCGTATCTCGAGGAGCGGGCCACGCTGCGCCGGCAGGCGCGCGAGAAGTACGACGAGTTCGCCGACAAGAAGGCCGACCTGGTCGGGCGCGCCCGCACGCAACGCGAGTGGTCCAGCCAGGGCGTGCGCAACGCGATGAAGAAGTCGCCCGACAACGACAAGATCCGGCGCAAGGCGTCGACCGAGTCGAGCGAGAAGCAGGCGCAGAAGGTGCGTCAGATGGAGAGCCGCATCGCGCGGCTCGAGGAGGTCGACGAGCCGCGCAAGGAGTGGCAGCTCCAGTTCACGATCGGTCAAGCGCCGCGCTCGAGCTCCGTCGTCTCGACCCTCAGCGGCGCCGTGTTCCGGCAGGGGTCGTTCACTCTCGGGCCGGTGTCGCTGCAGGTGAACGCCGGGGAGCGGATCGGCATCACCGGACCGAACGGCGCGGGCAAATCCACCCTCCTCCGGGGACTGCTCGGCCGGCAGGATCCTGATGAGGGCACGGCGAGTCTCGGTGCCAGCGTCCAGGTCGGCGAGGTCGATCAGGCCCGTTCGCTGCTGACCGGGTCCGGACCGCTGGCCGACGCGTTCGAGGCGCTCGTGCCCGACATGGCCTCCGGCGAGGTCCGGACCCTGCTGGCGAAGTTCGGTCTGAAAGCCGACCACGTGAACCGTCCGGTCGACGAGCTCTCTCCTGGCGAGCGCACGCGCGCCGGCCTCGCCCTCCTGCAGGCGCGAGGCGTCAACCTGCTCGTGCTCGACGAGCCCACCAACCACCTCGATCTTCCCGCGATCGAGCAGCTCGAGCAGGCCCTCGAGACCTACGACGGGACGCTCCTGCTGGTGACGCACGATCGGCGGATGCTGGCGACGGTCCGGACCGACCGCGATTGGCACGTCGACGCGGGCCTCGTCACGGAGCTGTAGGCGACACCCCGGCACGCGTTCAGGCGGGCTGATCGCCCGGGGCCGGGTGCTCGCCCCGGTATGCCTCCGCCAGCCGGGTGGGCGCCCGGTCGAGCCACGCATCCACGATGAGCTCGCGCAGCTGCGGGACGTCGATCGCGTCGAGGCGGATCAGGACCGCGTCGTACCCGTCGAAGTGCGGGATGGTGAAGAACCGGTCCGGCTCGGACTCCACGAGCGCGATCTTGGTGAGCTCGTGGTCGACGCGCACCGCCGCGATCTCGCCCTCCGGGGCCGTATCACCGAGCGCGGCGCGATCGGTGCGGTTCAGCGGGCGCTCCCAGACGAACCCCCTGCCGTGCACGCGCCACATCCGGTTCCCCCACGCGGGCTTCATCGTCACGTCCGGAAGGGACTCGGCGATCCGGACCACGTCGTCGAGCGTCGCCATGCGGCAAGGGTAGGCCCTGACGGCGGAATCCGACCACCCCTGCGCACCGGCCTAAGCGGCGGCCGCGGTACCGGCGATCCAGGTGCGGTAGCCGCCGTCGAGGTTCCGCACGTCGAATCCGCGCTGGGTGAGCAGGCGCGTGGCGATGTGTCCGCGCAGGCCCACCTGGCAGTGCACGACGATCGCTCCGTCGGGAAGCTCGCCGGAGCGCTCGCGCAGTTCGTCCAGTGGCACGTTGACGGATCCCGGGATGGCGCCGGCGGCGAACTCCTCCGGGCTGCGCACATCGACGAGCGTCGCGCCGGCGGCGAGAGCGTCATCCAGTTCGTGCCACTGCACCGAGGGTGTCGTGCCCGTGCGCGTGTTCTCCGCGACGTAGCCGAGGATGTTCACCGCATCCTTCGCGGAGCCGAACTGCGGCGCGTAGGCGAGCTCGAGCTGCGCGAGCTCCGCGGCGGGGAGCCCCGCGTGCATCGCCGTCGCGATCACGTCGATCCGTTTGTCGACGCCGTCGCGGCCGACGATCTGGGCGCCGAGGATCCGATCGGAACCCGGCTCGGCGAGCAGCTTCATGGACAGGGTCTCGGCTCCCGGATAGTAGCCGGCGTGCGAGCCGGGATGCACATGCACCACGTAGTGGTCCCGGCCGGCGCTCCGGAGCTGCTTCTCGCTCCAGCCGACCTTCGCGGCCACGATGTCGAAGACCTTCACGATGCCGGTGCCGAGCGCCGGACGGGCGGACGCGCGCCTGCCGGCGATCAGATCGGCGACCATCCGGCCGTGGCGGTTCGCCAGCCCGGCCATCGTGACGAGGGCCGCGTCGCCGCCGACGAGGTCCGACTTCTCCGCACCGTCCCCGACGGCGAACACATCGGGGTCGCTCGTGCGACACGTCTCGTCCACCCAGATCCCGCCGGTCTCGCCGATGCGCAGCCCCGCATCCGCGGCCAGGGCGGTCTCGGGAACGACGCCGGACGCGTCGACGATGAGCTCGCTCCGGATCCCCGTTCCGTCGGTGAGGACGACCTCTCCCTCCTCGATCCGGTCGACCCGGCAGTTCAGGCGCACGTCCACCCCGTGCGCACGGACGGCCGCCGCGACCGGACCGGCCATCTCCGCATCGAGGGGGGACAACAGGTGCGGACCGCGTTGCACGAGGGTGACCCGCGCGCCGCGGGCGACCAGGTTCTCCACGGCCTCCAGGCCGGTGTACCCGCCACCGATCACGACGACCGGGATCCCGGTCCGGCCTAGCGCGGCGTGGATCTCATCGGCATCCGCGACGGTGCGCAGGCTCAGCGTCCGGATGGGCGAATCCGGCTCGTTGCGCCGGGGTCGCGCCCCCGGGGCGAGGACCAGCGTGTCGTAGGACTCGGTGCGGCGCGCGCCGCTGTCGAGGTCGGCGACCTCGAGCGTCTTGGCGACCGTGTCGATGCGCACGACCTCGTGGCGCACGTGCACGTCGAGGCGGAAGCGTCGGTGCAGGGACGCGGGAGTCTGCAGGAGCAGCGCGGAGCGGTCCGTGATCTCACCGCCGACGAAGTAGGGCAGTCCGCAGTTCGCGTACGAGACCTCCGGGCCGCGTTCGAAGACGACGATCCGAGCGGACTCGTCGAGGCGCCGCAGGCGCGTGGCGGCGGACATGCCGCCCGCGACTCCGCCGACGATGACGACCTTGCGCGGGTCCACGGCGCTCATCGCTGGAACAGTCGCGAGAAGAATCCGGCCTGCTTCGCCGCCTGCGGATGCCCCCCGCACCACTGCGCAGCGGGAACGGTGCGGCGCACCGACTCGACGTGCTGGCCGCAGCCCGCCCAGGTCGTCTTCCCGCAGGTCTTGCATGTCGCCGATCGGCACATCGTGATTCTCCTTGGTCGATACCCGGTGGGGTATGTTCAGGATACCCTAGGGGGTATGCTGAAGCGATCAGCCGACATCCAGGGAGAGACGTGGCGGGCACAGACGAGGAGACCCAGCGGAAGATCCTCAACCGACTCAAGAGGGCACAGGGCCAGCTGGCGGGTGTGATCACCGCCGTCGAAGCGGGGGGCGACTGCCGTTCCGTGGTCACACAGCTGTCAGCGGTCAGCTCGGCGCTCGACAAGGCCGGGTTCCAGATCATCGCGTCCGCGATGCGGGACTGCCTCGTCGAGCCCGGCGACACCGCAGAGGGGCCATCGCTGGCCGAGCTCGAGAAGATGTTCCTCTCCCTTTCCTGAAGCGGGGGGCGGCCGTACCGCGGTCCCGTGCCCCCGGGACCGTATCGCTGCGCCGTGTCCCGTGCCAGGATGCACGCATGCCGGAGTCGCCCGAGGTGCAGGCCGTCGTCGATTTCCTCGCGGAACGGATGCTGGGCGGGCGCATCCGATCGTTCGATGTGCGCGACCGTCGGGTCCGGAAGGCGGTCACCGCGGCGGACCCCGCGGGGGCGAGGGTGAACGGGGTGCTCCGGTTCGGCAAGTACATCGACATCGACGCCGGCCACAGCCATGTGGTGTGCAGTCTGGGACGGCACGGATGGGTGCTCTGGCATGATCTCCTGCCGACGGAGCCCGACGGGCCGGAGGTGGTGGCGCGGCTCGCGATGGAGGACGGAGCCGGTTTCGACCTCGTGGACAGCGGGTCGTTCCGGTCGCTGGGGGTGTGGGTCGTGCCGGCTGTGTCGGACGTCCCGGGCGTCGCCAAGCTCGGCCCGGATCCCGCCGACGCCAGCTTCACGCGTGGGGACTTCGCGCGCGCGGTCCGGGGCCGTCGCAAGCAGGTCAAAGCGATCCTGCAGGAGCAGGAATCGCTGGCCGGCATCGGCAACGCCTACTCGGACGAGATCCTCCACGCCGCACGCATCGCGCCGACCGTCCATGCGTCGGCGCTGGACGACCGGACCCTGGACCGTCTCTACGCGGCCACCACCGGGGTCATCCGCCAGGCGGTCACCGCGCGCCGCAGCGTTCCGCTGGCGGACATGAAGGCGGCGAAGACAGCCGCGATGGCTGTACACGGACGCGGTGGCGAGGCATGCCCGGACTGTGGTGGAACGATCGCGGACATCGCCTTCGGCGGTACGGAAGCGCAGTACTGCCCGAGCTGTCAGGGTGGTATCCCGGAGAGGTAGCCACCCGACCGAGAGGCCACCGATGACCGCATCCGTCCGCCCGTTCCGTACCCCGGCCCTCGGGGACACGCCCTACATCCACGGCGTGGTGCTGCCGGAGGCCGGCCGGATGGTGGTGCTCGCGGGCCTGTCGCCGATCGACGCGGAGGGTGCGCTGCTGCATCCGGGGGATGTGACCGGGCAGCTGGAACGAGTGGTGGAGCTCGCCTCGGCGGCTCTGGCCGAGGCCGGCGGGGAGCTCTCCGACGTCATCCGGGCGCGCATCTCCGTCGCGACCGCGGACCGGGGTGAGCTGTTCGCGGCATGGACGGCGTTCGCGCGCCTGCTGGCGGGCGTCGACGTCGCCGCCACGCTCGTCGGGGTCACGGTGCTCGCCTATCCCGGGCAACTGGTCGAGGTCGAGTTCGACGCCTTCCTGCCGCCGGAAGGCGGCTGAGCGGCCTCCCGGGCGGGCTGCCGCCGCTATCTGCCCTGGCGCTTCTTGTACGGCTTCGGCTGGCCCTTCACCACCGGAGTGCGTCCTTTTCCCTTGGATGCCTTGGCCTTGCCCCCGGCCGGCACGACCGGCTTGGCAGGGGGTGCCGGGGCTGCGGCGATCTGCTCCCTCGCCTCGTCGAGCAGCAGCGTCCCGGCGGGTGTCAGGCGCGTCTTGCCGCCCTCGCGGGCGAAGAGCGGGTGGCCGACCTGAGCCTCCAGCTTCTCGATCGCGGAGTAGAGCGACGCGAGGGGGATGCCGAGGGCATCGGCCGCACGCGGGAAGTGCAACTCCTCGGCGGCGACGACGAACCGCTTGAGCAGGGTGATGTTCACAGGTGCCTTCCTTCGGTCCGCGCGCTGCGGCCGGGAGAGGATCCCGAGGAGCTGCGCCGCCCCGGGAGCGTCCGCGGGCCGGGTCCATTGTCTCAGGGTGCGCCTGCGTATGCCGCGTGCCGGATCGCCGGGTGCGAGTCGGGCGAGGGGCAGGGGACCTCCAGCCCTAGTGGACCTCCGACCGGTGGCAAAGGGTGGCAGCAACAGAAAGGTGCCCACCGATGACTGATCCCGACTACTCCCTGCTCGTCGCCTCGTACGACGACCAGGAGTCCGCGCAGACCGATTTCACGGCCATGAAGGCGGAGGACGACCTGCGGGTCGTCGCGGCGATCGTGCTCTCGCGCGATCCGGACGGAAAGGTCACCGTGCACGAGCACGGGGGGAGGATCGTCGCGTATGGCACGGGCATCGGTGCGGTCGCGGGCCTGGTCGTCGGGCTCTTCGCGGCGCCTCTCCTGGCCTCGGGCGTCATCGTCGCCGGTCTGACGACGGCTCTCGGCGCGGGTCTGGGTGCCGGCCTCGCCGAGATCGAGAAGCGATCCGAGGAGCGGGGCATCGGCGTCGACGCCGAGGAATGGCTTCCCGCCGGGTCGTCCGCCATCGTCGCGGTCGTCGACGACGTCTACCTCGACCGCGTCGACAAGGCCTTCGCGGGAGCAACCAGGAACGTGGCGAAAGCCCTCGACAAGGGCGACTACGACGCCGTGGTCAAGGCGGTCAACAAGGGGGATGAGAAGATCGTGGATGCCATCGTCTCGTCCTGATCGTCCGTCCCGGCCGGCGCGTTCACCGGCTCAGGCTGCGCCGGAGTCGATCGGGATCAGGCTGAGGGGGACGCCGGGGGAGACCAGCAGATAGGTCGTTCGGGGCGCACCCTCACCCACGTTGACCCGCAGCCAGCCACCGCCGGACGAGGTCAGCGCGGACTCGATCTCCTGTTGCAGATCGGCGAGCTCACGTCCGCTGACGGAGTAGTCGCGCCCCCCGTAGACGAGGTCGATGCGCTTCACGAGAGGGTCTCCGTTCCTGAGGTCTGCGGGGGAGGCTCCGGGACGACGTACAGCCCGTTGGGTCCGTTCGCGGTGTAGCTCAGCGCCTCCAGCCACGCCTTGTTGAGCAGCGGCCGCCGACTTCCGTGGAATTTGAAGATGATGACCGAGCGCGGATGCAGCCAGATCGTCGTCCTGCCGTCGCCGATGCTCGCGTCGTCCTTCCACGTGAAGGTGAAGGATTCACCGCGGCGCAGTTTGGCGGTGATCACGCGTTCCAGGTGCGCGAGCAGACGGTCGTCGAAATCCACTCTGAGCTGCTGTTCGAAAAGGAACTTGCCCACCGGGCCTCCTCGCTCGTCCGCTCCGGATCAAGCTGCCGGAGTTCCCGGAGTGCGCCCGCTGACCCAAACGGTCCCGTTACGTTCGGGCGCGTGCGAAACATCCGCGTCCTCCTCGAAGGTCGCCCATCGGACCGCCGGATGTCAAGGGTCTGTGTCCGGGGCAGCACAGCCGAGAGGGTGTCCGCGTGAAACACATCGTCTACGCAGAGAAGCCCCATCTGATGGGGGATGACGCAGCGGATGCGCTCATGGAGTATGCCCGTGCGCTCGCCGACGCCGGTCGGAGCGATGTCGTCACGCTTCGTGCTCTCGACGAACACGGCAGCCTGGTCGATGTGACCTTCCTGCTCACGCCCAGCACGCCCCTGCTCACCCGGACCACCAATTCTGAGATCGACGGGCCCGACAATGCTGCCGTGGTGGAGGAGCTGGGGCGCCTGGCGTCCCGACTCATGCACCCGCCCGAGACGCAACCCGAGGAGGCACCGGCGCCGCAGGCGGATCGCTGGGAGACCCGCCAGTGACTCCGTTGTCACCGGCGGGCTGCCTCAAGGCGGAGTCCTCCTGCCCGCTCGAGGGAGTACTCACGATCGCATCCCGGTGAGCACGTCACGCACGGCGTCGAAGGCGAAGGTCAGACTCTCGAACCGGGCCGGGGGGCGCCTCTCGTGCACCCACACCACCTCGACGTGACCGTCGACGCGTTCGAGGTAGGCGATCAGCCTACGGGCGTCGTTCTCCGGCACGCTGGCGTCGCACACGCACCAGGCCCCGGGGCCGACGCCGATCAACTGGGTGTGCTGCTCGGCCGCGCGAGAGCGGCGATCGTTCGACACACGGGCCTCCCTCCTGCATCGCGACGCTGAGACCGCGAGGAGATTGTCGGAAACGATCGGCTCGCGGGGATGGGGGTTGACTTCCGAGGAGCTCGCGATGCCCCCGTGCTCGTCCCTCGGTCCGCACGCGGACCGCATACCTCCTCCGGCGCCGCGGAGCAAGCCCGTATCGGTGCGGCATCCCCGCTCATTACGGTGCCGCACGAGGCCACGGGTCGACGGGCTCGGGTCTGCGAGAGGGGACGAAATGACCGCACCGGACGCCGGCTCGGGAGGCACGTCGGAGATGACCCGCACCATGCCGCCACGGCAGGCGGCGCTGCTGAGCTCGACGCGCGTCGAGCAGAAGGGCAACCTGCTCGTCCGCTGGCTGACGTCCACCGATCACAAGACGATCGGGTACATGTACATCATCGCCGCGTTGGTGTTCTTCCTCTTCGGCGGCGTCCTCGCCCTCATCATCCGGTCGGAGCTGTTCGAGCCGGGGATGCAGATCGTCCCGACGAAGGAGCAGTACAACCAGCTGTTCACGATGCACGGCACGATCATGCTGCTGATGTTCGCGACGCCGCTGTTCGCAGGGTTCGCGAACGCCATCATGCCTCTGCAGATCGGGGCGCCGGACGTCGCGTTCCCGCGCCTGAACGCGCTGTCCTTCTGGCTCTTCCTGTTCGGTTCCCTCATCGCGGTAGCGGGATACCTGACGCCGGAAGGGGCTGCGGGCTTCGGCTGGACCGCGTACCAGCCCCTGGCGAGCTTCACCTTCACCCCGAGCGTGGGCGGCAACTTCTGGATGCTGGGCCTCGGGATGAGCGGTTTCGGGACGATCCTCGGTGCGGTGAACTTCATCACCACGATCATCACGATGCGCGCTCCCGGCATGACGATGTGGCGGATGCCGATCTTCACCTGGAACACCCTCGTGACCGGCATCCTGATCCTGCTCGCGTTCCCGGTGCTGGCAGCGGCCCTGTTCGCTGCGGCCGCGGACCGGGTACTGGGTGCGCACATCTACGACCCGCAGAACGGTGGCGTGCTGCTCTGGCAGCACCTGTTCTGGTTCTTCGGTCACCCCGAGGTGTACATCATCGCGCTGCCGTTCTTCGGTATCGTCTCGGAGATCTTCCCGGTGTTCAGCCGCAAGCCGATCTTCGGGTACAAGACCCTGGTCTATGCGACGATCGCGATCGCCGTCCTCTCGGTGGCGGTCTGGGCGCATCACATGTACGCGACCGGCGCGGTGCTCCTGCCGTTCTTCGCCCTGATGACGATGCTGATCGCGGTGCCGACAGGGGTGAAGATCTTCAACTGGATCGGCACGCTCTGGCGAGGGTCCGTGACCTTCGAGCCCCCGATGGTGTTCGCGCTCGGGTTCCTGGTCTCGTTCGTCTTCGGTGGTCTGACCGGCGTCATCCTCGCGTCGCCTCCGCTGGACTTCCACGTGACCGACTCGTACTTCGTGGTCGCGCACTTCCACTACGTCGTGTTCGGCACGGTGGTGTTCGCGATGTTCGCCGGGTTCTACTTCTGGTGGCCGAAGTGGACGGGACGGATGCTGAACGAGCGCCTCGGCTACATCCATTTCTGGCTGCTGTTCATCGGCTTCCACATGACGTTCCTCATCCAGCACTGGCTGGGTGCGGACGGTATGCCGCGTCGCTATGCCACGTACTCGGCCGAGGACGGATGGACGTGGCAGAACCAGGTGTCCACCTTCGGGTCGATGATCCTGGCGGCGTCGATGATCCCGTTCCTGCTGAACGTCTGGATCACTGCCCGGAAGGCCCCGAAGATCACGGTGAACGACCCGTGGGGTTACGGGGCGTCGCTCGAGTGGGCGACGTCCTGCCCGCCGCCGCGGCACAACTTCACCTCGATCCCGCGCATCCGGAGCGAGCGCCCCGCCTTCGACATGAACCACCCGGAAGCGGGCGTCCCGTTCGGGGTGGGGCCGGCCAAGGACGCTCCGCAGACCGCGGTGGACAACGACGGGCCGCAGACCGCGGACGACGGCAGTACGGGCTCGGGCCGCACCTGACAGCGCTGCGGGTCACCCAGGGTCGCGGCCCTCGGTGACCCGCAGCGGGGGAGCGCTACATCCGGCCGAAGGTGGCCTCGATGTCCGCCATCTCCATCTCAGCCGTCGCCTCGATCAGCGCACGCAGCTCGGGGTCCGCGCCCGGCGCGAACTCCTCGAACCGCTCCGGTGCGATCGTCATCGGCACGCCCTCCGGCGCCTGCTGGCTCGCGTCGAGCTGCGTGCCGTCGTTCGAGGGGGACATGCCCTGGAAGATCTTGCCGGCCTCGGAGAGGTTGGTGAGATCGAACGAGTACTGCTTGCTCTGCAGCCCCATCTCGACCAGCCGAGCGACCTCGGGGAACTTCTCCGCGTTGGTCTTCGGGATCGGCAGCGCCGTGCGCCAGTTGACCCCGAGCGTCTCCAGAGCCTTGGCGTAGGCGTTCTCGTGCGCCTGGTCTCGGACGATGAGATAGGAGATCGTGCTGCGCGCCGTCTTGTTGTCCGTCATCTCGTACAGGCGGCATTTCTGCAGGCGCCCCGTGGACTCGAGCATCAGGTTGTAGAGCAGGTCGAGGACGAGGTTCCCGGAGTTGTAGACGTAGCTGCCCAGCCACGGGTTCCCGGCCGCGTCCACGGGGAGTGCGCCCTGGGCGCCGACGAGATAGTGGTGGATGTTGCTCTCGTGGGTCGCGATCTCCAGCGGAGTGGCGCCACCGGAGCCCGGCTTGTCGACCGGGTCCGTCGGCTTGCCGTTGTAGCGCGGCGAGCCGTCGAGGAGGCGGGCGATGGTCGTCCCGATGAGCTCGACGTGGCTGATCTCCTCGGTGCCGATGCCCTGGATGAGGTCCTTGTAGGGCTTGGCGGAGGGGCCGCGGAAGTTGATGCTCTGGAAGAGGTACTGCATCATCGTCCGCATCTCGCCGAACTGTCCGCCCAGGCCCTCCTGGAGCGCGTTCGCGGCTGCCGGATCCGGCTCGTCCTGCTCGATTTCGTTGATGAGCTGCTGGACGTGGAAGTACATGTCGTCTCCTCTGATCGACGGGGGGAGTCCCCAGAATCGTTCAGTGGATCCCTTCCGCGCAGGTGCTCGACCGGCGCGGTATCGGGAGGCTAGACTCCCTCCCTCGACCGGCGGCGCAGGCGCTTGCCGATCACCCCTTGGCGGGGGCTGAACAGGTAGACGAGAGCGAAGACCACGCCCTGGACGAGCACCACGAGGCCGCCCGATGAGGCATCCACCCAGTAGCTGAGGTAGATCCCGAGGACGGAGCACGTGGCGGAGATCACGGGCGCGATGATCAGCATCCGTCCGAATCGATCCGTCAGCAGGTACGCCGTGGCGCCGGGGATGATGAGCATCGCGACCACGAGCACCACCCCCACCACCTGCAGGGCGACCACCGCGGTGAGTGCGAGGACGCCGAGGAGCAGCGCACTCAGCATCCGCGGCGACAGACCCATCGCGAAGGCGTGCGTGGGATCGAACGCGTACAGCGTCAGGTCCCGCCGCTTCACGAGCAGCACGGCGAAGGCCACCGCGGCGAGGATGCCCATCTGCAGCAGGTCTGCGGGGGAGACCCCGAGGATGTTGCCGAAGATGATGTGGTTCAGGTCGGTCTGGCTGGGGGTCACCGAGATGAGCACGAGGCCGAGGGCGAAGAGCGTCGTGAAGACGATGCCGATCGCGGCATCCTCCTTCACCCGGCTCGTCCCCGTGACGAGGCCGATGAGCGCCACGGCGAGCACCCCGAAGACGAGGGCGCCGATCGCGAACGGCGCCCCCAGGGCGTAGGCGATGACCACGCCAGGCAGGACCGCATGCGAGACGGCGTCCCCCATCAGCGACCAGCCGATCAGCACCAGCCAGCAGGAGAGGAGGGCGCAGACCACGGCGGCGATCACCGTGGCGGCGAGGGCGCGCTGCATGAACTCGTACTGCAACGGCTCGAGGAGGAGATCGAGGATGCTCATGCGGACTCCTCTCTGCCGAGCACGTCGAGACCGAACGCCCGCGCGAGGTTCGCGGGATCGAGCGCCTCCGCCACGGCGCCCTGGAACACCACGCGGCGCAGGAGCAGGATCGCCTCGTCGGCGAGCTGCGGCAGCGCATGCAGATCGTGGGTGGAGACGAGGACGGCGCGACCGTCGTCGGCGAGTTCGCGCAGCAGCCGGGAGATCGTCGCCTCGGAGCGCAGATCGACGCCGGCGAACGGCTCGTCGAGCAGGAGCACGCGCGCGTCCTGAGCGATCCCGCGGGCGACGAAGGCGCGTTTGCGCTGGCCGCCGGAGAGCTGTCCGATCTGCCGGTCCGCGAAGTCGGTGAGCTCGACGCGCTCGAGTGCCTCCGCGACCGCCGCCCGATCCGCTGCGCGCGGGCGACGGGTGGGTCCCAGCCCGCCGTACCGGCCCATCATCACGACATCCCAGACCGATACCGGGAACGCCCAGTCCACGTCCTCACTCTGCGGGACGTAGCCCACCGCGCCACCCTTCCGGGCAGCGGTCGGCGTGCGGCCTTCCACCAGCACGCGGCCCTCCTGCGGGCGCAGCATCCCGATGACGGTCTTGAACAGCGTGGACTTCCCCGATCCGTTCATCCCGATGAGGCCCGTCACCCGCCCCGGCTCGACGCGCAGCGAGACCTGCTCGAGTGCCGTCACGTCGCCGTAGCGGACCGTGACGCCCTGCACATCGATCGCCGCGGTCATCGTCGTCCGGTCAGCGCGGCGATGATCGTGTCGGTGTCGTACCGGATGAGGTCGAGGTAGGTGGGGACGGGACCGTCCGCCTCGGAGAGCGAGTCGACGTAGAGCACGCCGCCGAAGTCGGCATCCGTCGCATCCACCACCTGCTGAATGGGCTTGTCGGACACGGTGGACTCGCAGAACACGGCGGGTACGCGGTTCTCGTCCACGTATTCGATCACCGCGGCGATCTGCTGCGGCGTCGCCTGCTGCTCGGCGTTGACCGGCCAGATGTACACCTCGGTGAGGCCGGCATCGCGGGCGAGGTAGGAGAACGCACCTTCGCAGGTGACGAGCGCGCGTTCGTTGTCCGGGAGCGTCTCCAGCTCCGCGACCAGTTCGTCCTGGATCGCCTGCAGCTCCTGCTGGTAGGCGGTGCCGTTGGCGGCGAAGTCGTCCGCGTGCTCCGGGTCGAGCTCGCTGAAGGCATCCACCATGTTGTCCACGTAGATCTGCACGTTCGCCGGGCTCATCCAGGCGTGCGGGTTGGGCTTTCCGGTGTAGGCGTCAGCGGCGATGTCGATCGGCTCGACACCATCGGAGACGACCACGTGCGGGACATCCACCGTCTCCACGAACTGGGAGAACCACAGCTCGAGGTCCAGGCCGTTGTCGAGCATGAGGTCGGCGCCCGCGGCCCTGCGGATGTCTCCCGGCGTCGGCTCGTAGCCGTGGATCTCCGCGCCCGCCTTGGTGATGGATTCGACCACGAGGTGGTCGCCGGCGACGTTCTGGGCGATGTCCGCAAGCACCGTGAACGTCGTCAGCACGACCGGACGCTCGTCATCCGAGGCGGAGGAGACGGAGGACGCGCATCCGGTCAGGAGCAGGGAGCTCAGTCCCAGTCCCACCGCCGCAGGCCACGGGAAGGTGGAGGACTTCGGCATACCGAAAACCTATAGTTTCGGTTTGCCGAAAACAAGCGCCGGCGGGGTGATCTTCCGCCTCGCGGAAGTCCCTCGCGCGGCGCAGGAGACGGCGGCGGCAGGGCTCGCGAGCCCAGGGGGAAGGGCCCGCGTGCCGGGAGCGCTACACCGCGGTGGCGAGGGCCGTGAGCTCGGCGCCCACGAGGCGTTGCGTCGTCCATTCGCTCATCGGCACCGCGCCGATGCTGCGGTAGAACGCGATGGACGGTGCGTTCCAGTCCAGGACCGTCCACTCCAGGCGGCTGTACCCGCGTTCGACGCACACTTCGGCGAGCGAGGCGATCAGCGCCTTGCCGTAACCCCGTCCGCGCTGGTCCTCGTCGACGAACAGGTCTTCCAGCCAGATGCCGTGCCGACCCGTCCAGGTCGAGTAGGTGAGGAACCAGATCGCGATGCCCACGATCACGCCGTCGCGTTCGACGACGTGCGCGAAGGCGCGCGGCTCCGCGCCGAAGAGGGTCTCGGCGATCGCCTCCGCGGTGTTCTCGACCGCATCCGGTTCCCGCTCGTACACGGCGAGGGCCGTGATGCAGGCGAGGATGCCGTTCTGGTCTCCGGGGCGGGCGACGCGGAGAACTGCGTCGTCGGTCAGGGTGCGTGCGATCACGCTGTCACCCTATCGCCGTCCCCCGAGCCGCTCGGCCGCGGGAAGTAGGCCGGAAAGCGCGCGGGGCGGAGCCGGGCGGGCGCGTCCGGGCATAGCATGGCGGCATGACTACCTCGCAGCCCATCCAGCTCCAGCCCGCCCCCGCCGAAGGGGAGAGCGTCCTTCCCGTCATCGCCGAGAGCACGGGCGGATGCTGCGGCGGCACCGCCTGCGGCGGCAACTGACCCCGTAGCGAGAGTCCTCGCGCGTCCTCGGACCGGTGGTCCACGACGCGCGAGGTCCGCGCCGCGCGGCACTGTCGTCGATCAGGCGGTCTGGCCCGCGTGGCGTCCTTCTGCGACCTCTTCGATGACCTTCGCGTTGAAGGCGGGGAGGTCGTCCGGCGTGCGGCTGGACACGAGTCCCTCGTCCACGACGACCTCTTCGTCCACCCAGGTGGCGCCGGCGTTGACGAGATCCGTCTTGAGGCTCGGGTAGCTGGTCAGGGTGCGGCCCTCGACCACCCCTGCCTCGATGAGGGTCCATGCGGCGTGGCAGATCGCGCCGACCGGTTTGTGCTGCGCGAAGAACTCCTTGGCGAAGGCGACGGCCGCTTCGTCCATCCGCAGGTGGTCGGCGTTGACCACGCCGCCCGGGAGCACCAGGGCGTCGTAGTCGTCCGCGACCGCTTCGGCGGTCACGACGTCGACATCGTGCAGATGGCCGTCCTTGCCCTCGATCCGCCCGCTCGACGGAGCGACCATGACGGGTGTGGCACCCGCCAGGCGCACCGCGTCCCACGGGGACCGGAGCTCGCTGTCTTCGTAGCCGTGGGTTGCCAGGAAAGCGATCTTCTTGTCGGTGAGGTCGGTCATGACCGCCACGTTATGCGACGGTCACGACCGCGGCTGCGGGATTGACAGTCCCGGTGCCCCTCGGTCAGTGCGCCATGGGCAGTTCGTCGGGACCGTCGGCCGGCTTCTTGATGAGGATCGCGCCGAGGATCGTCGGGATGGCGACGATGCCGGCGAACAGGAACGCGTTGCGTGCCCCGGCCGCCCAGGCGGCCTGCTCCGTGGCGGCGCCCGCGACGAACCCGGCGTTCATGATCGTGATCATGACCGCGATCCCGGCCGCGCCGGCCACCTGCTGGACCGTGCTCACGATCGCGCTGCCGTGCGAGTAGAAGCGCGGCTCCAGGGAGCCCAGTGACGCCGTGAACAGCGGGGTGAAGGACATCGCGAGGCCCAGCGACAGCACGGTCTGCAGGGCCAGGAGCTCCCAGACCGGGGTGTCGGCGGTCAGCGTGGTGAGCAGCCACAGCACCACCACGACGATGATCGACCCGGGGAGCAGGGTGATCCGCGGTCCGCGCCAGTCGTAGATGCGACCGATCACGGGACCGGCCAGACCCATGAGCACGGATCCGGGCAGCACGATGAGGCCGGTCTCCAGCGGGCTGAGACCCATCGCGTTCTGTGCGAACAGCGGGAGCACCGTCAGCGTGCCGAAGAACGCGAGGGACATGACGGCGAAGTGGGCGACCGAGATCGAGAAGTTCGCGGAACGGAACACGCGCAGATCCAGCAGCGCGTCGTCCCGCTTCTGCAGGGAGAGCTGACGCCAGACGAACAGGGCGAGCGAGACGATGCCGACGGAGAGCGAGATCCACAGCGTCATGGTGGCGAGCGTGGACGCGGCGGCCTCGGCGGCCGCGCCTCCGCCGTGCGAGGAGCCGCCGCCGATCTGGCTGAGACCGTACACGACGCCACCGAAACCGAAGGCGGACAGCACGATCGACAGGGCGTCCACCCGCGCCTTCCGCAGCGTGCCGACGTTGTGGATCCAGCGCGCACCGACCGCGAGTGCGACCACGGCGATGGGAAGCACGACGCCGAAGATCCAGCGCCAGCTGAACGTGTCCAGGATGAAACCGGAGAGCGTCGGGCCGATCGCGGGGGCGAGCGCCATCACGATGCTGATCCGGCCCATCATCCGTCCGCGTGAACGCGGCGCCACCAGGGTCATCACGGTCGTCATGAGCAGCGGCATCATGATCGCCGTGCCGGAGGCCTGGACGACTCGGGCGACCAGCAGCACCTCGAAGCCGGGCGCCAGGAACGCGATGAGCGTTCCCCCGGTGAACAGCGACATCGCCAGGACGAACACCGCACGCGTGGTGAGGCGCTGCAGGAGGAACCCGGTGATGGGGATGATGACGGCCATCGTCAGCATGAACGCGGTCGTCAGCCACTGGGCGAGGACCGCGTCGATGCTCAGATCCGTGATGAGGTGCGGGATCGCGACGCCCATCGTGGTCTCGTTGAGGATCGCGACGAACGCGGCGGCGAGCAGCAACCAGATGACCCGGTCGTCGTTGCGGGGGACCGGATTCGAGGATGTGTGGACCGGGACGGAACCGGTCATGACGGCATCGGCGGGCACGTCGTCTCCTTGTCAGGGGTGGGGGACGGGGATGGCTGCCGAGACCGGCGAACGAGGAACGCAACGGACGGTGTGGCCGCAGTATTCCCGATCCGGCGGAACGATCCGGCCAGGCGAGGGAAAACGCACGACGCCGCATCCGGAACGGACACGGCGTCGTGAAGGTCAGGGCAGAAGGGGCGGGAGCGCCCCGGTGTCACTTCTCGTGGCGGTGGTGCTTCTCCGGCGCTCCGGGCCACTCCTCGGAACCGATCGGGTCGGTCGGCTCAGGTTCGCTGATCTGCTGGAAGACGATCTCGTCGGGCGTGATCAGTGAGTCGATGTCCTGCTTCTTCAGATCCTCGAGGGCCTCATTGCGCAGGGGGTCGTTGTTTTCCGGCGTCGACGTCATGCCCCCACAATAGCGAGGTCCACCCCTCTCGGGCGGATCTAGGCTGATCGGGTGAGCATGCCGGCCGGAGGTCACCGTCCCCCCGCGTTCCGACGCGGGGACGCGTCGGCGCAGCGGGCCGAGAACGCACGCGCCCCTCGCATCGACGACCTCGGGCGGCGCGTCGCGGCGCTCTTCCGGCCGTACCGCACCCGGCTGGCGCTCACGGCGGGGCTCGTCGTCCTCGGCGCCGCGATCGCCGTCATCCCGCCCCTCATCGTGCAGCGCGTCTTCGACGACGCCCTGTTCCCCGTCGGCGGGGGATCGGCGGACGTCCCCCTGCTCGCCCGGCTGGTCGGCATCATGATCGCCCTGTTCTTCTTCTCCGCGGGACTGCAGGTGCTCCAGACGTGGTTGACCTCGACGGTCGGCAACAACGTCACGGGCGATCTCCGGGTGCGCCTGTTCGAGCACCTCCAGGCCATGGAGCTCGGGTTCTTCACCCGCACGAAGACCGGAGCGATCCAGTCCCGGCTGCAGAACGACGTGGGCGCGGTCTCGGACGTGCTGACCAATACCGTGACGAGCATCCTGGGCAACACGGTGACGGTGATGGCCTCGCTCGTCGCCATGATCCTGATCGACTGGCGCCTGACCCTCATCGCCGTGTTCATGATGCCGATCCTCGCTCTCATCCAGCGGCGGGTGGGACAGGTGCGCGCGCGGATCGCGGGCCAGACCCAGGAATCCCTCTCCGAGCTGTCCGCCATCACCCAGGAGAGCCTCAGCGTCTCGGGGATCCTGCTGTCGAAGTCCTTCAACCGTCAGGGGGACGAGTCGCGGCGGTACCGGGCCGAGAACGTGACGCAGGTGCGCCTGCAGGTGCGTCAGGCGATGAGCGGTCAGGGGTTCTTCGCGGTCGTCGGGGTCATCGTCGCCAGCGTCCCCGCGGTCATCTACCTCGTCTCCGGGCTCTTCCTCGCCGGCGGCGTCGACGACACGATCACCGCGGGCACGATCGTCGCCTTCACGACCGTCCAGGCCCGTCTGCTCCAGCCCCTCATGGGACTCATGCGGGTGGCCCTGGACCTGCAGACATCGGCCGCGGTGTTCTCCCGCATCTTCGAGTACCTCGACCTGCGCCCGGCGATCACCGACCGCGAAGGGGCGATGGACGTCGCCGATGCCCCCGGTCCGCTCGGCCGCGTGGAGCTGCGCGACGTGTCGTTCCGCTACCCGGGGGCGCCGGCGGACTCGCGCCCGACGCTGGACGGGGTGTCGTTCACCGCCCAGCCGGGGGAGCACATCGCCCTGGTGGGCCCGAGCGGCGCGGGCAAGACGACCGTGCTGTACCTCGTCCCGCGCATGTACGAAGCGGATGCGGGCGCCGTACTGTTCGCCGGTGCGGATGTCCGTGACCTGACCGTGGCCTCGATCGTGGACCGTGTCGGCATCGTCTCCCAGGAGACCTACCTGTTCCACGCCTCGGTGCGCGAGAACCTGCGTTACGCCAAGCCGGACGCGGATGAGGAGGAGATCGTCGCAGCCTGCCGCGCCGCCAACATCCACCACGTCATCGAGCAGTTCGAGCACGGCTACGACACGATCGTGGGCGAGCGCGGCTATCGGCTCTCCGGCGGCGAGAAGCAGCGGATCGCGATCGCTCGCGTGCTGCTGAAGGACCCTCCGGTGCTGCTGCTGGATGAGGCGACCTCGGCGCTGGACACCGTCTCGGAGCGGCTGGTGCAGGCGGCGCTCGACACGGCCGCGCGCGGCCGCACGACCATCACCGTCGCGCACCGTCTGTCGACCGTCATCGGCGCGGACGCCATCCACGTCCTGGAGGGCGGCCGCATCGTCGAGAGCGGCACCCACCGCGAGCTCCTCGCCGCGGGCGGGCTCTACGCGGACCTGGCCGCCGAGCAGCTCGCGTCGGCACGCGTCGCCGCCGATGAGGCGGAGCTCTGACCCGGCGGACCGGAACGCGGTCTCACCACAGGCGCGCGGCCGCCAGGAGCGGCAGGGCGTCCGCAGGCACGTCCGCGCGTACGGCCTGAGGGTGCTCCCACAGGGTGCGGGCGAACACCCCGACCGCGCGGCGGTACGCGTCGTCCGGATGGGACGCGGCGATCCGGGCGAGCCGGGGCACGTCCATCCGCAGCATCTGGCCGATCCGTGCGCGCGCGGCGCGGGGGTGATCGGTGCCGTCGAGCACGCGCAGGCCTTCGTCCATGGCGTCCAGGCAGTCGCGGAGCACGTCCAAGCGCTCCTCGTGCTGTGTGATCGAGGAGCCGTCGGCTCGTTCGCGCCACTGCACGATGACATCCGGGATGACGTCGAAGCGGCGGGCGCGGGCGTACATCAGCTGCGCGACGATCTGGTCCTCGTACAGACGGCCCTCGGGGAACCGGAGGCCCGCGTGCTCCCAGAACGCGGTGCGGCTCACCTTCGACCAGGCCACGACGTTGGCGGTGGCGTCCGGGTGCTCGTCGATCGTGAGGCCGCGGCGTTCGGGCGCGGTCGCGGCCGACACCCACGGCTGCACGGCACCGGCCACGTATCCGCCGGTCCCGTCCGGGCGCAGCCGGGTGTACGCGCCCGCGACGAAATCGCTGCCGGATTCGTCCAGCACCTGCACCATGCGTGCGAGCGCCGTCGGGAGCAGGACGTCGTCGGCATCCAGGAAGGCGACGAAAGGCGTCGTCACCGACGCGAGACCTGCGTTGCGGGCGGCGCCGAGACCCCTGCGCCGGTCCTGCCGGATCACCCGGAAACGCGGGTCGGCGGCGGCCGCCGCCTCGAACAGCGTGCCGGTCTCGTCCGTGGAGGCGTCGTCGACGAGCATCGCCTCCCACCCGGTGAGGGTCTGCGCGCGGAGGGAGTCGAGAGCCTCGCCCGCCCAGGCGGCGACATCGAAGCCGGGGACGATGACGGTGACGAGGGCGGGGGAGCTCATGCGCCTGATTGTAGGACGGTCACGGCGGCGGCGACCGCGTCCGCGACGTCGTCCAGGGCGGCGTCCAGATCGTGCGGGAACGTGAAGCGCACGGCCGTCTGCGCGAGGGCGGCATCGATCCCCACCGCGGTGAGCACGTGCGAGGGCTCGTCGCTGCCGGCGGCGCACGCCGAGCCGCTGGAGGAGACGACGCCGCGCCGTTCCAGTTCCAGCAGGACCGCCTCCCCGGAGGTGCCCGCGAAGGTGAAGCTCGCCGTGCCGGGCAGGCGCATGGTGGGGTGCCCGGTCAGGCGGGCGGAGGGGACCCGGGCGAGGACCCGCTCGACGAACGCGTCGCGGAGGACGGCCACGCGGCGGGCGGACTCGACCCGCTCGGCCTCGGCGAGCTCCAGGGCGACAGCGAGTCCCACGGCGCCCGCGACGTTCTCGGTGCCGCTGCGGCGGCCGCGTTCCTGCCCTCCGCCGTGCAGGAGCGGCTCCAGGGGGATGCGTCCGCGCACGGCCACCGCCCCGACGCCCTTGGGAGCGCCGAGCTTGTGCCCGGCGATGGTGAGCGCGTCGGCCCCGAGATCCGTCAGCGGCAGCCAGCCCGCCGCCTGCACGGCATCGACGTGCAGCGGCACGCGACGGGCCCTGGCGTGCGCCGCGATGGCGCGGACGTCCTGTACCGTCCCGATCTCGTTGTTGGCGTACCCGACGCTGATCAGAGCGGTGTCCTCGCGGAGCGCCGCGGACACGGCCTCCGGATCCACCGTGCCGGTCCCGTCGACGGGGACGACGCTCGCCTCGAAGCCGTGCACCCGCTCCAGGGCGGCGACCGATCCGAGGATGGACTCGTGCTCGATCGGCGTCGTGATCACGTGCCGTGCGCCCCGGCCGAGCAGCGCGGCCACGGCGATGCCCTTCACCGCCAGGTTGTTGCCCTCCGTGCCGCCGGAGGTGAAGACGACGTCGCCGGTGCGGAAACCGAGGACCGCGGCCACGCGGGCCCGGGCGTCGGCGAGGGCGTGCGCCGCCTGCTCGCCGATCTCGTGGTGGCTGGAGGGATTGCCGTAGACCTGGGTCCAGTACGGCAGCATCGCCTCCAGCACCTCGGGCCGCACGGCGGTCGTCGCGGCGTTGTCGAAATAGCGCAGGGCCATGTCAGGCCACGTCGGGGAGCGCCACCCGGACGTCGAGCCCGAGGTCCAGTCCCCGCGCCGCGTGGGTGAGCGCGCCGACCGAGATGACGTCCACGCCCGTCTCCGCGATCCGGCGCACCGTGTCCAGGTTCACGCCCCCGGACGCGTCGATCATGGCCCGTCCGGCGATCTGCTCGACGCCGCGGCGCAGGTCATCGAGGGAGAAGTTGTCGAGCATGATCGTGTCCACGCCCGCCGCCAGCACGGCCTCGATCTGGTCGAGCCGGTCGACCTCCACCTCCACGTGGGTGGTGTGCGGCAGGCGGGCGATCGCCGCTTCGAGGGCCTGGGTCACCGAGAGCCCGGATGCGGTGAGCACCGCCAGATGGTTGTCCTTGGCCATCACGGCATCCGAGAGCGAGAACCGATGGTTGTGCCCGCCGCCGGAGACGACGGCGTGGCGTTCGAACGCGCGCAGCCCCGGGGTGGTCTTGCGCGTGTCCGCGATCCGTGCGCCGGTGTGCGCGACCTCGGCGACGTACGCGGCGGTGAGCGTGGCGATGCCGGACATCCGCTGCACGAAGTTGAGTCCGACGCGTTCCGCGGTGAGGACGGACCGTGCGGGGCCGTCCACGACGGCGAGCCGGTCACCCGCGGCGAAGCGGTCGCCGTCGTCCACCAGGACGTCGACGCGCACGTCGGGGTCGACGAGCCGGAACGCGGCCGCGAAGACCTCGCCGCCGGAGAAGACGCCCGGTTCCCGGGCGATCAGCTCGGCGCTCGCGAGCGCTGCGGCCGGGATGAGCGATGCGCTCGTCAGGTCGCCCCAGGGGGCGTCCTCCTCGAGGGCGGATGCGACGACACGGTCGATGGTGGCACGGGTCAGCATGCGGTTGCCTCCTGCATCTCCGGAACGGACGGGGTCTCATCACGCCGGACGTGGGCGCCGACCGACCCGCGGCGGCGGCGGGCCGCGGCGACGACCTCGACGGCGACGCGCAGCAGATTGGCGTCCTCGCGGGCGGCGACGTCGACCGGCCGGTCGGTGCCGGAGCGGGACCAGGCGGCGAGGACGGCAGTGGCGCGGGCGAGGCCGGACTCGTCCCGGACGAGACCGGCGTGGTCCCACATGAGCTGCTGCAGCGCCGCCCGGGTGAACGGGGGAGCGTCCGGCGCGGACGGTTCGACGGCGGCGAGCGGGGTGCCGGCGGCAGGGCCGGCCCAGGGGGTGCCCGCATCCGCGAGCACGGCGTCGCCCACCCGTGCGCCGAACACGGCCCCCTCCAGCAGCGAGTTCGAGGCGAGGCGGTTGGCGCCGTGCACGCCGGTGCGGGCCGTCTCGCCGACGGCGTAGAGCCGGGGCACCGTCGTCCGGCCGGCGAGGTCGGTGCTGACTCCGCCCATCATGTAGTGCGCCGCGGGTGTGACCGGGACGGGTTCCCGCGACCAGTCGAGGCCGCGCGAGCGGAGGACCGCGTCGATGGTGGGGAACCGCGCGGCCAGGAAGGCGGCCGTGTCCGGTGCGCCGAGGCCCGTCGCGTCCAGGACGACGGGGCCGTCCTGCTCGGCGATGGCACGCGCCACGACGTCCCGTGGGGCGAGCTCCCCGTCCGGGTGGGCGTCGAGCGCGAAGCGCCGGCCATCCGCATCCCGGAGGACGGCGCCCTCCCCGCGGACCGCTTCGGAGATCAGGAAGGGGGCGCCCACGGCGAGCACGGTCGGGTGGAACTGGACGAACTCGAGGTCCGCGACGGCGGCTCCGGCGCGGAGGGCGGCGGCGATGCCGTCGCCGGTGGCCACCGCGGGGTTCGTGGTGTGCGGGTACAGCCGCCCGGCGCCACCGGTGGCGAGCACGACCGCGTCCGCGGTGATCGTGCGCCGTGCGCCCGACACGAGCACCTCGACTCCCGCGGCGTGGCCGTCCACGAGGACGACGTCGAGGAGGAAGGCGTGCTCCAGGACGGTGACCGTGCTCCGCTCGAGCGCGTCGAGCAGGGTCCGCTCGATCGCGGCGCCGGTGGCGTCTCCGCCCGCGTGCAGGATGCGGGGGTGCGAGTGCGCCCCCTCGAGTCCCCGGCGCAGGTTCCCGTCGTCGTCGCGGTCGAACGGGACGCCGGCCTCGATCAGGTCACGGATGCGGGCGGGGCCCTCCTCCACCAGGATGCGGGCCGCCGCCGGGTCGGCGAGGCCCGCCCCCGCGGTGAGTGTGTCGGCGAGATGCGCCGCGGTGGTGTCGGACGCCGTCAGCACCCCGGCGATGCCGCCCTGGGCGGACCGGGTGGCGGTCTCGTCGAGATCGCCCTTCGTCACCAGGGTCACCTCCGCGCCGTTTCTCTCGGCGCGGAGGGCGGCGGTGAGGCCGGCGATGCCGCTGCCGACGACCACCACGTGCCTGGTCACGCGGGCGCCCCGGCGGGCTTTGCCGCCAGCATCCGCTCCAGCGCGACGCGGGCCGGGTCCGCGACGGACGAGGGGACCGTGATGCGGTTGAGCACCGTGCCGGCCACGAGGGCCTCGAGCACCCACGCCAGGTACCCGGGATGGATGCGGTACATCGTGGAGCAGGGGCAGACGACCGGGTCGAGGCAGAAGATCTCGTGCTGGGGGTGCTCCGCCGCGAGGCGCTGGACCAGGTTGATCTCGGTGCCGATCGCGAAGGTCGTCGGCTCCGTGGCCGCCGCGATGGCCTTCCGGATGAAGTCGGTGGAGCCGGCCGAGTCAGCCGCGTCGACGACGTCCATGGGGCACTCCGGGTGCACGATCACCTCGACGCCCGGGTGCTCGGCGCGCGCCTGGGTGATCTGGTCGACCGTGAACCGGCGGTGCACGGAGCAGAACCCGTGCCAGAGGATCACGCGCGAGTCGCGCAGGGTCGCCTCGTCGGTTCCGCCGTAGGGCCGGGTGGGGTTCCACATGGGCATCTGCTCGAGCGGCACGCCCATCGCCTTGGCGGTGTTGCGGCCCAGGTGCTGGTCGGGGAAGAAGAGCACCCGACGCCCACGGGCGAACGCCCACTCCAGGACCGTGCGCGCGTTCGAGGAGGTGCAGACGATGCCGCCGTGGCGCCCGACGAAGCCCTTGATCGCGGCGGACGAGTTCATGTAGGTGACCGGGATGACCGGGAGGAGCCCGTCCGCATCCGGGGTGTCCATGTCACCGAAGACGTCTTCCAGGGTCTCCCAGCACTCCTCGACCTGGTCGATGCTGGCCATGTCCGCCATCGAGCAGCCGGCGGCGAGGTTCGGCAGGATCACGGCCTGGTCCGCTCCGGAGAGGAGGTCGGCGGTCTCCGCCATGAAGTGCACGCCGCAGAAGACGATCGCCTCGGCGTCGGGGCGGGACTTCGCAGCGTTGGCCAGCTGGAAGGAGTCGCCCACATAGTCCGCGTGCCGGACGACCTCCTCGCGCTGGTAGAAGTGCCCCAGCACGACGACGCGGTCCCCGAGCGTCTGCTTCGCCGCACGGATGCGGGCATCCAGCTCCTCGTCCGACGCGTCGCGGTACTCCTGGGGGAGCTGCGGCTGGCGGGGCGCGCCGGTGGGGATGACGTCGCCCATCGATGCGCCGGGGCCGTAGCCGGGGCGTGCGTCGAAGTCCCAGGGGCCCGCGGCGAGGTCCGTGTTGCAGGTCGAACCGGTGCCCGATCCGGCGACGATCGCCTGGATCTCGTGATCGACCGAGGGATCGATCGGCCGGGGCTGCAGGGTCAGCGAGACAGTGCTCATGTCGTGCTCGATTCGTGCGTGGATGAGGTGGCGGCGAGGGGGCCGCGGTCGGCCAGCTCGACGTCCCGGTGCGGACGGTACAGACGTGCCGGACGGTGGCTGCCGGTGCGGAAGGAGTCGGTGCGCACGAGGGTCCCGGAGTTCTCGACCTGACGGCGGAAGTTCGCCGGGTCGAGGCGTCTGCCGAGGATCGCCTCGTAGACCTCGCGCAGTTCCGCCAGGGTGAAGGTGTCGGCCATGAGCCCGTGCGCCACCCTGCTGTAGCCCGCCTTGTTGCGCAGGCGCCACAGGGCGTAGTCGACGATCTGATTGTGGTCGAAGGCGAGCGTGGGCAGATCGTTGACCTCGAACCAGGCGACGTTCTCCGGCGCATCTCCGCCGGAGGCATGGGCGGCGACCTGCGCGTCGACCTCGTCCGCGCGCAGCAGTGCCCAGTACACGATCGAGACGACCCGGGTGGGGGAGCGGGCGACGTCGCCGAACGCGTAGAGCTGTTCCAGGTAGCTCGGCGTCAGCCCGGTGGTCTCGGCGAGCGTGCGGGAGGCGGCGTCGTCGAGGTTCTCGGCGATGTCGAGCCAACCGCCCGGCAGCGCCCACAGGCCGTCGTAGGGGTCGCGGGTGCGGCGGACGAGCGGCAGTACCAGTCTCGGGCAGTCCGCGGCATCGCGGCGGAGGCTGAAGATGACGGTGGACACGGCGACCCGCGTGACGTCGGACTCGACGTCGGGGGCGGAGGCGGGGATTCGGGTTCGTGTCATCGTGACTCTAAGTTCGACTCGATCTTAATGTCACCCTGACCAGAACCGCAACCGGGGTCCCGCGCCCCGGCGGGGCTCCAGGCCGGGCCCGTACGCTGAACGGAGGAGGACGGGAATGATCGCGATCGCGCTGGACGTAGTGTGCGTGCTGGCGCTGGTGCTCGCCCTGGTACAGGGGATCCGTCGCGGGCTACTGGCGAGTCTCGGTGCGATCGCCGGACTCGCCCTGGGCGGTCTCGCGGCGTGGTGGCTGGTGCCCGTGG
Source organism: Microbacterium caowuchunii (assembly GCF_008727755.1). NCBI lineage: Bacteria > Bacillati > Actinomycetota > Actinomycetes > Micrococcales > Microbacteriaceae > Microbacterium > Microbacterium caowuchunii. Next base: position 1,166,063 of record NZ_CP044231.1, read on the forward strand.
TCGGTCGACTCGTGCAGGCGCCGGAGTGGCGGGGCTGGGCCATCCTCGGCGTCGTCGCCGTGCTGCTGTTCGGCGGCGCGGCGCTCGGCGGTGCCGTGGGCTCGACTCTGCGCCGGGGTGCGGACCGCATCCGCCTGAAATGGCTCGACCGCGCGCTGGGTGCGGTCGTGAACGTCGGCGTCGTGGGTCTCGCCCTCTCGCTCGTCGGGCAGTCCGTCGCCGCCACCGGTATGCCGGTGGTCTCGGAGGCGGTGGGGTCGTCCACCGTGCTCCGCACGATCGACTCGGTGACGCCCCGCCCCGTCGACGAGGCGCTCGCGCAGGTGCGCGCGATCGTCATCGACGACGGCCTCCCGCGGCTCGGGGAGCTCTTCGACGCGCTGCCGTCCGTCACCGCGTCGCCGCCGGTCGACCTGGCGGATCCCGCCCTCAGCGGGGCCGCCCAGTCCGTCGCCCGCATCGCCGGGACCGCTTACTCCTGCGGGCGCAGCCTGACCGGTACCGGGTTCGTCGTCGCCCCGGACCGCGTCGTCACCAATGCGCACGTGGTCGCCGGTGTCGCGGCCCCCGTCGTGGAGCTGCCCGGTCGCATCGCACAGGAGGGACGCGTGGTGTACTTCGACGCGGGGACCGACCTCGCCGTCATCGCCGTGGACGGCCTGGATGCGGGAGCCCTCGCGGTGGGGGAGAACCTGCCGCTGGGCGGATCGGGTGTCGTGCAGGGATATCCCTACGGCGGACCCTTCACGATGGGGTCGGCGTCGGTGCTCTCCGTCGGCGTCGTGCCCGTGCCGGACATCTACGATTCTGCGTCCGCGCTCCGCGAGGTGTACGCGCTGGCCGCGGACGTGCGCCCCGGAAATTCCGGGGGTCCGCTCCTGGACGCCGCCGGCGACGTCGTGGGGGTCGTGTTCGCCCGTGCCGACGACGGCACGGAGGTGGGGTACGCCATGACGACAGCTCCGCTGCGACCGGTGGTGGATGCCGCGCCCACCCTTTCCGAGAGCGTGCCCACCGGATCCTGCGTGGACTGATCGCGTTCGGACACCCCGGCGGCTATGCTGGGCGCCACACGTGAACATCGGCCCCACGATCGTTGCGGGAGAGCCTCGGCAGTTTCTGTGCCGGGCACCGAAGGAGCAAGCCTCCCCGCCAATCTCTCAGGTACGCGTACCGCCGCGGTCGGGCCACTCTGGAAAGCGATCCTCCGGGATCCGCCGACGGTGAAAACCGCAGCATCCGTTCGCCCGGATCATGCGGTGAAACTCTCAGGCCGATGACAGAGGGGGAGTTCTACAGGCATCCGCCTGCCCGCACCTATCCGGGGAGAACTCATGACCGAACTCCGTTACACCCCGCTTCGCGAACGCCATGAGCAACGCGGCGCGGCCTTCACCGACTTCGGCGGCTGGATGATGCCGGTGCGGTACTCCTCGGACCTCGCCGAGCATCACGCCGTGCGCGACGCTGCCGGGCTCTTCGACATCTCGCACATGGGCGAGTTCCTCGTCACCGGTGCGGATGCGGCATCCTTCCTGGACTACGCGCTCGCCGGCCGCATCTCGACGATGCGGGTGGGCAAGGCGAAGTACTCGCTGGTCCTCACCGAGGACGGGGGTGTCGTCGACGACGTCATCGTGTACCGCATCGCGGACGACCGGTTCCTCGTGATCGCCAACGCGGGCAACCGCGACGCCGTCGCGACGGCGTTCGCGGAACGGGCGCAGCGTTCACCGGTCGCGGCCACTTTCCGGGAGAGCTCGGACGCGGACGGCGGGGCGACCTCGTTCGCGCACATCCCCGGCGTGTCCGGGATCGCCGTCGTCGAGGATGTCTCCGATCAGTTCGCCCTGATCGCCGTGCAGGGACCGCGCGCCCGCGCCGTGCTGGAGGCGACCCCAGGACTGGACGGGTTCGAACCGGCGCTCGCGGAACTCGGCTCCTACGCCTGGGCGAGCGCGGGCTTCGACGGCGAGCGGGTGCTCGTCGCCCGCACCGGGTACACCGGCGAGGACGGCTTCGAGCTGATGGTCCCCGATCGCCGGGCGGTCGCCTTGTGGGACGCCCTCCTCACGGCGGGAGAGCCGCTCGGCCTCGTACCGGCCGGCCTCGCGGCCCGCGACACCCTGCGACTGGAAGCGGGCATGCCCCTCTACGGGCACGAACTCGGCCGCGGGATCCGGCCGGCGCAGGCGGGGCTCGGTCGCACCGTCGCGGCGGACAAGGACGATTTCGTCGGCAAGGACGCCACCGAGCCCGCCGCGGACGCCCCCGTGCTCGTCGGACTCGTGGCAGAGGGGCGGCGCGCCGGCCGCGCCGGCTACGCGGTGGTCGACGCCGACGGCACGCCCGTGGGCGAGATCACCAGCGGTGCCCTGAGCCCGACCCTCGGGCACCCCATCGCCATGGCGTACGTCCGTCCCGACCTGGCCGAGCCCGGCACCGAACTCGCGATCGACGTGCGAGGCACCCGCATCCCCACCACCGTCACCGCACTGCCTTTCTACCGGAGGAAGAAATGACCGATCTCAGCGCTCTCTCGTACACGGCCGAGCACGAATGGGTGCGCATCGACGGCACCGTCGCGACCTTCGGCATCACGGACTTCGCCGCCGAGAAGCTCGGCGACGTCGTGTTCGTCGATCTCCCGGCGGCGGACTCCGAACTCGCCGCCGGAACGGTCTGCGGGGAGATCGAATCCACCAAGTCGGTGGGCGAGCTCTACGCGCCGCTGTCCGGCCGGGTCATCGAGGTCAACGGCGACGTCGACGCCGACCCCTCGATCGTCAACGCGGACCCGTACGGGGCGGGATGGCTCGTCAAGGTGGACCTCGGCGACGTCCAGCCCACGGGCCTCCTGGACCGCGCCGCGTACGTCGCACTCACCGGGGAGGACGCGTGAGCGCCCGCTTCGCCGACCGGCACATCGGCACGGACGCCGCCGCGCAGGCGGTCATGCTCGACGCGCTCGGATACGACAGCGTCGACGCCCTCGTCGCGCAGGCGGTCCCCGCATCCATCCACACGACGCCCCGGGCGACCAGCGACGTGCCGCCGGCCGCCACCGAGGCCGAAGCGCTCGCCGAGCTCCGGGAACTGGCCGCCGCGAACCGTCCCGCGACGTCGCTGATCGGTCTCGGTTACTACGGGACCCACACCCCCTCGGTGATCAGCCGGAACGTCTTCGAGAACCCGTCCTGGTACACGGCGTACACGCCCTACCAGCCGGAGATCTCGCAGGGCCGGCTCGAGGCGCTCATCAACTTCCAGACGATGGTGACCGACCTCACCGGGCTGGCCACCGCGAACGCGTCCATGCTCGACGAGCCGACCGCCGTGGTGGAGGGCATGCTGCTCGCCCGCCGTGCAGCCACGTCCCGCTCCGACGTCTTCGTCGTCGACGCCGACGCACTGCCGCAGACCAAGGCGCTCCTGCGGCACCGCGCGGCCGCGGTCGGTGTGGAGCTCCGTGAGGTGGCACTCGCGGATGCCGGGCTCCCGGCGGACACCGAGGCGTTCGGGGTCTTCGTGCAGTACCCGGCCGCATCCGGGCGGGTCTGGGACCCGTCCGTCGTGATCGCGCAGGTGCAGGAGCAGGCGGGAGTCGCGGTCGTCGCCGCCGACCTGCTGGCGCTGACGCTGCTGCGCTCGCCGGGATCGCTGGGTGCGGATATCGCCGTCGGCACGACGCAGCGATTCGGCGTGCCGCTCGGCTTCGGCGGGCCGCACGCGGGCTACCTCGCGGTGCGCCGCGGTCTGGAACGTCAGATGCCCGGCCGGCTGGTCGGCGTCTCCCAGGACGCCAGCGGGCATCCGGCCTACCGGCTCGCGCTGCAGACCCGTGAACAGCACATCCGCCGGGAGAAGGCCACCTCGAACATCTGCACCGCGCAGGTGCTGCTGGCCGTGATGGCCGCGATGTATGCCGTCTACCACGGCGCGGAAGGCCTCCGCGCGATCGCGGAGGGCGTCTCCCGCAAGGCCGAGGCGCTCGCCGCGGAACTGCGCGCGTACGGGCTGACGGTGCGGCACGACGCGTTCTTCGACACCATCCGCGTGGTCGTCCCGGGGACCGCGGAGCGCATCGTCGAGCGGGCTCGGGCGCGTGGCTACCAGCTGTTCTGGGCGGATGCGGCGACCGTCGGGATCTCGGTGGACGAGACGACGACGGACGCCGACCTCTCTGCGGTGGTGGCGGCGTTCGGCGGCTCGGAGACCGGCGAGGGCGAGCCGCGGCTGGACTCCGCCGGCGCTCCCGTGCTCGCCGGGGTCGCCCCGACGCTTCGCCGGGAGGACGAGTATCTGACGCATCCGGTGTTCCGGGAGCATCGCTCCGAGACCGCCATGATGCGGTACCTGAAGACGCTCGCCGACCGCGACTACGCCCTCGACCGGGGCATGATCCCGCTCGGCTCGTGCACGATGAAGCTGAACGCGGCCACCGAGATGGCGGCGGTGTCCTGGCCCGAGTTCTCCCGCGTGCATCCCTTCGCCCCCGAGGCGGATGTGCACGGCTACCTCGCCATGATCGAGCAGCTCGAGACGTGGCTGGCCGAGGTCACCGGGTACGACGCGGTCTCGGTGCAGCCGAACGCGGGGTCCCAGGGCGAGCTCGCCGGGCTCCTCGCGATCCGCGGATACCACCGTGCGAACGGCGAGACCGAACGCACCGTCTGCCTCATCCCGTCGTCCGCGCACGGGACGAACGCGGCATCGGCGGTGCTCGCCGGGATGCGGGTCGTGGTCGTCGCCTGCGACGAGGCGGGGAACGTCGACCTGGGCGACCTCCGGGCGAAGATCGCCGCGCACGCGGCATCCCTCGCCGCCCTCATGATCACCTACCCGTCCACGCACGGGGTGTACGAGCACGACGTGCTGGAGATCACCCAGGCCGTGCACGATGCCGGCGGACAGGTGTACATCGACGGCGCCAACCTCAACGCCCTGCTCGGGGTCGCCCGGTTCGGCGACCTCGGCGGCGACGTGTCCCACCTGAACCTGCACAAGACCTTCGCCATCCCGCACGGCGGGGGCGGGCCGGGCGTCGGACCGGTCGGGGCCAAGGCGCATCTCGCGCCCTACCTGCCCTCGCATCCCTTCGCGCAGCGCGCCGATCACGCGGGCGGTCACATCTTCGACGGCGGGCCCATCGCCGGTGCGCCCTACGGGTCGGCGTCCATCCTGCCGATCTCGTGGGCCTACGTGCGGATGATGGGTCTCGAGGGCCTGCGCGAGGCGACCGGTGCCGCCGTGCTGTCGGCGAACTACATCGCGTTCCGGCTGCGGGAGCACTACCCGGTGCTGTACGCCGGAGAGGCGGGGCTCGTCGCGCACGAGTGCATCCTGGATCTGCGGCCCCTCCGGGAGGAGACCGGGATCACCGTCGACGACGTGGCCAAGCGCCTGATCGACTACGGCTTCCACGCGCCCACCATGTCGTTCCCGGTCGCGGGCACGCTCATGGTCGAGCCGACCGAGTCCGAGGACCTGCCCGAGATCGAGCGGTTCATCGAGGCGATGATCCAGATCAAGGCGGAGGCCCTGGCCGTTGCCGCCGGGCGCTGGCCGGCCGACGACAACCCGCTCGTGCACGCGCCGCACACGGCGCAGTCCGTCGTGGCGGGGGAGTGGCCGCATCCGTACACGCGCGAGGAGGCCGTCTACCCGGTGCCCTCGCTCGTGCGCACCAAGTACTGGCCCCCGGTGCGCCGGATCGACAACGCCTACGGGGACCGCAACCTCGTGTGCGCCTGCCCGCCGCCCGAGGCCTTCGCCTGACCCGCGGCCCCGCCCCGCGTCCCGGTCTCGGACCGTGCACCCGGGTCTCGGGCCGTGTTCTTCCCGCGAGACTGCATAGTCAGCACGAGACTGCGTCTGGTTACGTCTGTTTCGTGGTTTGCGTGCAGTCTCGCGGGAGGGGTGCGGGGGGACGGGCGGGGGACGAGCGGGGGCGTGCGGGTCAGCGGTGCGGGGCGCCCAGCATCGACTGCAGCGTGTAGAGCGGGGTCGTCTGCGCAGGTCGGACGCAGGGCACTCCGGCCGCGCGCAGGATCCGATCCAGCTGCCAGGGATCCCGCAGCTCGGTCCAACCCCAGCGCGCGAAGCCGGCCACGCCGCGCCGGATGCGGTCTTCCCGACGCTTCTCCCGCCGCACCACCTCTGCCGGGGTGCCGTAGCGCCCGTCGTACTTGAGCGCTCCGTCGGCCTCGCCCACCACCGCGCAGGACGGCCACGCGAAGTCGGCCCGGTCCACCGTGCCGTCGTCCGCGACGAACCCCGCCTGCAGGACCGGATCCTCGAAACCGAGCCACTCGATCGCGGCGCGGCTGATCGACTCGAGCGTCGTCTCCGCGAGCGCCGTCGCCCGGTGCAGCGCCCATCGGGCGTTCCGACGGCCACGGCTCGAGGCGCCCAGTTCGTTGTGCGCGACGAGCGCCTCGACCGTGAGCGTGTCCGCGGCGCGCAGCGCGGCATCCGCCACGGCCAATCCGTATGCCGGATGCCGCAGACGGGCGATGCCGACGACCGTCTCGGCCAGACCCGTGAGCAGCAGGCCGTCCACGGGCTCGATGTCCGCGGGCGCCGCCGAGGTGTGCACGCGCAGACCGCGATTCTCCCGGGACGTGCCCTGAGTGCTCCGCAGCACGTGGACGGCACCGGGGTCGCCGATGATCGGGAGTCCGCGGAGGGCGGCCGCGGACTCGTGGGAGAACACCGCATCCGGCACGGTCAGGGCGACCGCGTGCACGCGCGTGAGGTAACGCTCCCACGGCGTGGTGGCGGCCCACGTAGCGGTCGGCGCGTACACGCCGCGGCGGATGCGGATCAGCTCACCGCGTCGGAGGGCGAGGTCGGGGCGCGGCACGTCGTCCCGGCCGATGAGCGGCACGGGGCTCGGGACCAGCGCGGGGACGGTGTGCGGATGCAACGGGATGGGGTGCGGCATTCGCCGATGCTGCGCCGGTCGACGGTCCGTGCGCGTGTCGTTCCCCTCGTCGGTGGATGCCGGCCCGCCCCACCCGGCCTGTGCAGGAGACGATCCGCCCCGCCCCGCCCCCGCCCCCGCCCCGCCCGCCCCGCCCGCCCCACCCGCGAGACTGCACGCACGCCACGAGACGGATGTAACCAGCCGCAGTCTCGTGCCGGCTATGCAGTCTCGCGGGAAAGAAGACCGGGGACGGGGCTAGAACACGTCGGGGAAGAGCGAGGCGGCGAGGGGATAGCCCACGAACGCCAGCACGTCGATGATCGTGTGCGCCAGCACGAGCGGCATCACGCGGCCCCAGCGGCGGTAGCACCAGCCGAACACGATCCCCATCACGACGTTGCCGATCACCGAACCGATGCCCTGGTACGCGTGATAGGCCCCGCGCAGGGCGGCGGTGGTCAGGATGATCGTCCACCAGCCCCAGCCGAGGCGGCGCAGCCGGTCGAAGAGGTATCCGACGAACACCACCTCTTCGATGAGTCCCGCCCGCACCGCCGCGAGCACGAGGAGCGGAACGGTGTACCAGGCGGCGTCGAGCGGCGAGGCGACGACCCCCACAGTGATCCCGAGCAGCCGCCCGGCGACGTACAGGGCGAGCCCCGGCACGCCGATCACCAGCACCAGGAGCACGCCGCGGCCGAGGTCGCCGCCGAATCGGCGGAAGTCGAGGCCCAGTCGGCGCAGCGCGTTGGAGCCCGGCTCCCAGAGCAGGTACACCACGAGGGCCACGAGGGCGAGGGAGAAGAACACGGAGAGGAACTGGTACAGCGCGTCCCAGAGGGCCGCGGAGTCCCGGCTGGGGTTCAGCTGCGTCTGCTGGCTGCTGACCGGCTGTCCCTCTTCGAGCGACCGCTGCACCGTCCGGATGAACGACAGCACCGAGTAGAGGGCCGACTGGCCGACCGACACCGCCAGCACGAGCCAGATCTCCCACCGCACGCGCGTGCGGGCTGGCCCGGTCACAGGGGAGGGGTCGAACACGCCGAAAGGGCGGGGCGCGGACGTCGTCACCCCGTCAGCCTGCCATAGCGCATGGGGCGGCCGAGCGGGACGAGGGATCGTTCAGGGGGAGCGCATAGGGTGTCGGAGGCCTTCCGGACGGAAGGCCGCGCGAGCGGGGTACCGAGGAGGACGGATGCGGGTGCGCACGAGAGCAGCGGCGATCGTGCTGGCGGCGACCCTCGCCGTGGGTCTCGCGGCCTGCGTTCCCGAGCACGTCGACCGGGTCGTCCCGGGCACGGAGCTCACCATCGCCCAGACCGCCCCCGTGACGTCCCTCAACCCCGCGGTCCTCGGACAGGACACCGCCGCCGACGCGGGTCTGGCCGCCCTCACCGGCGCCGGGTTCTGGCGCCAGGATGCGGGTGGGGAGAGGGTCGCGCAGCCCGAGTTCGGTCGCGTTCACGTAGACGGCGAGGACCCGCTCACCCTGACCTACACGATCAACCGTGACGTGCGATGGTCCGACGGCGTACCGGTCGACGCCGCGGACCTCCTCCTGGCGTGGGCGGCCGGCACCACGCACCGCACGGGCGGAGGTACGGACGCCGACGGCCTGCCGCGGACGCGCTGGGGGACCGGCGCCGGGGTCGGCTGGGGTCTGGACCTCGTCAGCCGGGTGCCCAGGATCAGCGCCGACCGCCGCAGCATCACCCTGGTCTTCGATTCGCCGGTGGCGGATGCCGAGACGCTCTTCGACGTTCCCGCGGTACCCGCGCACGGCGTCACGATGCTCGGACGCCCGGGTGAGGCGGAAGACCCCGAGGCGGCGAAGTCCGCGTTCCTCGTCGCCGTCCAGGACGGCGACCTGGACTGGCTCGCACCCGTCTCCCGCGCCTTCCGGGAGGACTACGCCCTCGACGGCGATCTGCCCGAGACCGCCCGCGTCACCACCGGGCCGTACGTCATCGACGACATCGACGAGGAGGGGACGGAGGTGACCCTGCGCGTCAACACCGACTTCGCCTGGGGGCCGTCCCCGGTGGCCGAGCGCCTCACCATCCGCGCCGTCGCGGATCCGCGGGAGCGCGTCCGCGCGGTCGTCTCGGGCGAGGTGGACATCGCCGCGTCCGCGGCCACGGAGGAGCTGGTGGGCATCGCCGCGCGGGCGGGGGGACACTCCGTCGACGTCGGAACCGGGTTCGAGCACATCGACCTGCAGACCGCCGGGGGAGGCGTGTTCGACCCCGCCGCGTACGGCGGCGACGTGGCAACGGCGCAGGCGGTCCGCGAGGCCTTCCTCGCCACCGTCCCCCGCGCCGCGCTGCTGGCCGAACTCGTGGCACCCCTGGCCCCGGATGCGGAACCGCGCGACTCCGCGGTCCGCGCGCCGTCGCCGGTGGCGCCCGATGCGGGAGAGGACGCCGACGACACGGCCGGCGCGGCATCCGACCGCGCGGATCCGGCCGACCCGTTGCGCACGGGGGAACCGGACATCGACCGAGCCGTGCGTCTCCTGGCGGACGCCAAGGTGGTCGACCCCGTCGTGCGGATTCTGGTGCCGTCCGGTGACCCGCGCCGTGCGGCGGCGGCGGAGACCATCGCCGACTCCGCGGCCGAGGCCGGCATCACGGTCGAGGCGGTCGTGCGCTCGGAGTGGACCACGGTGCTCACCGATCGGCCCGAGGACTACGACGCGGCGGTCTTCGCCTGGGATGCCGACCCCTCCGCGCCGATCGCCCTGGCCGCCGGATTCCACACCGCCGCCGCGCAGAACGCCTACGGCTGGTCCGACGACCGGGTGGATGCCCTGGTTTCGGCGCTCGGCGCGGAGCGGGATGAGACCCGGCGTGCCGAGCTGCTCGCCGAGCTCGACGCGGCCGTCGCGGACCAGGCCTGGACCGTCCCGCTGTTCGATCTGCCGGTGCTCACCGTGTGGTCGGATGCGGTCGAAGGGGTTCCCGCGTCGTCCACCGCCGATGCGGTCCTGCGCGGTTACCCGGCCTGGTCGCTCGCGGGAGGCGCGGGTGCGGCCGCCCTGCCCGCTGCTGGCGGGACCGGGTATCCGGCGCGTTGGGACTCGGTTTCAGAGCGATGAGCAGCGTGTCGGCGCCGATCCTGAGCAATGTGCTCGATGTGGCCCGCCCGGCATAAAAGGTATGTAACTATTCCATCAACCGTTTTGACCATGGCGAATCGCGAGCCTATCGTTCTCGTATCCGCGACATGACGACGACTCGTCTCGTCATGCTCGCACCACCCCTTGCACAGGAGGAATAGTGAAGCGCAGCAAAATCGCTCTCTCGAGCGTCGCGCTCGCCGGCGTGGGGGCTCTTGCTCTCGCCGGTTGCGCGAGCGGCGGGTCCGCCGAACCGACCGGCGACGCCGGCGCGGTCATCACGGCCAACGGTTCCGAGCCGCAGAACCCGTTGATCCCCACCAACACCAACGAGACCGGTGGCGGAAAGATCATCGATGAGATCTTCGCCGGCCTCATCTACTACGACGCCGAGGGCGAGCCCGTCAACGACGTCGCCGAAGAGATCGAGGTCGTCGACCCGCAGAACCTCAAGGTCACCCTCAAGGAGGGCCAGAAGTTCACGAACGGCGAAGAGGTCACTGCCGACAACTTCATCAACGCGTGGAACTACGGCGCGCTGCTGTCGAACGAGCAGCTCTCCAGCTACTTCTTCGAGGACATCGAGGGCTTCAGCTGGGACGAGGACTCGGAGCTCACCGGCCTCGAGCAGATCGATGAATACACGTTCACGATCGCGCTGAACAAGCCGGCGTCGGACTTCGCGCTGCGTCTCGGCTACTCCGCCTTCTACCCGCTGCCCGACGTCGCGTTCGAGGACATGGACGCGTTCGGCGAGAGCCCCATCGGTAACGGCCCGTACAAGCTGGCCTCCGACGACGCCTGGAAGCACGACGTCGAGATCAACCTCGTCAAGAACGAGGACTACACCGGCGGCCGTGAAGCGCAGAACGCCGGGCTCGACATCATCTTCTACGCCTCGCAGGATGCGGCGTACGCCGACCTGCTCGCCGGCAACCTGGACGTCCTCGACGCCATCCCGGACTCCGCACTGGCGACCTACGAGTCGGACCTCGGCGAGCGTGCCGTGAACCAGCCGGCCGCGATCTTCCAGTCCTTCACCATCCCGGAGCGCCTCGCGCACTTCTCGGGTGAAGAGGGTCAGCTGCGTCGTCAGGCGCTGTCGATGGCCATCAACCGTCCGGAGATCACCGAGACGATCTTCCAGGGCACCCGCACCCCCGCCAGCGACTTCACCTCCCCGGTCATCGCCGGCTGGTCGGACGACCTGACCGGTGCCGAGGTCCTGGAGTACGACCCGGAGAAGGCGAAGGAGCTGTGGGCCCAGGCCGACGCCATCTCGCCGTGGACCGGTTCGTTCCAGATCGCGTACAACTCCGACGGTGGACACCAGTCCTGGGTCGACGCGGTCACGAACTCGATCAAGAACACGCTCGGCATCGACGCGTCCGGAGCCCCGTACGTCGACTTCGCCTCGCTGCGCACCGACGTCACGACCGACGTCATCCAGACCGCGTTCCGCACCGGATGGCAGGCCGACTACCCGGGTCTGTACAACTTCCTGGGACCGCTCTACGCGACCAACGCGGGCTCGAACGACGGTGACTACTCGAACCCCGAGTTCGACACGCTGCTGAACGAGGGCATCTCGAGCACCGATCTCGGTGACGCGAACGCCAAGTTCCAGGCGGCTCAGGAGATCCTGCTGCAGGACCTCCCGGCCACCCCGCTCTGGTACTCGAACGTCAACGGCGGCTTCGCCGACACCGTCGACAACGTCGAGTTCGGCTGGAACTCGGTTCCGCTCTACTACGCGATCACCAAGGGCTGATCCCGAAGTATCGCACCCGCGAGGCGGTGACGATCAGTCACCGCCTCGCGGCTTGTCCATGTAAAGCTCGCGTCCGCGTCGAACACACGGCACGATGCTCTCAACGGATACCCGCCCGCGCCAACGCGTGGAGGGATCCCGTAATCGGAGGGAGTGAGGATGCTCGGATACATCCTCAGACGCATCCTGCAGTTGATCCCCGTTTTCCTGGGGTCGACGCTGCTCATCTATTTCCTGGTGTTCGCCATGCCCGGCAACCCCATCCTCGGCCTGTTCGGCGACAAGACCCCGAGCCCGGCGATCCTGGCAGCGCTCGAGGCGCAGTACCACCTGGACCAGCCGTTCATCGTCCAGTACTTCTACTACCTCCTGGGCATCTTCCAGGGCGACATGGGCGTCACGTTCTCGGGTCAGTCGGTCAACGACGTCCTGGGGCGCACGCTGCCGGTCACCGGGCGCCTCGCCGTCATGGCGATCGCGATCGAGTTCGTGCTGTCGATCATCATCGGTACCGTCTCGGCGCTGCGTAAGGGCAAGATCTTCGACAACGTGTCGCTCGTGATCTCGCTGGTGTTCGTCGCCATCCCGATCTTCGTCCTCGCCTTCCTGGCGCAGTACTTCCTGGCGATCCAGCTGGGCTGGTTCAAGCCCACGGTGGGGTCCCAGAACGACTGGGGCGATCTGTGGCTCCCGGCCCTCGTCCTCGGCGTCAGTCTCTACGCGACGAGTATGCGGCTCATGCGCGGCTCGGTCATCGACACGCTCAACCAGGACTGGGTGCGCACCGCCTACAGCAAGGGCCTGTCCCGGCGACGGGTCATCCCGGTGCACGTGCTGCGAAACTCCCTCATCCCGGTGATCACGAACTCCGCCACGAACTTCGGCGTGCTGCTGGTCGGCGCCACGGTGACGGAGGCGATCTTCAACGTGCCGGGGGTGGGCAACACCCTCTTCCAGGCGACACTGCGTCACGAAGGCCCGACCATCGTGTCGTTCGTCACCGTGTTCGTCATCCTGTACGTGCTGGTCAACCTGGTCATCGACCTGCTCTACGGTCTGCTCGACCCGAGGATCCGCTATGTCAAGTAATTCCGAACTGCCCACGCACTTCGTCGCCCCCGTCAAGGAGGCCGTCGTCACGGTCGACGCCGTCAAGGTGGACGCCAAGCCGGCGAGCCTCTGGGGCGACGCCTGGCGCGACCTCCGCAAGCGCCCGACGTTCTGGTTGTCGGTGCTCATCGTGTTCGTCGTGCTGCTCATGGCGGTCTTCCCGACGCTGTTCACCCTCACCCCGCCCAACAGCGACTGCCAGCTCGCGAACAGCAACGGGGGCCCGGCCGCCGGGCACCCGCTCGGCTACACGTTCCAGGGCTGCGACATCTGGGCCCGCATCGTCTGGGGCACGCGCACGTCGCTGGCCGTCGGTCTGATGGCCACCCTCATCGGTTCCACGATCGGACTGATCATGGGCGCCCTCGCCGGTTTCTACGGCGGATGGCTGGACTCGGTGCTCTCCCGCATCGGCGACATGTTCTTCGCGATCCCCTACATCCTGGCCGCCGTGGTCGTGATGAGCGTGTTCGCGAACTACCGGAACGTCTTCACTCTGGCCCTGGCCATCGGTGGCTTCGCGTGGGCCTCGACCGCCCGCGTCGTGCGAGCCGAGGTACTCCGGGTCAGACAGGCGGACTTCGTGACGGCATCGCGTGCCCTCGGGCAGTCGCGCTTCCAGACCCTGCTCTCGCACGTCATCCCGAATGCCATCGCCCCGCTGCTGGTGGTCTCCACCCTCAGCCTGGCCGCCGCGATCGTCGCCGAGGCGACCCTGGCGTTCCTGGGCGTGGGTCTCGGATCGAGCACCATGTCCTGGGGGGCGGACATCAGCCAGGCGCAGCAGTCCCTGCGCGTCGCGCCGATGGCCCTCATCTACCCGTCGATCGCGCTGACCATCACGGTCCTCGCGTTCATCCTGCTGGGCGAACTCATCCGTGACGCCCTCGACCCGAGAGCGAGGGCACGCCGATGAGTGGCACCGCCGCACAGCCGCTGCTGAGCATCCGCAACCTGCGTGTCGCCTTCGACACGCAGGAGGGCAGCCGTGAGGTCCTGCACGGAGTGAACCTGGACGTCTTCCCCGGCGAGACCGTCGCCATCGTGGGGGAGTCCGGATCGGGCAAGTCCACCACCGCCTCCGCGGTCGTGAACCTCCTCCCCGGGACCGGTCACGTCACCTCCGGCAGCATCACCCTCGACGGGCGCGAACTGACCGAGCTGACCCCCGGTCAGATGGAGAAGGTGCGCGGGCAGGACATCGGGTACGTCCCGCAGGACCCCATGTCCAACCTGAACCCGGTGTGGAGCATCGGCTTCCAGGTCAAGGAAGCCATCCGGGCGAACGGGATCGCCTCGGGCCGGCAGGACGTGAACGCCCGCGCCATCGAGGTGCTGAAGCAGGCCGGTCTCGCCGACGCCGAGAAGCGTCTGCATCAGTACCCGCACCAGTTCTCCGGCGGGATGCGGCAGCGCGCCCTGATCGGCATCGGACTGGCGGCCGACCCCAAGCTCCTGATCGCCGACGAGCCGACCTCGGCTCTCGACGTGACCGTGCAGCGGGTGATCCTCGATCACATGGCCTCGCTCACCCGTGAGCGCGGCACCGCCGTGCTGCTGATCACGCACGACCTCGGCCTTGCGGCCGAGCGTGCGTCGAAGATCATCGTCATGCAGCAGGGCGAGATCGTGGAGGCGGGGCCGAGCCGCGAGATCCTGCAGAACCCGGTGCACCCGTACACGCAGCGACTCGTCGCGGCAGCGCCCTCGATCGCGTCCCAGCGCATCCAGGCGGGCGCCGAACGGCGCGGCATCGAGACGGTGGACGACCTCGCCGGTCTTGCTCCGACCGTCCGCGTGACGGACCTCGTCAAGGAGTACAAGATCCGCCAGGGCGGGTTCCGCAGCGAGCCGTTCCGTGCCGTCGACGCGGTCTCGTTCGAGATCCCGCGGGGGAAGACGCTCGCGCTCGTGGGCGAGTCCGGATCGGGCAAGTCCACCGTCGCCAAGATGGTGCTCAAGCTCGAGGAGCCGACGTCCGGTTCCATCGAGATCGACGGGACGGACATCGCCAAGCTGTCCAACCGGGACGCCTTCGCGCTGCGCCGGCGGATGCAGCCGGTGTTCCAGGACCCGTACGGTTCTCTCGACCCGATGCGCAACATCGGGAACACGATCGCCGAGCCGCTGAACATCCACAAGGTGGGCGACCAGTCATCCCGCCGGGCGCGTGTCCGCGAGCTGCTGGACCAGGTCTCGCTGCCGCAGGAGCTGTCCACGCGGTACCCGAACGAACTCTCCGGCGGCCAGCGCCAGCGCGTCGCGATCGCCCGCGCGCTCGCGCTCAAGCCCGACATCGTCGTTCTCGACGAAGCGGTCTCGGCCCTGGACGTGCTCGTCCAGGACCAGATCCTGCAGCTGCTCGCCGAGCTGCAGGCGGAGCTCGACTTGACGTACCTGTTCATCACGCACGACCTCGCGGTCGTCCGCGTGGTGGCCGACCTGGTCGCCGTCATGGAGCGGGGCCGGATCGTGGAGCAGGGGACCGTCGACGAGATCTTCGCGAATCCGTCCCAGCAGTACACCCGGCGTCTGCTGGACGCCATCCCGGGTGCCTCCATCCCGCTCGGAGGCGCGCTCTGACGCGGAAGGTCTATCGGTCGTCGTCGGCGACCGCCGGGGTGATCATCTCGGCGGTCGTCGCGGCATCCCTCCTCGGAGACGCCTTCGTGCGTGCCGGCATCGGCTCGACGCTGCTGCTGGCCCCGTGGGTGCTGCTCCTGCTCTGGGCCGTGTACGTCCTGCTCTTCGCCTCCGCCGTGACGACGGACGTGTCCGGGATCACGGTGCAGAACTTCCTGCGGCGCACCCGCGTGCCCTGGGGCGCGGTGGACGACATCGTCCTGCGCTACCAGCTCATCGTCACGACCAAGGACGGCAGTCGGGTGACGTGCTTCGGCGGCCCGGTCTCGGGACGCTCGCGTCGGCTGCCCGGACGGGACGACGGGAACCGGATGCCGAACGCCCTCCGGGACCTCGATCTGATCCGGGCGGACTGGGAACGGGCGCTCGACGGGGACGCGGCGGCGGGACCCGTCGCGCGCAGCTGGGACCTCCCGGCGCTCCTCGCGCTGCTCGTCCTCGTTCTGGGCGCGGTTGTCGCAACGGTCATCGTATCGGGGTCCGGCTCAGCGTAATGCGAGTTATCCACAGGATGTGACGAACACTTTGCGGAATGGGCCCGCAGTGTTACGTTCGTGGAAACTGTACGTTCCCCCGCCGATCGACGATGATCCGGAGGACTAGGGTCGCACCGATCGGGTGAACGGAACGTGGCAGTATCGGCGTCCCGCGACGCCGGTGCCACATCCCCCCCACCCCCCGAAGGCCCCACACGATGACGTTGTGCCCCCTGTCCTTGCGCGCCCGGAAGTCGCGCCGATGACCGTTCCCGTCCTGCACCGGACGATCGCGTGATCAAGTACCTCGCCCGCCGCACGGCCGGCTGGCTGGCGATGATCTTCGTCGCGACGAACCTCGTCTTCTTCCTCGCCTGGGCGTACCTGGACCCGCGCAGCAACTACGTCGGTCGACGGCCGCCGCTCAGCGAACCGCAGATCCAGGCGCTCCTCACGCCGCGCAACCTCAGTGACGCCACGCCTCTCATCGAACGCTGGTGGACGTGGCTCTCCGGGATCGTGACGCGATGGGACTGGGGTGTGAGCCCGGTCGGCCAGTCGATCAACGAGCAGATCTCCTACCGCATCTGGGTCAGTGCGGAACTCGTGCTCGGAGCCACCGTCATCACCACGGTCCTCGGTATAGCCCTGGGCGTCTACACCGCATCTCGCCAGTACAAGCTCGCCGACCGGATCGGCACGGCGACCTCGATCATCACCCTCAACGTCCCCATCGTGGTGGCGGCGCTCGCCATCGTGCTGATGGCCATCAGCGTGAACGGCGCGCTCGGTGCGCGGATCTTCTACGTGACCGGGGCCGCGAGCCCGGGCGTGAGCGGGTTCTTCAACGTCCTCGTCGACTCGCTCCAGCATCTGATCCTGCCCACCCTCGCCCTCGTGCTCGTCGGATACGCCGGGATCCACTTCCTGCAGCGCTCGCTCCTGCTCGACAACATCAAGGCCGACTACGTGCGGATGGCGCGGGCCAAGGGCCTGACCAAGCAGCAGGCGATCCGCCGGCACGCCCTGCGCACCTCGCTCATCCCGGTGACCACCCAGGTCGCCTTCTCCGTCCCGGCGATCTTCACCGGCGCGATCCTGACGGAGTCCATCTTCGGATGGCGCGGCATGGGGCAGTACTTCACCCAGACCCTGTCCACGAACGACGTGTACGGAACGGTCGCGATCGCGGCCTTCGGCGCTGTCATGACGGCGATCGGCGCACTGCTGGCCGACATCGCCGTCGTCATCCTCGATCCCAGAGTGCGAGTCAGCTGATGTCCATAGCCGAGATGGTCGATCCCCTCGAGCACGGCGACAACCTGCCCCTCGAGCCGGACGAGCCGCGCGCCCGTCGCAAGCGCTTGTCGAAGGTGCAACTGTACGGCCGCCGCTTCGCGCGGAACCGCACGGCGGTCGCCGGGGCCGTGGTCTTCGTACTGATCGTGCTCTTCGCCCTGCTCGGGCCGTTCACGCAGCAGTACGACCACGTCGAGCTGGACTTCCTCGCGCTGAGCGACGCGCCCTCCGCCGAGCACTGGTTCGGTACGAACAACGCCGGGAACGACCTGTACGCCCAGGTCGTCGTGGGGTTGCAGCGCTCCCTCATGATCGCCCTGACCGTGTCGCTCGGCACGACGGTGCTGGCGGCTCTGGTGGGGACGACGGCCGCGTACTTCGGCGGCTGGTACGAGCGGCTCGCGCTGCTCGTGATCCACTTCCTGATGGTCGTGCCGACCTTCCTCGTCCTGGCGATGATCTCCAACGACTCCGGCGGGGACTGGCGCATCATCGCCGTGATGCTGATCTTCGTCAGCTGGTTCTTCACCGCACGCACGATCTGGACGCTGTCGCTGTCGATCCGTGAGCGCGAGTACATCGCCGCCGCGCGGTACATGGGCGTCGGCGGGTTCCGGATCGTGCTGCGCCACATGCTGCCGAACATCGGGTCGCTGCTGATCATCAACTTCACCCTGGGTGTCGTCGCGGCGGTGCAGGCGGAGACCGGGCTCTCCTTCCTCGGGTTCGGGGTCAAGGCGCCCGATGTCTCCCTCGGCTCGCTCATCGGCGTCGGCTCCGCGACGATCACGAGCTCCCCGTGGCTGTTCGCCTTCCCCGCGGCCGCACTCACCCTGCTGACCGTGTCGATGGCCCTCGTCGCGGATGGACTGCGCGACGCGCTGGATCCGACCTCCGCGGCGGGAGGACGCGCATGACCGTCCCCGTCCTGTCCGTTCGCGACCTCAACGTCAGCTTCCCCTCCGAGGCCGGCCGGGTAGACGCCGTGCGCGGAGTCTCCTTCGACCTCCTGCCCGGGCGCACGCTCGGGATCGTGGGCGAGTCCGGCTCGGGAAAGTCGGTCACCTCGCTCGCCGTCATGGGTCTGCTCGACGACAACGCGACCATCACCGGATCCGTCGTCTTCGACGGCGAGGAGCTGATCGGGAAGACCGATCGGCAGATGTCGCAGATCCGCGGGAACGGGATGGCGATGATCTTCCAGGATCCGCTGACCTCGCTCACCCCGGTCTTCACGATCGGCGATCAGATCGTCGAGGCGCTGCAGACGCACAACCGGATCTCGCGCCGTGCGGCGCAGGCGCGGGCGGTGGAACTGCTCACGCTCGTCGGCATCCCGCATCCCGCACGCCGGCTCAAGGCGTTCCCGCACGAGTTCTCCGGCGGTATGCGCCAGCGCGTCGTCATCGCGATCGCGATGGCGAACAATCCCCGGCTGATCATCGCGGACGAGCCGACGACGGCGCTGGACGTGACCATCCAGGCGCAGATCCTCGATCTCATCGGCACGGCCAAGGAGGAGACGGGCGCTGCGGTCATCATGATCACCCACGACATGGGGGTCGTCGCGGGCACCGCTGACGACGTGATCGTCATGTACGCGGGCAAGCCGGTCGAGCAGGCCGTGGTCGGCGAGCTCTTCGCCGAGCCGCGGATGCCGTACACGATCGGCCTGCTCGGAGCCATCCCGCGCATCGACAAGTCGGAGAAGGCGCCGCTCATCCCCATCGAGGGCAACCCGCCGATGCTCATCGACGTGCCCGAGCGCTGCCCGTTCGCGCCGCGTTGCCCGATCTGGGTGGACGCCTGCTGGCAGACCGAACCGGCGCTGCTCCCGGTGTCCACCGGCGGGGGAGCGCACCGCGCCGCGTGCATCCGGGCGGACGAGATCTCGAACCGCCGGATCGACGGGGCACCGGTGTTCCTGCCGCCGGTGATCCCCGAGAGCGAGCTGGTCCGCATCCCCCGGGAGGCTCGTCCCATCACGCTCGAGGTCGACAACCTCCAGAAGACGTTCCCGCTGCTGAAGGGCTCCCTGTTCAAGCGTCGGGTGGGGGACGTGCACGCGGTGCGGGGTGTGAGCTTCGACATCCGGGAGGGCGAGACCCTGGCGATCGTCGGCGAGTCCGGGTCGGGCAAGACCACCACGCTGCTCGAGATCATGGATCTCGTCCCCCAGGAGAACGGCGACATCCGGCTCGGCGGCCGCAGCGTCTCGGACATCTCGCGGGGCAAGGACGTCCGCGACGTCCGGAGGGACATCCAGATCGTCTTCCAGGACCCGATCGGCTCGCTGGACCCGCGCATGACCGTCGCCGACATCATCGGCGAACCCTTGCGGGCCATCGGCACGCCGCGACACGAGGTAGACGAGCGCGTCGACGAACTGATGGCACTCGTGGGCCTCGACCCGGCGCACAGCGACCGGTTCCCCTCGGCCTTCTCCGGTGGGCAGCGCCAGCGCATCGGCATCGCCCGCGCACTCGCGACCAATCCCCGGGTCGTCGTACTCGACGAGCCGGTGTCCGCGCTGGACGTGTCGATCCAGGCGGGTGTGATCAACCTGCTCGACGAGCTGAAGATGAAGCTCGGCATCTCCTACCTGTTCGTCGCCCACGACCTCTCGGTCGTCCGCCACATCGCGGACCGGGTCGCAGTGATGTACCTCGGCACCTTCGTGGAGTACGGGGATGTGGACGGCATCTTCGACGACCCCCAGCATCCGTACACGCAGGCGCTACTGTCGGCGATCCCGATCCCGGACCCCGAGAAGGAGCGCTCGCGCGAGCGGATCGTGCTCACCGGAGATCTGCCGAGCCCCACCGAGGACCCGCCCGGCTGCCCCTTCGTCTCCCGATGCCCGCTCTATCAGGAGCTCGACGAGTCCCGCCGGGTGCGGTGTCGCGAGGATCGCCCCGCCCTCGTCGCCACCTCCCCGGATCACGCCAACGCCTGCCACTACCGGCAGCCGCAGACCCTGAACAGCAACACCATGAGAGAAAGGAGCACTCCATGAGAGTGCAACGAAAGATCGTCGGGCTGTTCGCCGGCGGAGCCGTGCTCGCCCTCGCGCTCACCGCATGCGCGGGCGGTGGCGGCGGAGGCGCGTCCGACGGCGGCGGCGAAGGTGGAGAGGCCACCACGATCGAGGGTGCCGACTACAACCCGCAGGCCAGGGAAGACCTGCAGGAGGGCGGCGACGTCACCTTCCCGATCAGCGAGATCACCCCGCAGCTGAACGTCAACCACTCCGACGGGTCGGTGGACACGGCCCGGATCTGGGAGTGGTACAACCCCCAGACGATCCTCATGTCCCCCGAGGGGGAGGTCTCGGCGAACCCGAACTACCTCACCGACTGGACGACGGAGGAAGTCGACGGCAAGACCGTGGTCACGTACACGATCAACCCGGAGGCCGTGTGGAACGACGGCACGCCGATGACATGGAAGTCCTACGAACAGACCTGGATCGCCAACCGGTCCATCGACGAGGGCTACGTGCCCAACACCACCGACGGGTACTCGCTCATCGAGTCCGTCGTCCAGGGCGACGACGAGCGCCAGGCGGTCGTGACCTTCTCGCAGGTCTATCCCTGGACGGACGGCCTCTTCTGGCACATCCTGCACCCCGCGGTGAACACCCCGGAGATCTTCAACGAGGGCTACCTCGGCGACCCGCACCCCGAGTGGGGCGCCGGGCCGTTCACGATCGACGAGTTCGACGCGAACGGCGGGACGGTCTCCTTCGTGCCGAACGAGAACTGGTGGGGCGACGCTCCGCTTCTCGAGACGGTGACGTTCCGCCAGCTCGACGACACGGCCATGCTCAACGCCTTCCGTGCCGGCGAGATCGACTACGCCGACAACCTGACCGCCGACAACCTCGCACAGGTCGAGGACATGGACGGCATCGAGATCTACCGTTCGCAGCGCACCTCGACGAACCTGCTCGAGATCGACGCGACGAAGCCGCAGTTCTCCGAGCTGGAGGTGCGCGAGGCGATCTTCAGGGCGATCAACCGCGATCAGATCAAGGACGTCGTGTGGAACAACCTCAACTACACCGAGCCCGACTCCGGCTCGCTGCTGCTGTTCCCCTTCCAGGACGGCTACGAGGACGCGCTGACCGAGGCGGGCTGGTCCTACGACGTGGATGCGGCCAACGCGCTCCTGGACGACGCCGGCTGGGTCGCGGGTGACGACGACGTCCGGGAGAAGGACGGCGTCCGCCTCGCGGGCGTGCTGCCGGTGTTCGGCGACGATCCCATCACCGAGGCGCGTGCCCGTGTCGTCCAGTCGCAGCTGGCCGAGATCGGACTCGACCTCGAGATCGACATCCGCCCGTCGCAGGACTTCTCCAGCGACCTCACCACGAAGAACTGGGATCTCGTGATGCTCGGGTTCTCCTCGAGCGACCCGTACGGCGTCGCCTACATGTGCCAGCTCTACTGCTCCGACAGCGGGCTGAACCTGTCCAGCACCGGCACCGCGGAGATCGACGAGCGGATCGCGACGGAGGTCGCGGCGCTGCCCACCCAGGACGAGCAGACCGCCGCCGGCATCGCGCTGGAGTCGGAGATCATGGCCGAGACCTGGGGCATCCTGCCCCTGTACGCCGGACCGTGGATCGCCGCGGCGACGGAGGGTCTCGCCAACCTCACGCCCGAGACCTACACCGGTCTCGACCTGTTCGGGCTGCAGCCCGTCGAGAACGTGGGATGGATGAAGTAGGCCGTCCGAGACGGCGGCAGCGGGCCCGGGGGAGCGATCCACCGGGCCCGCTGCCGTGCGTGCGGACGGACCCGGGAGGACCCCGATCGGGTCCTCTCGGGGTGCTCGCAGCCGCCTGCGGTAGGGTGGACCGTCCGGAATCCCGGAAAAAACCTCCACTGCAAGGAATCCCCGTATGGCGCGCGCCCTCCGCTCCGATCTGCGAAACGTCGCGATCGTCGCTCACGTTGATCATGGCAAGACCACCCTGGTTGACGCCATGCTGCGCCAGACGGGGTCGTTCGGCTCGCACGAGCACATGGAAGAACGCGCCATGGACTCGAGCGACCTGGAACGTGAGAAGGGCATCACGATCCTCGCCAAGAACACGGCGATCACCTACAACGGCAAGCACTCCGACGTGCCGGTCACGATCAACGTGATCGACACCCCCGGTCACGCCGACTTCGGCGGCGAGGTCGAGCGCGGCCTGTCCATGGTCGACGGCGTGGTCCTGCTCGTCGACGCGAGCGAGGGCCCGCTCCCGCAGACCCGTTTCGTGCTGCGCAAGGCCCTCGAGGCGAAGCTGCCCGTCATCCTGCTGGTCAACAAGACCGACCGTCCCGACGCGCGCATCGCCGCCGTCGAGGAGGAGAGCCAGGATCTGCTGCTGGGTCTCGCCTCCGACCTTCAGGACGATGTCCCCGACCTCGACGTCGACGCGCTGCTCGACGTCCCCGTCGTCTACGCCAGCGGTCGTGCGGGCGCGGCGTCGCGCAACCGTCCCGCCGACGGCTCGCTCCCCGACAACGACGACCTCGAGCCGTTGTTCGAGGCGATCCTCCAGCACGTGCCGGCACCGTCGTACGACGACGACGCCCCGCTGCAGGCCTGGGTCACGAACCTCGACTCGAGCCCGTTCCTCGGCCGTCTCGCGCTCCTGCGTGTCTTCAACGGCACGCTGAAGAAGGGCCAGACCGTCGCCTGGGTCCGTGCCGACGGCACCCACCAGAACGCCCGCATCACGGAACTGCTGAAGACCCGTGCGCTCGAGCGCTACCCCGCGGAAGAAGCCGGACCCGGTGACATCGTCGCGATCGCCGGCTTCGAGGACATCACGATCGGCGAGACCATCGCCGACCCGGAGGACGTCCGTCCGTTGCCGATGATCCACGTCGACGACCCCGCGATCTCGATGACCATCGGCACCAACACGTCTCCGCTCGTCGGCAAGGTGAAGGGGCACAAGCTCACCGCCCGCATGGTCAAGGACCGCCTCGACCGGGAGCTCATCGGAAACGTCTCGCTCAAGGTCGTCGACATCGGACGCCCCGACGCGTGGGAGGTTCAGGGTCGCGGCGAGCTCGCCCTCGCCATCCTGGTCGAGAACATGCGTCGTGAGGGCTTCGAGCTGACCGTCGGGAAGCCCCAGGTGGTCACGAAGAAGATCGACGGCAAGGTGTACGAGCCCTTCGAGCACCTCACCATCGACGTCCCCGAGGAGTACCTCGGTGCGATCACGCAGCTCCTCGCCGCCCGGAAGGGCCGGATGGACAACATGACGAACCACGGCACCGGCTGGGTGCGCATGGAGTTCGTCGTCCCCTCGCGCGGCCTGATCGGTTTCCGTACCGAGTTCCTCACGACCACCCGTGGCACCGGTATCGCCAACGCGATCTCGCACGGCTACGAGCCCTGGGCGGGCTCGATCGTGACCCGCCAGAACGGATCCATCGTCGCGGACCGTTCCGGTGTCGTGACCCCCTTCGCGATGATCGCCCTGCAGGAGCGCATGTCGTTCTTCGTGCAGCCGACGCAGGAGGTCTACGAGGGCATGGTGATCGGCGAGAACTCGCGCGCCGACGACATGGACGTGAACATCACCAAGGAGAAGAAGCTCACGAACATGCGTGCAGCGAGCTCCGACACGTTCGAGTCGATGACGCCGCCCCGGCAGCTGTCGCTGGAGGAGAGCCTCGAGTTCGCCCGCGAGGACGAGTGCGTCGAGGTCACCCCCGAGGTCGTCCGCATCCGCAAGGTCGTCCTCGACGCGACCGAGCGCGGCCGCGCCACGGCACGTCTCAAGCGCCAGGACGCCAACGTCTGATCCTCGGCTCCGGCCGTAGCGCATCCGCCGTCCGCTCCCACCTCGCGGGGGAGGGCGGCGGATCGCTATATCCTCGGAGGATGGGACGCGGGCCGGATCCGGAGCACCGGCGTGCCGTCCGTCAGGGGCTGGCCGTGGCGCTCGCGACCAGTGCCTACGGCATCTCCTTCGGCGCACTCGGCGTCGCCTCGGGCCTGGACATCTGGCAGACCTGCGTGCTGAGTCTGCTGATGTTCACCGGTGGCTCCCAGTTCGCGTTCGTCGGGGTGATCGCCTCCGGGGGACTCGCCGCTGCGCCCGCGGCGATCGCCTCGGCGGCGCTCCTCGGCGTGCGCAACGTCGCCTACGGCATGCGGATGTCGCCCGTGGTCGGCGGCGGTTTCCGGCGCAAGGCCGCGGCGGCCATGTTCACGATCGATGAGTCGACTGCCGTGGCGCTCGCGCAGCCCACGCCACGGTCCCGGGCGTGGGGGTTCTGGGTCACCGGTATCGGCATCTACGTGGGGTGGAACCTCTCGACGCTGCTCGGTGCGCTCCTCGGCGACGTCCTCGGGGACCCGCGCGCCTACGGGCTGGATGCCGCGGCGGCCGCCGCCTTCCTCGCCCTCCTGTGGCCGCGGCTGCGCGGACGCCAGGCGATCGCCGTGGGGGTGGCCGCGGCGGTCGTGGCGACCGTGCTGACGCCCGCCCTGATGCCGGGGCTGCCCGTCCTCATCGCGGCGCTGGTGGCGATCGTGGTGGGCTGGTTCAACTGGCTCGGACGGCGCGACGCCGTATCGGGTGGGGGAGCCGCATGACGCTCTGGACGGCCGTCCTCCTGGCCGCCATCGTGTGCGTCGCGCTGAAGACGGTGGGCTACCTGCTGCCGGCGTCGCTCCTGTCCGCACCGCGACCGGCGCGGATCTCCGATCTCCTGACGGTGGCGCTGCTGGGCGCGCTCGTCGCCGTCCAGGCGCTCGGCGTCGGTCAGGCGGTCACCGTCGACGCCCGCGTGCCGGCCCTCCTCGCCGCCGGGGTGCTGCTCGCCCTCCGGGCCCCTTTCCTCGTCGTGGTGGTCGCCGCCGCCCTGGTCGCGGCGCTCCTGCGGCTGCTCGGATGGGCTGCATGAGATGACCGCGTAGAATCCGCTGGTGGGTTCCCGTTCCTCCCGTCTCGCAGCCTGGGCCATCGCCCTCGTCGTCGGCCTCGTCTACGGCGCGGCCGGTTCGCTCGCGCACGCCTCCTTCCTCGGCGTGGTGCCCGTCGGGCTGATCCTGGGCGTCATCGGCGCGGGCGCACTGGTGATCGCACTCCGGCTGCTCACCGGTGACCGCTGGGCCGCCCTCGCCGGAGGCGGCGGCATCATGCTGGCCACGTACTTCTTCTCCCTGCCGTCCCCGGGCGGGTCCGTGCTGTTCACGGTGGCCAACGAGGGCCTCGCCCTGACCTGGATGGCGAGCGCCCCCGTGCTCACCGCGCTCGTGGTGGCGTGGCCGGACCTGAGCGGTGTACGCCGAGCCCGTTCCGAGTCGAACTAGACTGTTGCCGTGACGTATGTGATCGCTCTTCCGTGCGTCGATGTCAAGGATCGCGCCTGCATCGATGAGTGCCCCGTCGACTGCATCTACGAGGGGGAACGCTCCCTCTACATCCACCCCGACGAGTGCGTCGACTGCGGTGCATGCGAACCGGTGTGCCCGGTCGAGGCGATCTACTACGAGGACGACCTGCCGGACGAATGGCAGGACTACTACAAGGCCAACGTCGAGTTCTTCGACGACGTGGGCTCGCCCGGTGGGGCGGCGAAGGTGGGTGTGATCCACAAGGATCACCCGCTCATCGCGGCACTCCCGCCGCAGGGCGAATGAGCATCCGCTGAGATGGGTGTCGCAGACCTCGCCGAGTATCCCTGGGACGCCGTCGCCCCGTACGCGGAGACCGCCCGGTCCCACCCCGACGGCATCGTCGACCTCTCGATCGGTTCGCCCGTCGACCCGACTCCGCCCCTGATCGCGGCGGCCCTCGCGGCCGCGACGGACGCGCACGCCTATCCGGCGACCCTCGGCACCCCGCCGCTCCGAGAGGCGATCGTCGACTGGTTCTCGCGCAGACGGGGGGTCACCGGTCTGAGCCCCGCCCACGTGCTGCCGACGATCGGTTCCAAGGAACTGGTGGCCCTGCTGCCGCTCCTGCTGGGTCTCGGGCCGGGCGACGTCGTGGTTCATCCGCGTGCGGCGTATCCCACGTACGAGGTCGGTGCGCGTCTCGTCGACGCCACCCCCGTCGCGGCGGACGACCCGGAGGACTGGCCGGAGGGGACCCGTCTGGTCTGGATCAACTCCCCGGGCAACCCGGACGGACGCGTGTGGGATGTGCCGGAACTGCGACGCGCCCGCGAACGGGCACGTCAGCTCGGTGCGGTGCTCGTCGGGGACGAGTGCTATGCGGAACTCGGCTGGGAGGCTCCGTGGGACGCGCGTCCCATCCCGTCCGTGCTCGACCCGGCCGTCACCGGGGGCGACCCGGCGGGAGTGCTCTCGGTGTACTCGCTGAGCAAGCAGTCGAACCTCGCCGGTTACCGCGCCGCCTTCCTCGCCGGTGATCGGGACATCGTGGCGCGGCTGCTGACGGCCCGCAAACACCTCGGGCTGATGCTGCCGGCGCCCGTGCAGGCAGCCATGACGGCGGCACTCGGAGACGACCGGCACGTGCAGGAGCAGAAGGAACGGTACGCGCGCCGCCGTGCTGTCCTCCGCCCGGCCGTGGAGGCCTACGGGTTCCGCATCGACCGCAGCGAGGCCGGACTGTACCTCTGGGCCACCCGCGACGAGGATGCGTGGACGAGCGTCGCGCGCCTGGCGGAGCTGGGCATCCTGTCCGGTCCCGGCCACTTCTACGGACCGTTCCACACGCGGCACATCCGCCTGTCGCTGACCGCGAGCGACGAGCGCATCGCCGCAGCGGCAGTGCGACTGCGGACCGCTTCGTAGGATATCTCCACTCGAATTCGGCTTCCTTTAGCGGCGACCACTGTAGGCCCCGGCCGCCGCTAGGCTGTATTCGACCGGTGATGCTGATCAGGCGCGCCGGAAGGACCGCCATCGGCGGTCGGAACCCCGACGATTATCGATCGCAA
Organism: Microbacterium caowuchunii; assembly: GCF_008727755.1. Lineage (NCBI taxonomy): Bacteria > Bacillati > Actinomycetota > Actinomycetes > Micrococcales > Microbacteriaceae > Microbacterium > Microbacterium caowuchunii. The sequence continues at coordinate 1,193,340 of NZ_CP044231.1, forward strand.
GGAGGCGCCGTGAGCGATGCCGGCTCGCCGCAGGACAAAGCAACTCTGACCGTCGGGGATCGCACAGCCGAATTCGCTGTGCTCCGCGCCACGGACGGCGCTCCTGCCATCGACATCTCTTCGCTGACCAGACAGACCGGTCACACCTCGCTGGACTACGGCTTCGTCAACACGGCCGCCACCAAGTCCGCGATCACGTACATCGACGGCGACCAGGGCATCCTGCGCTACCGCGGCTACCCGATCGAGCAGCTCGCCAAGAACTCGACCTACCTCGAGATCGCCTGGCTCCTGATCTACGGCGAACTGCCGAGCGCATCGGAGCTCGCCGACTTCGACACCCGCATCCGCCGGCACACCCTGCTGCACGAGGACCTCAAGCGCTTCTTCTCCGCGCTGCCGCACACCGCCCACCCGATGTCGGTGCTGTCGGCGGCCACCGCGGCGCTCTCGACCTATTACGAGTCGCACTCGGACCCGCACAACCCCGAGCACGTCGAGCTCAACACCATCCGGATGCTGGCGAAGCTGCCCGTCATCGCGGCCTACGCGCACAAGAAGAGCGTCGGTCAGGCGTTCCTCTACCCGGACAACTCCCTGAGCTTCGTCGACAACTTCCTGAAGCTCAACTTCGGCGTGCTCAGCGAGGAGTACGAGATCAGCCCGGTCATGTCCCGTGCCCTCGAGCGTCTGCTCATCCTGCACGAGGACCACGAGCAGAACGCGTCCACCTCGACCGTGCGTCTGGTCGGCTCGACCGGCGCCAACCTGTTCTCCTCCATCTCCGCCGGCATCAACGCCCTCTCCGGCCCCCTGCACGGCGGTGCGAACGAGGCCGTGCTGGAGATGCTCGGTCGCATGCGGGACTCCGGCGAGAGCGTGCAGCGCTTCGTCGAGCGCGTGAAGAACAAGGAAGACGGCGTGAAGCTCATGGGCTTCGGGCACCGCGTCTACAAGAACTACGACCCGCGCGCCAAGCTCGTCAAGGAGTCCGCGGACGAGGTGCTCGCCGAGCTCGGCGTGAGCGACCCGCTCCTCGACCTGGCGAAGGAGCTCGAGGAGATCGCGCTCAACGACGATTACTTCAAGGAGCGTCGTCTCTACCCGAACGTCGACTTCTACACCGGCGTGATCTACAAGGCCATGGGCTTCCCGACGCGGATGTTCACCGTGCTGTTCGCGATCGGCCGTCTGCCCGGCTGGCTGGCGCACTGGCGCGAGATGAACACCGACCCGCAGACGAAGATCGGCCGCCCGCAGCAGCTGTACACGGGCGCTCCGGAGCGCAACTACCCCGGCGCCGGCTGACCACCGCCGCACGACGACGATGAGGGGCCCGGGCACACGCCCGGGCCCCTCATCGTCGTTGTTATCCGGAAGACCCTGTCGCCGGAGCCGCTCGTCCCCTAACGTGTGAGGGCCGACTGGCGAGGGGAGACCGGATGTGGATCCAGACCACCGACCCGCTGGGTAACGGACTGTTGTCGGCGCTGACCGCCGCCGTCCCGATCCTGGTCTTCCTGATCGGGCTCGTGGTGCTGAAGCTCAAAGGCATCGTCGCGGCTGCCATCGCGCTGGTGGCGGAGGTGCTGGTCGCGGTGCTCGTCTTCGGGATGCCGGCTCCCGCCGCCGCCGGAGCAGGACTGCTGGGGCTGCTGACCGCGATCTGGCCGATCGCGTACATCATCGTCATGGCCGTGTGGCTCTACCGCCTGGCCGTCGTGAGCGGCCGCTTCGCCGTCATCCGCGCGTCGATCGGCGGCATCTCCTCGGACCAGCGCATCCAGGTGCTGCTGATCAGCTTCTCCTTCGGCGCCTTCCTCGAGGGGGCGGCCGGGTTCGGCGTGCCGATCGCCATCTGTGCGGCTCTGCTGGTCCAACTGGGGTTCCGTCCGGTCAAGGCGGCGATGCTCTCACTGGTGGCGAACGCGGGAGCGGGGGCGTACGGGGCGATCGGCATCCCGGTGATCGTCGGGGCGCAGGTGACCGGCATCGACGTCTCCGAGCTCTCCCGGGCGCTCGTGGTGCTGCTGCAGCCGTTGACGCTGCTGATCCCCTTCCTCCTGGTGCTGATCCTCGACGGATGGCGGGGGTTGCGCGAGACGTGGCCGGCCACCCTGGTCGTCACGGTGGTCTTCAGCGGGATCCAGGCCGGTGTGCTCTGGTTCCTCGGACCGGAACTGGCCGACGTCGGCGCGGGCCTCGGGGCGATGGTCGCGGTGTTCCTGCTGGGACGGGTGTGGCAGCCCCGCCGTATCTTCCGCGAGGACGGGGCGGAGGCGCCGGTCGTCGAGCGCCATTCGCTGGGCGCGATCGTGTCGGCCTGGAGCCCGTTCTACATCCTGACCGCGTTCATCCTGATCTGGTCGATCCCCGCGTTCAAGGAGCTGTTCACCACGGGGCCACTCTCCGGCACGGTCTTCACCTGGCCCATTCCCGGACTCGCGGGGGAGGTCGGCTACGAGAACGGTGACGTGGTCAGCGCCGCGTTCAGCCTCACACCGCTGAACGCGACCGGCACGGCCATCCTCCTGGCGGTGATCGTGTCGTTCCTGACGACGTCCGCCCTGCACCTGCGCGACCTGTTCCACGAACTGTGGCGCACACTCGCCGAGCTGTGGCAGGCGCTCGTGCTCATCGCGCTGATCCTCATGCTCGCGAACATCGCGAACTACTCCGGGGGCTCCGCCTCGATGGGCGCGGCCCTGGCCGCGACCGGTCCGGTCTTCCCGCTGCTCGCGCCCATCATCGGCTGGATCGGCGTGTTCCTCACCGGCTCCGTCGTGAACAACAACACCCTGTTCGGCCCGCTCCAGGTGGCGACGGCCGAGCGCATCGGCGTCGACCCGGCTCTGCTCGTGGCCGGGAACACCGCCGGCGGCACCACGGCCAAGGTCGTCTCGCCCCAGTCCATCGCGATCGCCGCCGGCGCGGTCGGACTCGCCGGGCGCGAGGGGGAGATCCTCCGTTCGGCGATCGGCTACAGCCTGGGCATGCTGGCGTTCATCTGCGCCTGGAGCTTCCTGCTGGCGCTGCTGTTCTGAACCGCCGCCGCGGCGCACCCGCGGCGCACCCGCGGCGCACCCGCGGCGGACGCGACCCGGTCAGAGACCGGCGACGTGATCCGGCACGAGGCCGTCGTCGTCGCGCGGAGGACGCGTGTACCCGCCGGAGGCGGGGCGGGACGGGATCTCGATGTCCTCCCTGGACACGGGCTCCCAGGGGATGCGGTCCAGGAGATGGTGGATCATGTTGATCCGCCCGCGGCGCTTGTCCTCGTTGTCCACCTCGTACCACGGGGCCTCCGGGATGTCCGTGTGCAGGATCATCGCGTCCTTCGCGCGGGAGTAGTCCTCCCATTTGGTGATGGAGAGCACGTCGTTCGGGCTGAGCTTCCACCGCCGCATGGGGTCCTCGGCACGGGACTGGAATCGCTTCTCCTGCTCCACGTCGGAGACCGAGAACCAGTACTTCAGCAGGATGATGCCCTCTTCCACCAGCATCCGCTCGAAGATCGGCGCCTGATGCAGGAACCGGTGGTACTGATCCGGGGTGCAGTAGCCCATGACGTGCTCGACCCCTGCCCGGTTGTACCAGGACCGGTCCATCAGGACGATCTCCCCTGCGGCGGGGAGGTGCGCGATGTAGCGCTGGAAGTACCACTGGGTGCGTTCGCGCTCCGTCGGAGTGGGGAGGGCGACGATGCGCGTGACCCGGGGGTTCAGGTACTCGGAGACGCGCTTGATCGTCGATCCCTTGCCGGCGGCGTCCCTGCCCTCGAAGATCACCACGATGCGGGCGCCGGTCGCCTGCACCCAGGCCTGCATGTCGACGAGCTGTGCCTGCAGCCGTGCCAGTTCGGCCTCGTAGCGCTTCTTGGGCAGGGATGCACTCATGCGTGCAGCGCCTCGTTGAGGGTGACGCCGACTCCCGAGCGGCCGACCGCCTCGACGGCGCCGGAGAGCGAGTTCCGCCGGAACAGCACCCCGTCCCGGCCGGAGAGCGCGGCCCCCTTGACGACCGGACGCGTCCCGTCGGCGGTGGGGGCCTCATCGGCCAGGACCACCTTCGTCCCCGCCGTGACGTACAGCCCGGCCTCGACGACGCAGTCGTCACCGAGGGAGATGCCGATCCCCGCGTTCGCGCCCAGCAGCGTGCGGGCTCCGATGGAGACCCGGTGGCTCCCGCCGCCGGAGAGGGTGCCCATGATGGACGCCCCGCCGCCGATGTCGCTGCCGTCACCGACCACCACGCCCTGGGAGATGCGGCCCTCCACCATGGATGCTCCGAGCGTCCCGGCGTTGAAGTTCACGAAGCCCTCGTGCATCACGGTGGTGCCGGGGGAGAGGTACGCGCCCAGGCGCACCCGCGAGGCATCCGCGATCCGCACGCCCTGGGGGGTCACGTAATCGAGCAGGCGGGGGAACTTGTCCAGGCTCTGCACCTGGATTCCGGCCTGCGCCAGCCAGGGGCGCAGGGTGACGGCGTCGTCGGGGTGCACCGGGCCGGCATTGGTCCAGGCGACGTTCGGCAGATGCCCGAAGATGCCGTCCAGGTTCACCTCGTTCGGCCGGACGAGGCGGTGCGACAGGGCGTGCAACCGCAGGTACGCGTCGGAGGTGGACACGGGTGCCGCGTCGAGGTCGATCCGCAGCGCCACGATCTCGCGGGTCACCCGGCGGCGGCCGTCCGGCCCGACCAGCGGCTGCAGGTCCTCCCGCACCGTGCTGTCCGCGGCCTCATCCGCCTCACCCAGACGGGGCGAGGGGAACCAGGTGTCGAGCACCGTCCCGTTCGCGCTCGTCGCCAGACCGATACCCCATACAGAACGCAGTTCACTCACGCGTCCAGGCTAGCGGTCGCGGTCATCCGGCCGCTGCGCGCACCTCGGTAGAGTGGGGGCATGACCGAGCTCGACCTCTCCCTGGGCTCCGTCGAGCTCACCCGGGCACTCTGCGACATCCCGAGCGTCTCCGGAGAGGAGACCACCCTCGCCGACGCGATCATGGCGTCGGTCGGTGCTCTGCCGCATCTGGAGGTCTACCGCGACGGCGACACCATCGTGGCCCGCACGCAGCTGGACCGCCCGCAGCGCGTCGTCATCGCCGGGCACATCGACACCGTGCCGATCAACGCGAACGTCCCCAGCCGCTTCGTGGACGTCGACGGGGTGCCGACCCTCTGGGGGCGCGGCACGGTGGACATGAAGGGCGGCGTGGCCGTCCAGCTCAAGCTCGCCGCAGAGCTCACCGACCCTCGCGTGGACGTGACCTGGATGTGGTACGACCACGAAGAGGTGGATGCCGAGCTGAACGGCCTCACCCGTCTCGCCCGCACCCGTCCCGACCTGTTCGCCGGTGACTTCGCCATCCTCGGCGAGCCGTCCAACGGCCAGGTCGAGGGAGGGTGCAACGGGAACCTGCGTGCCGTCGTCCGCACCCGCGGCGTCCGTGCGCACAGTGCCCGCGCATGGATCGGGGAGAACGCGATCCACGCCGCGGCGCCCATCCTCGCCCGACTCTCCGAGTACCGGCCGCGAACGATCGAGGTCGAGGGCCTGGCCTACCGGGAAGGCCTCAACGCGGTCCGGGTCAGCGGCGGGATCGCCGGCAACGTCATCCCCGATCTGTGCGAGGTCGAGGTCAACTACCGTTTCGCGCCGAGCCGCACCGTGGCCGAGGCGGAGTCCCACGTGCGGGACGTGTTCGCCGGTTTCGAGCTCGACGTCGTCGACCGCGCCTCCGGTGCGCGTCCCGGCCTCGACGCGCCGCTGGCGCAGGAGTTCCTCGCCGCCGTCGGAGCCGAACCCCGGCCGAAGTACGGTTGGACGGATGTGGCCCGGTTCTCCGAGATGGGGGTGCCCGCGGTGAACTACGGTCCGGGGGATCCGAGCCTCGCCCACCACGACGAGGAGCGCGTGCCGCTCGCCCAGATCGAGGACGTCGAGCGCGGACTCCGGGCGTGGCTGAGCAGCTGACACCGCCGCACCGCACGGGGTGGCAGGGCCTTCCCGCGGCCGCCCGCATCGGCATCCTGTACCTCGCCGCCCGCATCGTCACGACCGGATTCTTCCTCGCGGCGGCCGGGATCTCCGGGCCGGGGTCCCGCTTCGGCCCGGAGGCCACCATCGGCGATCTCGCGATGGGCTGGGACGCGGCGTGGTACTGGCTCGTGGCCGAGGCGGGCTATCCCGCGGAGCTGCCGCGGGAGGCGGGTCTCGTCGTGGAGAACGCCTGGGCGTTCATGCCGGTCTACCCGTACCTGGCGGCTGCGCTGGGGACCGTGCTGGGCAGCTGGCCGGCGGCGGCGGTGACGATCTCGGTGGTCGCCGGCTACGGCGCGAGCCTCGTGCTCTACCGGATGCTGCGCCTCCGACTGGACCGCGGCGCGGCGACGTGGGCGGTCGTCTTCTTCGCCGCGGGTCCCCTCGCCGCACTCTTCCAGGTGGGGTACGCGGAATCACTCTTCCTGTTCTGGCTGTTCCTGGCGCTCCTGCAGGTGATGCGGCGGCGCTACCTGTGGCTCTACCTGCTGATCCCCGTGATGGGCTTCACCCGACCCGGCATCCTGGCGTTCTCCCTGTTCCTCGCGCTGTACGGCATCTGGCGCTGGTTCCGGCGCCGCACGGAGGCACTGCCGGCGCGGGAGGTGGTCCACATCGTCCTGCTGGGGCTGCTCGCCGCCGCGGTCGGATTCTCCTGGCAGGTGATCGCCGCGGTCGTCACGGGCGAGCCGGGCGCGTACCTCGAGACGGAACTGTCTTGGCGGCGCATCTGGCTGCCGGGATCGGATGCGCACTTCCTGCCGTTCGACGGATTCCTGGTCGGCACGCGGTTCTGGGCCGATGTGCTGGGGTGGCCGCATCTCCTCGGCTACGCCGCGCTCGCCCTGCTCCTGATCGCGGTGGCGGCCGCCCTGTGGCTGCCGCAGGTGCGTCGGCTCGGCGTGGAGATCCGGCTGTGGTCGGTCGCCTACCTCGTATACCTCCTGGCCGTCTTCTTCCCGCAGTCCAGCACGCTGCGGCTGCTGTTCCCGCTCAGTCCGCTGGCCGGCGCGTTCGCCGTCCCGCGCAGCACGATCTGGCGTTTGGTGGTGCTGGCCGGGGCCCTCGGCGCGCAGTGGTGGTGGATCTACAACATGTATGCGCAGGCGAACACGTTCCTGCGTGTGCCGTGACGCGCGATGACGGCGCGAGGGCGTCTGCGCACAGGATGCGTCCAGGATGGCGCTGACCGGGATAAACTTGCCGTCTAAAGACATCGACGAAAGGGAGCCACGATGGCAGCCATGAAGCCGAGAACCGGGGACGGGCCGATGGAGGCTGTGAAGGAGGGGCGCCTCATCATCGTGCGGGTTCCGCTCGAAGGAGGCGGTCGCCTCGTGGTTTCGGTCAACGACGCCGAAGCGAAGGAACTCCACGATGTGCTGAGCGAGGTCGTCGGCGCCTGAGTCGCGACGTCGAAAGCACAGTGATGGCCGGTCCTCTCGAGGAGCCGGCCATCACCGTCTCAGCGTGAGGTGTCGCCGACCGTCGTGAGCTGGAGGAGTCCCTCACCGACGATGGAGAGGGCGCCGATCACGGCAGGGGAGCTCTGGGTCTCCTGGATGAGCGAGCGGTACGAGGTCGTGACCGTGTCGCGGCGCACCGGGTCGGCGACGGCCCCGCCCGCCAGCACTCGGGGGACGAGGACCAGGCCGCCGGGACGCACCAGGCGGAGGCCGTGCTCGACGTACTCGATGACGCCCTCCGGGTCGGCGTCGACGAACACGATGTCGTACGACGCCTCGTTCATGCGCGGGAGGACGTCGGATGCGCGGCCCGTGATGAACCGGGTGCGCGTGGGCGCGACGCGGGCGTCCGTGAAGCCACGGCGTGCCATCGCGAGGTGCTCCGGCTCCTTGTCGATCGTGGTGAGCACGGCACGGGGGGCGCCGTGCAGCAGCCAGAGCCCGGAGACCCCGGCACCGGTGCCGATCTCCACGATGCTCTGCGCGCGGGACGCCGCGGCGAGCACCGCCACCTGGGCTCCCACGGGTGCGCTGATGGGGTCCGCGCCCAGCTCGAGGGCGTGTGTGCGTGCGCGGGAGATCCAATCGGGTTCGATGATGGCCTCGTGGGCGAACCTGTCGCTCGCGTCGTGTCCGGGCATGCTTCCTCCGCAGCCAGCCTACGTGCGCCGGCGGCGAGGAACCGGCAGGCGCGGCGGGTAATCTGAAGGCATGTTCTTCGGGCTCACGATCGAGAAGCTGCTGCTGATCGGCGTGATCGCCGCCTTCCTCATCGGTCCCGAGCGGTTGCCCGGCTACGCGGAGTCGCTCGCGCGGTTCGCAGGGCGTGCGCGCGACTTCCTCCGCGGAGCGAAGACCAGGGTGCAGGACGAGATGGGCCCCGACTTCGACGACGTCGACTGGCGCAAACTCGACCCCCGGCAGTACGACCCCCGCCGCATCATCCGGGAGGCGCTGCTGGACGACCCGCCCACCGCGACCGTCCGCGCCGCGGGTGTGGCCGCAGCGGTCGCCCCGGCCGCCGCTCCGAAGCCGCCGCGCCACGACGCGGCGTCGGGGGAGGAACCGCCCTACGACGACGAGGCGACCTGAGCCGCGGCTCCGCCGGACACGTTCCCGCGGGCGCCCGGCGCGCGTTCTGAGCGCCCGCCGCGAACTTCGCAGGATCGCGCGAACGCGGCACGGGCTCCGCGCGCGTTCGAGGTGCGGGCGCGCTCAGCGCACCCCGAAGGGCAGCGACCGTCCGGCCAGCCGCGGGCCGGACGACACGAGGGCCGTCGCGATCGCGTCGATCGCCCGCGCGGCGGGGTCGTCCGGAGTGCCGAGCACCACGGGCAGTCCGGAGTCGCCGCCCGCACGCAGCGCCGGGCTCAGCGGCACGGAACCGAGCAGCGGGACCGGCTCGGCATCCGCCGACAGTGCCCTCGCGACCTCTTCGCCGCCGCCGGAGCCGAACAGATCCAGCACGGTCCCGTCGGGGAGGGTGAGCGGCGCCATGTTCTCCACGACCCCTACGACCCGCTGGCCCGTCTGCCGGGCGACGAGACCGCTGCGCACCGCGACATCGGCCGCCGCCTGCTGAGGGGTGGTGACCACGAGCACGTCGGCGTGCGGGAGCAGCTGACCGATCGAGATGGCGACGTCGCCCGTGCCGGGCGGCATGTCGATGAGGAGGATGTCGAGGTCGCCGAACCACACATCCGTGAGGAACTGCTGCACTGTCCGGTGCAGCATCGGGCCGCGCCAGGCGACGGCCCTGCCCTCGTCCCCCTCCCGCAGGAACATGCCGATCGACACGGTCTTCACGCCGTATGCGACCGGCGGCACGATCAGGTCGTCGATCCGGGTGGGCCGGGTCGTGCGCCCCTCCGCATCCACGAGACCGAGGAGCGCCGGGATGGAGAAGCCGTGCACGTCCGCATCGATCAGACCGACCGACCGTCCGCTCTGCGCCAGGGCGACGGCGAGGTTGGCGGTGAGGGTGGACTTGCCGACTCCGCCCTTCCCGCTCGTGACCGCGATCACCCGCGTCAGGCTGTCTGCGGTGAACGGGATGCCGCGGCTCCGGCCGCCGCGCAGACGCTCGGTGAGCTCCGCCCGCTGCTCCGGGGTCATGACGCCCAGCGCCACCTCGACGGGCGTGCCGCCCGCCACCGTCTCGGCGGCGGCGCGTACCTCCCGCTCGATCCGGTCGGATGCGGGGCACCCGACGATCGTGAGGGCGACGTCGACGCGGATGCCGGCAGGCGTCGCCGTCACGTCGCGGATCATGTCGAGTTCGCCGAGCGGGCGGCGCAGCTCCGGGTCGGAGACGGCGCTCACGGCGGCCCGGACGCGCTCGGCGAGCGGCTGGTCAGCGTTCACGGGCATCCCGTTCGGCCCTCTCCCTGCGGTCCGCACGACGACGACGCTCCTCGCGCTCCGCCGTCAGGTGATCCGGCTCGCCGGCGGCCCGGCCGTCCAGATCCTCCAGGAGCGCCTTCAGCTCGTCGCGGAGCACGTCCCGGGTGACCGCGACGTTCGACGCGTCGGTCATCGCCATGCGCAGCGCGACGATCTCGCGCGCCAGGTACTCGGTGTCCGCCAGATTGCGCTCCGCGCGCTGGCGGTCCTGCTCGATCTGGACGCGGTCGCGGTCGTCCTGGCGGTTCTGCGCCAGCAGGATGAGGGGCGCGGCATAGGACGCCTGGAGCGACAGGACCAGGGTCAGCGCGGTGAAGCCGTTCGAGGCGGCATCGAAGCGGAGATCCGCGGGCATCAGCGTGTTCCACGCCAGCCAGATGATGCAGAACAGGCTGAGGCCGAGGAGGAACCAGGGGGTCCCCATGGCACGGGCGATCGACTCCGTGAACCGGCCGAAGCGGTCCCGGGAGGGCTGGGGGGTGCGGTTCAGCATCCCGGTGCGGCCCCGGGGCGCATCCAGTGAGGGCACGCGCGTCCGGCCGGGCCGCGCCATCACGGGCGGCCTCCGGCGAGCGGGGCGTGCGTTTCCGCGTCGCCCGTACGCCAGTCGTCGGGAAGCAGGTAGTCGAGCACGTCGTCGATACTGACCGCGCCGACGAGGCGGTGGGCGGGGTCGACGACGGGCAGGGAGACGAGGTTGTAGCTGGCCAGTAGGCGCGCGACCTCCTGCGCGGATGCCGTGGCCGGCACGGGCTCGATCGAGTCGTCGATCATCGGGCCGAGGCGTTCGTGCGGCGGATAGCGCAGCATCCGCTGGAAGTGCACGATGCCGAGCAGGCGACCGGTGGGCGTCTCGAACGGGGGGAGCGTCACGAAGACCGCCGCGGCGAGCGCGGGATGCAGCTCATGGCGACGGATGAGCGCGAGCGCCTCGGCGACCGTGTTCTCCGCCGACAGCACGATCGGCTCCGGGGTCATCAGACCACCGGCGGTGTCGGGACCGTACTTCAGGAGGGCACGGACGTCGTCCGCCTCGTCCGGCTCCATGAGGTCCAGCAGCTCCTCGCGCTGGTCCTCGGGGAGCTGGGCCAGCACGTCGGCGGCGTCGTCCGGCTCCATCGCATCCAGGATGTCGGCGGCGCGCTCCTCGCCGAGGGCCTCCAGGATGTGCACCTGCTCCTCCTCCGGCATCTCCTCGAGCGCGTCGGCCAAGCGATCGTCCGAGAGCTCCTCGGCGACTTCGAGCAGGCGCTCGGGCGGGAGATCGAGCAGGGTGTTGGCCAGGTCCGCGGCCTTCAGGTCGGAGTAGCTGGCCACGAGGTGCTCGGCGGACTGCGCCTCACCGGGGGACTGACGTTCATGCACGTCGCTCCAGTAGGCGAAGGTGGTCGGCCCCTTGGCGAAAGGCGACGCGCTCGTCTTCGGCTTGCGCAGGAACAACTGGCCCACGTCCCACTCGCCGAGGCGGTTCCGCTCGATCGCGACGTCCTCGATGACGGCCTGCCCGGACCCGTCGGCGAAGGTGACCTTGCGCCCGATGAGCTCCGCGATGACGCGGACCTCGCCGCCGCGCTGCTGGAAGCGGCGCACGTTGATGAGGCCGGTCGTGATGACCTGACCGGTGTCGACGCTCGTGACGCGTCCGATGGAGACGAACACGTGGCGCCGGCCCGGGATCTCGACCACGAGGCCCACGACCCGCGGGGAGTCGTTGGGGCGGTAGATGACGACCACGTCGCGCACTTTTCCGAGCCGGTCGCCGGCGGGATCGAAGACCGCGCATCCGGCCAGGCGCGCGACGAAGACCCGTTGTGTGCTCACACCCTCCAGCGTAGACCGGGGGGTGCGCCGGGCGCCCGGTCCTGGCGGAGCAGGCCGTGACAAGATAGGTGCATGAGCATGGGGACACCGTTTACCGCCGGCTCCGCCGAGGCGGGGGAGACCGTCGCGTCCTTCCCGAACTACGAGGGCGCGCAGAAAGCGGTCTCGTCCCTGATCGCGGCCGATGTGCCGGCGAAGCAGATCGCGATCGTGGGCCAGGGGCTCCGCTCGATCGAGCGCATCACGGGACGGCTGGGCTACGGTGCGGCGGCCCGTTCCGGAGCCGTGAACGGGCTCGTCCTGGGTGTGCTGTTCGCCTTCATCTTCGTCCTGGGGACCCCGACCGTCGCCATCCAGGCCTTCGTGGGGGTGCTTCTGGTCGGCATGGCGATCGGGATGCTCATGAACATCATCATGTATTCGTTCGTCCGTCGCCGCCGGGACTTCGCCTCGGTCATGCAGGTCGTCGCGGACCACTACGAGGTGCGCGTGACCTCCACCCACCTCGGCAAGGCGCGCGCGGCGCTGGGTGCGGCGCCGATGGCGACCGCCGCACCGGCCGCGCCCACGCCCTTCGCGGGGCAGGGGACGGATGCCGCCACGCCCCGACCCGCACCCCGCTACGGCGAGCGGATCGATCCCGCCGCTCCCGTGCCGCCGAAGCCCGCAGAACCCTCTTCGACGCCGGACGACGAGCGCAAGGACGCCCCGCCCGCTCCGCCCCGGTACGGGGAGCGCATCGACCCCGACCCGGGACACTCCGACCGCTCCTGACCGGTCCCGGCGTGCGCGGGCGAGGCATGCCCCGCCCGCGCCCGTCGGCTACGCGCTCAGGCGTGCCATCCACTCCTCGACCTCGTCGGCGGTGCGCGGGATCGCCGCGGACAGGTTGACCGGACCGTCGGCGGTCATCAGCACGTCGTCCTCGATGCGGACGCCGATGCCGCGCAGTTCCTCGGGAACGGTCATGTCGTCCGCCTGGAAGTACAGCCCGGGTTCGATCGTGAACACCATGCCCGGCTCCAGGACGCCGTCGTAGTACATCTCGCGCCGTGCCTGGGCGCAGTCGTGCACGTCGATCCCGAGGTGATGACTCGTGCCGTGGACCATGTACCGGCGGTGCTGGCCGCCGCGGTCCGCGTCGAGCGCCTCTTCGGCGGTCACCGGCAGCAGCCCCCATTCGGCGACCCGCTTCGCGATCACGGCCATCGCTGCCGCGTGCACCTCACGGAAGAGCACGCCGGGACGTGCAGCCGCGAACGCGGCGTCGGCGGCCTCCCGTACGGTTTCGTAGACGCGGCGCTGCACGTCCGTGAAGCGACCGCTGACCGGGAGCGTGCGCGTGATGTCGGCGGTGTACAGGCTGTCCACCTCGACGCCGGCATCGACCAGGATGAGGTCGCCGGGCAGGACCGCGCCGTCGTTGCGCGTCCAGTGCAGGTAGCAGGCGTGCGGTCCGGATGCGGCGATCGTGTCGTAGCCCTCGCCGTTGCCGTCGCTGCGCGCGCGCAGGTGGAAGACGCCCTCCACCACGCGCTCCCCGCGCGGGTGGGACGTGATCCGGGGGAGTTCGCGCACGATGTCGTCGAAACCGGATGCGGTCACCTCGACGGCGAGCGACAGCTGAGCGATCTCGTACTCGTCCTTGACCAGCCGCAGCTCGGAGACGACCCGGGTCAGCTCGGGGTCCTCGTCGACCGTGCGGTCGGCGTCGGTGTGGCGGAGCGCGTCGATGTGCGCGGTCGCGATGCCGAGGTCCGCCGCGACCGCGGCGAGGGACGGGCGCGGGCCGATCCAGAACTCGCCGACCGTCGCGTCGCCGTAGAACTCGGCCGTCGTGCGGTCGGCGCGTTCGCGGAAGTACAGCATGACGTCATGGCCATCGGACTCCCGAGGCTCGAAGACCAGCACGGCGCCGGGCTCGGCATCCGCGCCCCATCCGGTGAGATGGGCGAACGCCGAGTGGGCCCGGAAGGGGTAGTCGGTGTCGTTGCTGCGCGTCTTCAGCTCGCCGGCCGGGATGAGCAGCCGCGAACCCGGGAACATCGCGGAGAGCGCGGCGCGTCGGCGCGCGGCGAACCCGGCCTGTTCCCGAGGGGCGCCGACGGTCTCCGGGCGCTCGACCCAGCCTTCGGAGATCGTGGCGAGGAATCCCGCCGGGAACGGTTGTCTGCGATTCGAGGGCTGCTCGGTCCCCGGTTCGGGAGCGAGGGTCTCGGGAGAGGTGTCCGCTGATTCTGACATGACCCCAGTCTCCCACCGGGGCCTGGGGAAGGGCTCAGCCGGTGCGCTCGAGCTGCACGATGAGCGGACGGTGGTCGCCGCCGGCCGCGTCGAGGGAACCCAGCACGACGGAACCGGTGGGGGTCCAGTCCGGTGTCGCCAGGACATGGTCGATCGGTGCGCCGGCGAGGGGCGGATAGCTCGTCGGCCACGTGCCCACCGCTCCGTTGCCGGTGAGGACTGCCGCATCCCGGCAGCGTCCGAGGGTGCCGCCGTCGGTGCCGAGCCGGCTCATGTGGTCGATCGTTGCATTGAAGTCGCCCGCCAGGATGATGTTCTCGCCCGCGCACTGGTCCGCCAGCCACTGCAGGTCGTGACGCCAATCCACCATGAAGTCCTCACGGGGCGCGACGGCATGCGCGGCGACGACGATCGGACCGTTCCCGTCGATCGGCATGGCGACGGCGCTCGGCACGGTGGAGGTGTTGCTGGACCCGTCCTGCGACGCGGCCGTGACGGCGTAGCTGCCCAGTGCGGGCGAGATGAGGATGGTGGTGGAATCCGCCGCCCAGCCGTCCGAGCCGTACTCGGTGTGGTGCGCCCACATGGGCTGACCGAGGTCGCGCATGGCGACGGCGACCTGCCCGCCGGTCTCGATCGTCGTCTCCGGGAGCGTGACGATGTCCGCGCCCATCGCGACGGCGGTCTGCGCGATCGTCGCCGGTGACGTGGCGTCCCCCGCGGTGTTCCAGGTCATCACGCGGATGCTGCTCTCGGTCTTCTCCGGCAGCGTCCCGGTCCCGGTTCCCCGCGTCCCGACGACCGCGGCGTTCACCACGACCGCGATCAAGGCGACGGCCGCGAGTGACAGGGCGATCCGCCGGATGGGGCGGATCGCTGCGAACAGCAGCGCGACCAGGAGCAGCGCGCCGAATCCGGCGACGATCAGTCCTCGGAAGGAGATGACCTGGGCCAGGGGATACGTGCGCTCGAGACGGAAGAACTCCGGCCAGGTGACGACCGCCGCACCGATCGCGCAGAGCACGGTCAGCAGGATCCCCAGGAGACGACGCACGATGTCGAGCTTATGCAGGGAGGCTGTGCATCGGCCGACACGATGCCGCGGCGGGGGCGGAGCCGCACGCTACGCTCGGAGCATGACGAGCGGCCGCGGATTCCACGGACCCGCCGACCTGCACCTGCACTCCACGTACTCCGACGGGACCGAGCCGCCCGCGGATGTGATGCGCTCTGTGCATTCCGCGGGCCTTCGCACCGTCGCCCTGACCGATCACGACACGACCGCGGGCTGGGCGGAGGCCGCGCCCGCCGCCGTGTCGCTGGGGATGACGCTGCTGCCCGGCATGGAACTGAGCGCCCAGCACGGCTGGCGCAGCGTGCACCTGCTCGCGTACCTGTTCGATCCGGAGGATGCGGCGCTCCTCGCGGAGACGACCCGCATCCGCGAGGACCGGATGGGCCGTGCCGAGCGCATCGTCGCGAACATCGGACGGGACTACGACCTCACCTGGGACGACGTGCTCGCTCAGACCACGGCGGACGCCACCGTCGGCCGCCCGCACATCGCGGACGCCCTCGTGGCGCGCGGGATCGTCGCCGATCGCTCCGCCGCGTTCGCCACCGTGCTGCACCCGCGTCAGGGCTACTACGAATCCCACTACGCTCCGGACCCGGTCACCGCCGTGGATCTCGTGGTGGCGGCGGGGGGCGTGCCGATCATCGCGCACCCGACGCCCGCCGGACGGGACCGGATGATGCCGGTGCCGGTGCTGGAGGAGCTGATCGCCCACGGGCTGGCGGGTTTCGAGATCGACCACCGGGAGAACACGGAGGCGGGCAAGAAGGTCCTGCGCGACCTCGCCCGCCGGCACGATCTGATCGTGACCGGCTCGAGCGACTACCACGGCGCCGGCAAGCCGAACCGCCCCGGCGAGAACACGACGAGCGAGGAGATGGTCGCCCGGATCATCGAGCGCGCGCACGGAAGCGCCCCCGTCTCGCCGTAGCGAGCCGGGGGCGCGGTGCGTCGGAGACGCCGCTCGGGTCAGGACGCGGCGGGCGCCCCATCGGGACGCGGGCCGCGGCGGCGGCGACGCCGGGACGCCGTGGCCTTGCCGTCGTGGTGCTCGGTGCCGCCACCGTCGTGCGTGCCGCGGCCCTCGAGCGGCGGGGCGTCCTGGGTCGCGACCGGTGCACCATCGGTGTCGGAGGCGGCTCCGCGACGGCGGCGACGCCGGGGCGCGTCGGAACTCTCCGCCGGCCGCGACGCGGACACGGTGGGGACGCTGCCGGTGGCGCCGGCGACGGGGAGCTTGCGCAGCCGGCCCTTGGTGCCGACCGGGATGCCGAGGTCCTCGAACAGATGCGGGCTGGACGAGTAGGTCTCGGTGGGCTCGGGCTGACCGAAGTCGAGGGCACGGTTGATCAGGGCCCACTTGTGCAGGTCGTCCCAGTCCACGAAGGTCACGGCGATGCCGGTCTTGCCGGCACGGCCGGTGCGGCCGACGCGGTGCAGGTACGCCTTCTCGTCATCCGGGATGGTGTGGTTGATGACGTGGGTGACGTCGTCGACGTCGATACCACGGGCGGCCACGTCGGTGGCGATGAGGACGTCCTTCTTACCCGCCTTGAACGCCGCCATGGAGCGCTCGCGCGCCTCCTGGCTCATGTCGCCGTGCACGGCACCCGCGTTGAAGCCGCGATCGTTGAGTTCGTCCACGAGCTTCTGCGCGGCACGCTTGGTGCGTGTGAAGACGACGGTCTTGCCGCGGCCCTCGGCCTGCAGGATCCGGGCGATGACCTCCTCCTTGTCGAGCGAGTGCGCCCGGTAGACGAGGTGGCGGATGTTCGCCTGCGTCAGACCCTCGTCGGGGTCGGTGGCGCGGATGTGGATCGGGTTCGACATGAACCGGCGGGCCAGGGCGACGATCGGCCCGGGCATGGTGGCGGAGAACAGCTGCGTGTGACGGACCGGGGCGACCTTCTGGAAGATCTTCTCGATGTCGGCGAGGAAGCCGAGGTCCAGCATCTTGTCGGCCTCGTCCAGGACGACCTCGGTCGCGTTGGAGAGGTCCAGGAGCCGCTGGTTGTTCAGGTCGATGAGTCGCCCGGGCGTACCCACGACGATCTGCGCGCCCGCCTTGAGCTGGTCGATCTGCCCCTCGTACGCCTTGCCGCCGTAGATGGCGACGACGCTCGTCGAGCGGTTCGAGGTCAGCATGTCCATGTCCTCGTACACCTGCACCGCGAGTTCGCGGGTGGGGACGACGATCAGCGACTTGACGCCGGGCGCCGGGTCGAGGCCCAGGCGCTGGACGACGGGGATGCCGAAGCCGAAGGTCTTGCCGGTGCCCGTCTTGGCCTGGCCGATGATGTCCTGGCCGGGCAACGAGAGCGGGATGGTCTGTTCTTGGATCGGGAATGCATCGACGATGCCGCGCGCGGTGAGGGCGTCGATGATGTCCTGGTCTACGCCGAGTTCGGCGAAGGTCGTCACGATATGAACCTGTCTGGTCGAGGGCGGTGAGAGTCCGCCGGCGGTAGTCCACGCCCTCTTCTCGGCACAGGCGCGGTGGCCCCGGTCCGATGCCGGGGCGCAAACCCACGATACCCGAGCCGTAGGCTGTACCGCGTGTGGGATTGGTTGCGACGTCGCCGTGCCCCCGCGGTGCGCGCCCTCCGGCTGCGTTCGCGCGGCGACCTGGACGGCGCCGTCCGCGTCGACTTCGCGGAGCTCGCCCCCGAGGTGGACATCTTCCTCGGGCAGGCCGCCTACCTGCAGCTGGGGTTCTTCGAGACGCTCAGCGAACTGATCTCCGCGACGCCCGAGCTGGCGCGGAAGGAATCCCTCTCGCGTGCGGCGGGGGCGGCCCTGCGCAAGCACGAGGCGCTGGTGGCCGTCATCCGTGAGCGCGGTGACGATCCCACCGCCCTCATGCTGCCGTTCCGCGAGCCGCTGGACGCCTTCCGGACGGCGACGCACGGCGTGCATCCGCAGGAGACGCTGATCTCGGTGCACATCACGGCGGGCATGCTCGACGACTTCTACGTCGCCCTGTCGGCCAGCTACGGGGAGACCGGACGCCGGGTCGCCCGCACCCTCGAGGCGGACGACGACCGCCAGGTGATCGTGGAGATCATCAAGGACACGATCGCGTCTGACCGGGAGTGGTCGTCGCTGCTGGCCATGTGGGGGCGCCGGCTCGTCGGCGACACGCTGCTGATCGCGCGGTCCGCGTTGCGCCGCACCGGTGACGGGGCGGCGCTGGAGGAACGCGTCGAGCCGGTGTTCACGCAGCTGATGGCCGCGCACGCCCGCCGGATGGAGTCCATGGGCCTGTCCTCCTGACCATTCCGTCGGGACGGCGGCGCGGGACGGCGGCGCGGGACGACCTGTTCTAGGCGATCCCGAGACGCTCGGCGGTGCGGGCGTCGCGCGTCCGCCGGGAGCGCGTCAGCAGGGCGATACCGGGAACGACCACGATCGCGGGGACCAGTGCCGAGGCGAACCAGATGAGCGGGTTGTCCGTGCCCATCCCGGCCCAGGTGAGCGCGAGCCAGACGGCACCGCCGACCAGCGTCCCGGCCACGGGCGCGAGCGCCGCACCGCGCAGCTCGCGGCCCGGCAGGACGAAGTGGGCGATCAGGCCGACGGCCGCGCCGAAGACGAACGCGAGGAGGATCTGCATCGGATCAGGCGACGAAGCCGATCCGGCGCGTCTCCTCGGTGCCCAGCTCGATGTAGGCGAGCGCGGCGGAGGGGACCAGGTAGGAGTTCCCCTTGACGTCGGTGAATCCGACGAACGGGGCACCTTCGCCGAGGGCGTCCGCGACGGACTTCTTCACGACGTCGGCGGGCTGGTCAGTCTCGAAGTTCAGTTCGCGGCCGGTGTTAGCGATGCCGATGCGGATCTCCACGGATGTGCCTCTCTGGTCGGACTCGGGGACGTGTCGAGCCTAGCGGCCCTCCGCCCGCCCGGACTCGCGCGGGGATGGCGGCGCGCACGCTGTGGGCGAACGCATGTCCGTGCCTCGGGTTAGCGTTGCGGTGATGGAAACCGTGACCGCGCGCACCGGGGCTGCTCCGGCATCCGAGCAGCTCGCCTGGGACGACGACCAGGTCGCCGTGATCTCCCGGGGTCCGGCCGCCTCCGGCGTCGTGGTCGGTGCCCCCGGTAGCGGCAAGACCGCGGTCATCGTGGCCCGCGCCGCCGCGCTCGTGGCGGGCGGGCTGGATCCCGACGCGGTCCTCGTGCTGACGCCGACCCGGCAGACGGCGACGGCACTGCGCGATCGCCTCTCCCTCGCGATGGGTCGCGCCCGCTCCGGGCCACCCGCCCGGTCGCTCGCCTCCCTGGCCTTCGAGATCGTGCGTGCGTACGACGTGCAGCAGGGGCAGCCGGCTCCCCGGCTGCTGACCGGTGCCGACGACGACCAGATCGTGCACGAACTGCTGCGCGGCGATGAGGCGGACGAGGCGGAGGGCCTGCCGTCGCGCTGGCCCGAGGGCTTCGGGGCGGCGGTCCGCTCCTCCCGGGCGTTCCGGAGCGAGGTGCGCGCGTTCGTCGCGGAATGCACGGCTCTCGGCATCACGGCGGGGGATCTGGTGGAACTCGCCGATCGCTGCGAGGTGCCGGTGTGGCGGGCGCTGGCCGGGTTCATCGCGGAATACGACGACGTGCGTGCGAGCCTGCGCGCCGCCCATCGTGACGCGGCGGGGCTGGTGGACGAGGCCGTCGCCCTCGTCCGACGCCTCGACCACGCGGACCCGGCCTTCGCCGCCGTCCGCCGGCTGCGCGCCGTGCTCGTCGACGACGCGCAGGAGCTCACCCTCGGCGGGGTGGCGCTGCTCGAGGCCCTGCACGACCGCGGGGTGGCGGTGACCGCGTTCGGCGATCCCGACATCGGGTCCGGGGTGTTCCGCGGCGCGCGGCCCGAGCATTTCGCGCGCCTGGCCGACGCCCTGGGCGGGGCGTCCGTGCTGCGGACGGTGCACCGCGGCACGCCGGCCCAGGAGGACGTGGTGCGCACCGTCACGCAGCGCATCGGGGCGGCCGGGATCGTGGCGCACCGCGCCGCACCCCGGATGACGGGCGCCGACGACTCCGTCCGGGTGCTGCTGGCGCGTTCCGCGGTGGAGGAGCATGACGCGATCGCCCGGCTGCTGCGGGAGCGGCACCTCCGGGACGGCGTGCCATGGCATCGTTGCGCGGTCATCGCCCACGATTCCCGGCAGGTGGCGACGCTCGAGACGGAGCTTTCCGCCCGTGAGGTGCCGGCACGGGCGCCGGGGCTCGTCGAGCCGTTGGGACGCCGCGGGTGCGTACGCAACCTCGTCGGCGTGATCGGGGCCGCGGCGGACGATGCGGTGGCGGACCCGGCCGAGACGCTGCTCGCGGCGGGACTGGACCCCGTGGACCTCCGTCGCCTCCGCGCAGCGCTCCGGCAGGCGGAGATCGCGGCCGGGGGAACCCGCAGCGCGCGGGAACTCCTGGCGTCGGGACTGCGCCATCCGACCGAGCTGGTCCTGCTGGGCACACGCGAGGCGCTCCGCGCGGCGAAGGTCGCCGAGACGCTGGCGCTGCTGCGCACCCAACTGGACGAGGGCGCGAGCGCGCATCAGCTCGTCTGGACGGCGTGGTCGCGGAGCGGCTTCCAGCGGGTCTGGGTGCAGACGGCCGCGGGGAACGGGCCTCTCGCCGAGCAGGCCGGGCGTGACCTCGACGCGATCGTGGCACTGGTCCAGGCGGCCAAGCGCTTCGGCGAGCGGGCGGAGGACGGCGGGGTCGCGGACCCGATGGTCTTCGTGCGCGGCATCCTCGACAGCGATGTGGCCGAAGACCTGTTCACGGTGCCCAGCAGCCGCGAGCGCGTCCAGGTGCTGACCCCCACGGCGGCGCTCGGTCTCGAGTTCGACACCGTGGTGATCGCGGGTCTCCAGGACGGCGTGTGGCCGAACACGCGGTTGCGGGGGACGCTGCTGCAGGGCTGGCGGCTGTCCGAGGCGCGGCTGCCGGATGCGGTGCCGTCGTCGTCGCTGGACCGTCGCCGGGAGGTGCTGCACGACGAACTGCGGTTGTTCGCCCGGGCGCTGTCCCGGGCCGAACGGGCGCTCGTGGTCACGGCCGTCGACGACGACGCGCACGCGCCCAGCCCCTTCCTCGAGATCCTGCCCGACGCGGTTCCCGCGCCGGTCGTGCACCCGCTGTCGTTGCGCGGACTGGTCGCGGCGCACCGCCGGATGCTGTCCTCGCCGGGATCGTCGGCGGCTGCGCGCGAGCACGCGGCGGCGCAGCTGGCGCTGCTCGCCGACGCCCGCGTGGCGGGGGCGCATCCGGATTCCTGGTACGGGATCGTGGAGCCGAGCTCCACGGCGGCATTGCGCGATCCGCGGGCGGAGAGCGTGCGCGTGTCGCCGTCGCGGGTGGAGGCTCTGGAACGCTGCGAACTCGACTGGGTCATCGGGGATCTCGGCGGCGACCCCGGGACGGTCACGGCGGGTCTGGGCACGCTCGTGCACCACGCGCTGGAGACGGCGGGACCCGACGCCGAATCGCTGTGGGCCGCGGTCGAGTCGCGGTGGAGCGAGCTCGAGTTCGAGGCGCCGTGGCGCGAGCGGGCCGAACGGGCCCGCGCCCGCGACCTGGTGCGCAGGCTGGCGGCGTATCTGCGTCAGTTCGAGGCCGCCGGCGGGCGGCTCCTGGGGGCGGAATCGCGGTTCGAGGTCCCGCTGCCGTTCGCGGGCGATCCCGAGGCGCAGCCGATCATCCTCTCGGGGACCATCGACCGGGTGGAGGCGACACCGGACGACCGCGTGGTGATCGTCGATCTGAAGACCGGGAAGAGCGTGCCGCACACGGACGCGAAGGTCGCCGATCATCCGCAGCTGGCCGCCTACCAGGTGGCGGTGGCGGCGGGCGCGGTCCCCGACGCCGGCGGGCGGGAGGGCGCGGGGGCGCGGCTGCTCGTCCTGCAGCCCGGCACCCGGCACGACTTCACGACCCCGACGCAGCATCCGCTGGACGAGGGCGCGCGCGCGGCGTTCCTCGCCCGGCTCCAGACGGCCGCCGCCGTGATGAGCGGCGCGGCGTTCCGCGCACCGTACGAGGAGCATTGCCGGGACGACTTCGGTCACGGTCTATGCCGCATCCACACCGTGCCTCCGGTGAGCGCCTCGTGACCGGCCGGATCAGTGCCGCGGCGATCGCCGCCGCCCTCGGGCAGTTCCCGCCGACGGACGAGCAGACCGCGGTCATCGAATCACCGCTCGGACCGGCATTGGTGATCGCCGGTGCGGGGAGCGGGAAGACCGAGACGATGGCCGGCCGCGTCGTCTGGCTGGTGGCCAACGGCATCGTCCGCCGTGATCAGGTGCTGGGGCTCACCTTCACCCGCAAGGCCGCGGGCGAACTCGCGGAGCGCATCCAGCACCGGCTCGCGCGGCTGGCGGAGTTCGAGCGCCGCGGCCTCCTCGAGCGCCTCGAGGATCTGCACCGGAGCGGCGCTCTGGCCGTGTTCGCGGAACTCGAGAGAGCGGGCGCGGGCGAGGATGCCCGCCGCGCCGCCCTCGATGCGCTCGTGGTCCCGGGCGGCACCCCGCAGCCGGAGGTCCCGGCGGTGGACGATCTGCTGGACCGCCCCACCGTGGCCACCTACAACAGCTTCGCCGATGCGATCGTGCGCGAGCACGCGGTGCGGATCGGACGTGACGCCGAGGCCGTCGTGCTGTCCGAATCGGCGGCCTGGCTGCTGATGCGGCGGGTGGTGCTGACGTCGGAGGACCGGGAGCTCGACGGGTACGACGGGGCACTGCGCACGCTGATCGACAACGCGCTGCGCGTGGCTCGGGACAGCGTGGACAACCTGGTCGACCTGGCGGAGCTGGAGCGGTTCCCGGAGCGGTTCCGGGACGTCCTGGAACGGCCATCGGAGACCGCTCGGACCACGGTGTACGCCGAGGTGCGGACGGATGCCGCGGCGGTCGACCGCCTGGCGCTGTTCGCCCGGCTCGCCCGGGCGTACGCCGAGCGCAAGCAGCGCCTCGGCGTGATCGATTTCGCCGACCAGGTCGCGGGAGCGTACGAGATCGCCCTGGCCGACCCCGGCGTGGCGGCCGAGCTCCGCGACCGTTACCGCGTGGTCCTGCTCGACGAGTATCAGGACACCTCCGTCGTGCAGACGCTGCTGCTCGCGCGGCTGTTCGCGTCCACGGCCGTCATGGCGGTGGGGGACCCCAACCAGGCGATCTACGGATGGCGCGGGGCGAGTGCGGGGAACCTCGAGGGGTTTCCGGCTGCGTTCGCGCCCACCACGGGTTGCGCGCGCTTCAGCCTGCTCACCAGCTGGCGCAACAGTCCGGCGGTGCTCGCCGCGGCCACCGCCGTGCTCGCGCCGCTGACGGCGCGCTCGTCCGGGGCTGTGGGGGAGCTGCGTGCCCGCCCCGGCGCGGCACCGGGAGACGTGCGTATCGAGGCGCGGACCGACCTCGACGCCGAGACGGAGGCCGTGGCCGCCTGGTTCGCGGAGGTCCGTCGCGAACGGGCCGCCCGCGGCGAGACGACGACCGCCGCCATCCTCTTCCGGGCGAAGCGTCACATGCCGCGGTTCGCGGAGGCGCTCGCCCGCCACGGCATCCCGTACCGGATGCTGGGACTGGGCGGGCTCCTGACCACTCCCGAGATCGTGGACATCGTCAGCGCGCTCCGGGTGGTCAGCGACCCGGCGGCGGGATCGTCCCTCATCCGGCTGCTCTCCGGTCCGCGCTGGGCCATCGGCGTGGCGGACCTCGCCCGGCTGGCCGACCTCGGCCGCCGGATCGCCCGGCACGATGCGGGTGGGGCGCCGGTCGACGCGGATGTGCTGGCGCGCCTGCGCGCCACGGGGGCGGAGGACCGCGGGTCGTTGATCGACGCGCTGGACTTCTTCCTCCGTCACCGTGCCGACCACGGCTGGCTCGCGGAGTTCACCCCCGCGGGACGTGAGCGGCTGCGGGACGCGGCAGCCGTGTTCGCCGGACTCCGTCAGGCCGCCGGGACGCTGCCGATCCCCGAACTCATCCGCGCGATCGAGATCGAGCTGCGGCTGGACATCGAACTCGCCGCCAACGAGACGCGGGGACCGGCGCGTACCGCCTCCGCGCAGGTCCGCGCCTTCGTGGACGAGGTCGGCGCCTTCCTCTCCGCCGACGAGCACGGCAGCATCACGAGCCTGCTCGCGTGGCTCGACCACGCCGAACGGAGCGATGACCTGGCGCCCCGCACGGATCCGCCCGAGCCGGACGTGGTCCAGCTGCTCACCATCCACGGCTCCAAGGGGCTGGAGTGGGACGCGGTCGCCGTCGTGCGCCTGGTGGAGGGCGAGCTGCCGACGGCGCCGCGGGAGACGCGGGGCTGGCTCGGTGCGGGGGTGCTGCCGTACGAGTTCCGCGGCGATGCCGCGTGGCTCCCGGTCTACGAATGGTCGGGAGCGCAGTCGCCCACGCAGCAGGCCCTGCGACGTGCCCGCGAGGCGTTCATCGAGGCGCATCGTCGGCGCGCCCTCGACGAGGACCGCCGCCTCGCCTACGTCGCCGTGACCCGGGCGCGCGACCACCTGCTCCTGACCGGGTCATTCTGGGCCGGGACCAGCAGGCCGCGTCCGCTCAGCCCCTTCCTGCGCGAGATGGGGGAGGCCCTGGGCCTGCCCGTGCCCGAGGAGGACCCGGGGGAGAACCCGTACGCGGACGTGGTGCGCACACTGACCTGGCCGATCGATCCGCTGGGCGCCCGGCGCCCCGCGATCACCGCAGCCGCGTCCGCCGTGACGGCCGCGCTCGCCGCGCCCCGGGTGGAACCGGACGAGGAGCTCGCGCTCCTCCTGGCCGAACGCGAGGAACGGATGCGTCCCACTCCGGGCCATGCCCCGGTCCGCATCCCCGCCTCCGCCTACAAGGACTTCGTCGCGGACTACGCGTCCGCGGTCGCGGCGGTGGAGCGCCCCCTCCCCGAGCGCCCCTACACCGAGACGACGCTCGGCACCCGGTTCCACGCCTGGGTGGAGCGCCGGGCCGGGATGAGCGCCATGACGTCCCTCGATGACGCACTGTGGGACTCCTCGGAGGACGGCGATCCGGCGGGCGCGGATGCGGACGCCGCGTTCGACCGTCTGGTCGACACGTTCGAGCGGTCCGAGTGGGGGCCCCTGCAGCCCATCGAGGTCGAGACCGAGATCGACTTCCGTCACGTCGGGCTCGACGGCCGGCCGCACGTCGTCGTCTGCAAGCTCGATGCCGTGTACCGGCGGGAGGACCGCGGCGGCCGCATCGAGATCGTGGACTGGAAGACCGGACGCGCGCCGCGCAACGCGGACGAGGCGCGGGAGCGCATGGTGCAGCTGGAGCTCTACCGGCGCGCCTATCACGAGCGCCACGGAGTGCCGCTGGACGAGATCGACGTCGCGCTCTACTACGTGGCGGAGGACCGCGTCATGCGGGGGTGAGTCCGGCGTCGTCCGGGCGGATCAGGACTCGCTCCATCGGCGGAGCGCCGCGCGCGACGCCCGTGCCGCTTCGTCGTGATCGTCGCCCTCGGCCGGGGAAGCGTTGTCGGTACCGGTCGCCCGCTCCGCCGCTCCGTCGACTGCGGCGTCCTCCGGGACGGACGCGGATGCGGTCCATTCCGACAGATCCACGGGCAGGGTGGGGATCGCCCCGCTGTCGGCGTCCTCGTCGCGCGCGGAGCGCTCCGCATCCGCCAGATAGGCGCCGAGAGCCACCGGGTCGTACGCGTCGGTCTGCATGGACGTGTCGATCGTCGACTCCTGCGCGCGCGGGACGCGATCGAGCAGCGCGATGGCGTCGTCCACGTTGCGGGCGTCCGGACGGACGATGTCGGAGTCGGCGGTGGCATCGGCCAGGGAGGCGAGCAGGCGTTCGGCGTCCTGCAGGATGACCTCGTCGTCCTCGTCCGCGCCGTGGACGAGCCACTTCGCGAACTCGAGTTCCGCGAACAGCTGAGCGCGTTCGGCCAGGTACGGGTCCCCGGCGCGGCGGGAGGCCCCCGCGTACGCCTCGTGCACGGCGGCGGCCGCATCCGGCGCGTTCGCGACCCAGCGCAGGTCGACGGCCGGGTCGCCCACGGACAGGCCCTGCCAGTCGAGGAGACCGCGCACCACGGGGACGTCGTCGTACTCGGCGAACACGAACGATGCCGGGTCGAGCCCGCCGAGGACAACGGTGGCTTCGAAGCGCCACAGCGCGTCGTCGTCCAGGGCGCGGCGCCACCGCTCGTGGAGCGGGGAGGGGACGCGGCGGGTGGCGATGGCGCGGTCCACGAGTCGCGCTGCCTCCGCCCGTACCTGGTCGGCGCTCCGGGCGGGGAAGCCCTCCGCCCGGATGACCGTGACGGGGAGGTCGTGCACGGCGGCGATGGCGGTCCCGAGCAGCGAGGCGAAGCCGGGCCCGGCGGGGACGTCCGCCGCCTCCACGCGGTAGCCGTCCAGGAAGTCCACGACGATCGCCCGGCCGCCGCGTACCGCGGTCTCGCCGAGCAGCGCGGGGACCTGGAACGGCAGCAGGCTGCGGACGCCCGCGGACAGCGCCTCGAGGACCCGTGCCTCGGCGATCAGACCCCGGCCGGCGTCGTCGTCCTCGCCCACCCGGACGACCACCTGCCGGCCGTCGTCCAGATCTGCGACGGCCGAGGCGATGCGCCCGTGTTCGGACGTGCCGAGCGGACGGATCCCGACGACGTTCGCTCCCGGCAGTGCCGCCGTCACCGACGCGGCTAGAGTGAGAGGTGAGCGTGGCATGCCCTCAGGGTAGGTCGATCGGCCGGGCGGATCCCGGCGCCACGCCCGTCGAGGAGGTATCGGTGACCGCATCCGGAGCCCCCGCACCGGCGTTCGCCCGCGAGGGGATCGACCGGGCCGCCGCGGAACGTACGCGACCGGGACTGCTGGACGACCTGCGCCGCGACCCCCGTACCCGGGTGCTCGTCGTGCACGGCGACCGCGTCCCCGTCACGGAGGGCCCGCGTCTGCGTCTGCTCGCCCCGCAGGACGTCACGGACGCCGCCGAGTGGGCGTTCCTCGGGCGGGACGGCGAGGCGGGAGTCATCGCCGCGATCCTCCCGGCGGACGCCGACGCGCCGGGGATCGCGCCGGCACGCTGGGAGGCGCTCCGCGTCGTGGGCGGCGAGCTCGGCACGGACGACGCCGGGATCGCGGTCGAGGCGCTGAGCCTCGCGCGCTGGCTGCTCGGGGCGCCCTTCTGCTCCGCGTGCGGCACCCGCACGGAGGTGGTGCAGGCCGGCTGGGCCCGGCATTGCCCGGGATGCGGACGCGAGCACTTCCCGCGCACCGACCCGGCGATCATCGTCGCCGTCACGAGCGCCGACCGGCCGGAGCGACTGCTGCTCGGCTCGAACGCCGCCTGGGCGCCGGGACGCTATTCCTGCTTCGCCGGTTTCGTCGAGGCGGGCGAATCCCTCGAGGCCGCCGTCGTCCGCGAGGTGGCGGAGGAGGCAGGAGTCGACGTGGTGGACGTGCGGTACCGCGGTTCGCAGGCGTGGCCGTACCCGCGCTCGCTGATGCTGGGCTTCCACGCCGCGGCGCGCAGCGACGACGCCGCGCGCGCGGACGGCGAGGAGATCGTGGAGATCCGGTGGTTCACGCGGGAGCAGATCGGCGCGGCGTTCGCAGGCGAGGGTGACGTGACACTGCCGGGCACCGCCTCGATCGCCTATCGGCTCATCCGTGACTGGTACGAGGGCGCGGTATGAGCGAAGTCGCGCTCGAAGGGCTCGACGAGCATCAGCGTGAGGCCGTGCTCGCCGTGCGCGGGCCGGTGTGCGTGCTCGCCGGTGCCGGTACCGGCAAGACCCGCGTCATCACCCGGAGGATCGCGTACGGCGTGGAGAGCGGCACGTACTCGCCCGGGCGGGTGATGGCCGTGACCTTCACCGCGAAGGCCGCGGGCGAGATGCGCGGCCGCCTGCGCGCCCTCGGGATCGACGGCGTCGCGGCACGCACCTTCCACGCGGCGGCGCTGTCGCAGCTGAACTTCTTCTGGCCGCAGGTGGCGGGTTCGCCCGCCCCCGCGATCGTCGACAACAAGGTGCGCCTGCTCGCACAGGCCGCCGAGACCATCAAGCTGTCCCCGGACACCGCGACACTGCGCGACATCGCCTCCGGGATCGAGTGGCGCAAGGTCACGATGCGCAGCGTCGACGCCTTCACCGAGGCGCGCCCGAACGGCGTGGGCACCCTCACCGCGCTCCAGGTGCGGGACGTGCACCTCGCGTACGAGAAGCTCAAGGACGCCCGGCACCAGCTGGACTTCGAGGACGTGCTGCTCGCGTGCGCCGGCATGATCGAGGCCGAGCCGCGCGTCGCGCAGGCCGTCCGCGAGCAGTACCGGCACTTCACGGTCGACGAGTTCCAGGACGTCTCGCCCCTGCAGAACCGGCTGCTCGAACTGTGGCTCGGTGAGCGCCGGGATCTGTGCGTGGTGGGCGATGCGAGCCAGACGATCTATTCCTTCGCCGGCGCGGACGCGGGGCATCTGCTCGGTTTCACCCGTCGCTATCCCGACGCGCGCCAGTTCCGGCTGGAACGGAACTACCGCTCCGAGCGGCCGGTGCTGGTGACCGCCAACGCGCTCATGCGCGGTCGGCCCGGAGCGTTGCAGCTCGTGACCGAGCGTGGCGACGAGGCGCCTCCGCCGTCGCTGGTGCGCTACGACGACGACGCGCACGAGGCCGCGGGAGTCGCTCGCCGCATCCGGGCACAGCTCGATGCCGGGGCGGATCCGCGCCAGATCGCCGTGCTCTACCGCTCGCACGCGCAGTCCGCGGAGGTGCTGGCGGCGCTCGCCGACCAGGGGATCCCGACGAGTGTCCTCGGCGGCAAACGGTTCTTCGACCAGCCGGAGGTGCGGCAGGCGGTGATGGCCCTGCGCGCCGCCTCCGTGGCCCCGCTGGAGAGCGGGTTCCGCGACAGCGTGCGCGACGTCCTGCGCTCGTTGGGGCTCACCGACGAGCCGCCGCCCGCCGGCGGGGCGCTGCGCAACGCCTGGGAGGCACGCGCGGCCCTGCTCGCCCTCGCGGACGAGGAGCCCCCCGGGGCGACGCTGCGATCGTTCACGGACAAGCTCATGGCCCGCGCCAAGGACCAGCACGAACCCTCGCTCGCGACGGTGACCCTGGCCACCCTGCACGCGGCGAAGGGGCTGGAGTGGGACCACGTGCACCTCATCGGGATGAGCGAGGGACTGCTGCCGATCTCGTACGCGCAGAGCTTCGAGGCCATCGACGAGGAACGGCGGCTGGCGTACGTCGGGATCACGCGGGCCGCGCGTACGCTCTCGCTCTCGTGGGCGGAAAGCTCCGGACGTTCGATGCGCCAGCGATCGCGGTTCCTGCAAGAGATCGGCAACCGCATTCTGGATGAACGCTCCGCTCGGCCCACGTCCGGCGCAGCTCCCGCGCGGAGATCGTCACCGCGTGGGTCCGCGCCCGGGGCCCGGCAGACCCGCTGAGGAACCGCTCGGCGACGCCGAGCGTCTCGGCGAGGAACGCGGCCGGCACAGATTCGGCACGCCGGGACAGCAACTGGGCCGCCACCACGGGCCACGCCGGGTCGGCCGCTCGGCGGTAGGCGTTCGCGCAGTCTAGGCAGGGGCCGTCACCGGGGATCAGGAGAGGGCCGATCGTAGCGCGGTCGCCGGCGAAGACGACGGGCAGATGCGCCAGACCGTCACGCGCGACCGCGCGCGCCTGTGCCGGGTGGACGAGATGCGCGGCCATGAGCAGCACGGGAGCGCCGCGCTCGGGCGACGGCGCCAGATCGAACGCGGCGGACAGCATGCCGGCGGCGTCCGCGCCGACCGGATGGGGAAGGTTCGGTGCGACGTCGAGATGGATGCGCCCTCGCGCGCGCTCTTCGAGCAGGACCGGGCGCAGCCGATCCAGGAACGAGCGGGCCGCGCCGGCGGAGGCGCCGTGTGCGATGGCGATGGACACGGCGTCGGAGCGGGTCGCTCCGGCGCCCAGCACGTGCACCACGACCTCCTGCCACGGCTGCGGATCGGCGATGACGAGGACGGGCTCGAGGCCGAACTGCAGGGCGGACTCGTCCCGCCACGCGGGCGGGTGGGCGGGATCCAGGCGGAGCATCCCCCGATTGTGCGCCCGGTGCCCGCCGCCGGTCCGCTCTCCACAGGAGTCCTCCCCCGAACGGATCGGGGGAGGACAGGTCACACCGGGGAGGGGCCCTGCGGTCCGTCGTCGTGGCCGTCCTCCGGCTCGGGCGATCCCTCGCCCTTCTCCTCGGCCAGCAGCGCGTCCAGTGCCTCGTCGAACGCGTCGCGCTCCGGCGCCTCGCCGCGGGCACGCGCGGCAAGACGCGCGATCAGGTCGGCGGGATCGTCGATGTCCTCCGACGAGGGCATCATGTCCGGGTAGTCCCACAGGGCGTCCCGTGCGGCGACCCCCACCGCATCCGTCACCGCACGCCACATGGCAGCGGCCTCGCGCATGCGCCGGGGACGCAGCTCCAGTCCGACGAGGGACCCGAGCGCCTTCTCCGCGGGGCCGCCCACGGCCCGGCGGCGACGGACGACTTCCGCGACGCGATCCGCGCTGGGGAGCCGGGACGTCGCGTCCGCGGTGACGACCTCCACCCACCCCTCGATGAGGGCGAGCAGGTTCTCCAGGCGGGTGAGTGCCAGGGTCTGCTGCTCCGAGCGCTCGGGCAGCAGCGCCCCCGATTCGAGGGCGACGCGCAGCTCGTCCGGGTTCGACGGATCGAAGCGCTCCGCGAGATCCTCGAGGGCACTGGTGTCCACGCGGATGCCGCGGGCGAACTCGGTCACCTGTGCGATGACGTCCAGGCGCAACCAGCGCGCGTGCCGGAAGAGGCGCGCGTGCGCGAGCTCCCGTGCGGCGACGTAGAGGGCGAGCTGGTCCTCCGGGATCTCCAGCCCCTGCCCGAAGTCCGCGAAGTTCTGCGGCAGGATGGCCGCGGAACCGGCCGGCATCAGCGGGATGCCGACGTCGCCCCCGCTGACGACCTCCATGGAGAGGCGGCCGACGACCTGGCCGAGCTGGTTCGCGAAGAGCGACCCGCCGACCGAGCGCATCATGCGGCTGGCGCCCTGCATCATGCCCTTCATCTCCTCGGGCACCTGATCGGACAGCGTCGCGGTGAGGGCATCGGCGATGCTGAGGGCGACGGGTTCGGCGAGCTCGCGCCATACCGGCATCGTCGCCTCCACCCAGGCGCCGCGGGTGATGGCGTGTCCGGGCTCGGCGAGGTCCGAGATCGTGGTGGCCTCGCTCAGCCACAGCGTCGCGAGCGTGAAGGCCTGGTCGAGGTCGGCGCGCGCGCCGGATGCCACGCCGAGATCGCCCTGGTTCGCGATGTGCAGGGCGCGCCGCTGGGCGTCGTCCCAGGAGATACCGCCGTCGCCGGAGACGAACGCGGCCTGCATCTGGCTCATCATCTGCTGCATCATCGCCGGGTCGATGCCGAGGCCGGACAGCTGCTGGAGCTGGGCCGGGTCGAATCCTTCGGCGCCGAAGAGCTGCCGCAGGAGTTCCTGGAACTGCTCTTCCGGGCTGCGGTCGTCGTCGTCTGCCACGTCAGGCGCCTTTCAGCCGGGGGATACCGTCCCGATCTACGCTAGTGGCAGTGAAACATCGCACCGCCGGGCGAAGCCAGATCGCCGTACGCCGGCCGCGAACGGTCGGACGAAAGGCAGACGCGTGAGCTTGTTCGAACTCGAGGACGCCGGGGCGTCCCCGGCTCCGCGTCGACGGATGTCGCGGGCGACCCTCGCCGGCGTCTGGGCCCTCGTGGTGGCGCTGCTCGCGCTGCTGGGCATGTCGTTCCTGCCCAGCCCGTACGTCATCGAGCGGCCCGGCCCGGTCTACAACACCCTCGGCGAAGTGACCGACGCGGAGGGCGAGGACGTGCCGCTGATCACGGTGGTGGGGTCGCAGACGTATCCCACCGGAGGCAGCCTCGACTTGCTCACGGTGCAGGTGGTCGGGTCGCCGGAGCGGCGGCTGTCCTGGGTCGACGTCGCGCTCGCCTGGTTCGATCCGACCAAGGCCGTGGTGCCGATGGAGCAGATCTACCCGACCGGCCAGAGCTCCGAGCAACGGACCCAGCAGAACGCGACGCTCATGGTCGACTCGCAGCAGGACGCGACGGCGGCCGCCCTGCACTACCTGGGGTACGACGTCGATCCCCGGCTGGAGGTGTCGATCGTGGCCGAGGAGAGCGCCGCGGCGGGCGTGCTGGAACCGGGCGACGTGATCCTCGAGGTCGAGGGGGAGCCCGTGACGCGGCTCTCGGCCCTGCGGGAGACCATCAACGCGGGCGCGGGGGCTCCGGTGAGCTTCCTCGTCGAGCGCGACGGCCGGCAGGAGACCGTGTCGGTCACCCCGGACGAGGGGACGGGGGACGCCGCCGGCACCTGGCAGGTGGGGATCTCGGTCACCACCGTGTACGACTTCCCGATCGACGTGGAGATCCAGCTCAACAACGTGGGCGGTCCCTCGGCCGGGATGATGTTCGCGCTGGGCATGATCGACGTGCTCACGCCCGGCGAGCTCAACGGCGGCGCGCACGTGGCCGGCACCGGGACGATCGTGACGGACGGCACCGTCGGCCCGATCGGCGGCATCCGGCAGAAGCTCTGGGGCGCGGTGGACGTCGGCGCGGAGTACTTCCTGGCACCGAGCGACAACTGCGGCGAGGTCGCAGGTCACGTGCCGGACGGACTTCAGGTGTTCGCCATCGCCACCCTCGACGACGCCGTCTCGGTGCTCGAGGCGATCGCCGACGAGGCGCCGCTGGACGGGTTCCCGACCTGCGCCGCGGGCTGATCCTGGCAGTTCGCACAGCATCCGCTGGGCCGCGCCTGCCCACACGCTCCTAGGATGGAGGGGTGACCTCGACCTCAGCGCCGACGCCCGCCGCCCCGAATCGATCCCGCCGCGTGATCGCGATCTCGCTCGCCGTGATCGCCGCCATCGCCGTGGGCTTCTTCGTCTTCGCCAGCCTGTACGCCGAATGGCTGTGGTACGAGCAGCTCGGATACACCTCCGTGCTGCTCACCCAGTGGCTCGCACGGACGATCATGTTCGTGATCGGCTTCCTCGGGATGGCCGTCCCGGTGTGGCTGGCCATCCAGCTCGCCTATCGGCTCCGGCCGGTGTACGTTCGGCTCAGTTCGCAGCTGGACCGGTACCAGGAGGTCGTGGAGCCGCTGCGGCGCCTCGCCATGTGGGGGATCCCGATCTTCTTCGGCTTCTTCGCCGGATTCGCCGCGTCCGCCCAGTGGGAGACCACGGCGCTGTGGCTGAACGGTGTGAGCACCGACACCACGGACCCGCAGTTCGGCATGGACACCGGGTTCTACCTGTTCGGTCTGCCGTTCTACAGCGGCCTGCTCGGCTTCGCCTCCGCGGTCGTCCTCGTCTCGCTCCTGGTCACCGCGCTCGTGTCGTACCTCTACGGCTCGGTCCGGATCGGTCAGCGCGAACTGCGCATCTCCAAGCCCGCCCGCATCCAGCTCGCCGTGATCGCCGGTCTCTACCTCCTGCTGCAGGCAGCGAGCCTCTTCATGGACCGGTTCCGCACGCTGATCGCGCCCGGTGAGCGGATCACGGGAGCGAGTTACACGACCGTCAACGCCACGATCCCCGGACTCACGATCCTCTCGATCGTCGCGGTCCTGGTCGCGATCCTCTTCTTCGTCACCGCGATCATCGGCCGCTGGCGCTACCCGCTGATCGCGACGGCGCTGCTGGTCATCACCTCGATCGTGGTGGGCGTCGCCTACCCGTGGATCGTCAACACCGTCCAGGTGCGGCCGAACCAGCTGGCGCTCGAGAGCGAGTACTACCAGCGCAACATCGACGCCACGCAGGCGGCGTTCGGCATCGACGGTCTGGAGAAGACCGACTACGACGCCGTGACCGACGCCGAGGCCGGCCAGCTGCGCTCGGACGCGGAGACGACCGCGTCGATCCGCATCATGGACCCCGCCATCATCCAGCCCACCATCCGGCAGCTGCAGCAGTACCGCCAGTACTACCGCTTCCAGGACCCGCTGGACGTCGACCGCTACCAGATCGACGGCCAGTCGCAGGACACGATCGTCTCGGTCCGCGAGGTCAACACGAACTCGCTCGGTGACGCCGCCTCCTGGCAGAACACGAGCCTGGTCTACACGCACGGATACGGCATGGTCGTCGCCAAGGGCAACGAGCGCACCGCGGACGGCGACCCGGTCTTCATCGAGAGCGGGATCCCCGCCGCCGGCTTCCTCTCCGAGAGCGACTTCCAGCCGCGCGTGTACTTCGGCGAGAACTCCCCGCTGTACTCGATCGTGGGCGCTCCGGCCTCCACCGCCCCCATCGAGCTCGACTACCCGTCGGGTGCCGACGGCGGCAGCGAGACCAAGACGACGTTCGACGGGGACGGCGGCCCGAGCATCGGGAACATCTTCAACCGCCTGATCTACGCGCTCAAGTTCCAGTCGGAGCAGATCCTGTTCTCGGACTACGTCAACGAGGAGTCGCAGATCCTCTACGACCGTGACCCGAAGCTCCGCGTGCAGAAGGTGGCCCCCTACCTGACGCTCGACTCCGACCCGTACCCGAGCGTCGTGGACGGCCGGATCGTGTGGATCGTGGACGGCTACACGACGAGCGACCAGTACCCGTATTCGACCGCGACCAGCATGGGCCAGGCGATCGAGGACGCGAACAACCCGTTGCCGCGCATCGCGCTGGACAACGTCAACTACATCCGCAACTCGGTCAAGGCCACGGTCGACGCCTACGACGGCTCCGTGACGCTCTACGCCTGGGACGAGGAGGACCCCCTGCTGCAGGCGTGGCAGAACGTGTTCCCGACCACGCTCGAGTCCGTCTCGGAGATGTCCGGCGACCTGATGAGCCACGTGCGCTATCCCACCGATCTGTTCAAGGTGCAGCGCGCGATGCTCGGGGTCTACCACGTGGACGACGCGCAGTCGTTCTACCAGCGCGACAACGCGTGGTCGACGCCGGCGGACCCGCAGAACCCCGACGTGAACCAGCCGCCGTACTACCTGACGATGCAGATGCCCGGTCAGTCGGCGCCGTCGTACTCGATGTTCACGAGCTTCATCCCCCAGTCCACCGGGACGGACTCCCGCAACGTGCTGATGGGCTATCTGGCGGTCGACTCCGACGCGGGTGCGCAGGACGGGGTGAAGGGCGAGGACTACGGCAAGCTGCGGCTGCTGGAGATCACCGCCAACACCACCATCCCGGGACCGGGTCAGGTGCAGAACACGTTCGACTCCGACCCGGCGATCTCCTCGCAGATCAACCTGCTGCGTCAGGGCCAGTCCGAGGTGCTCAACGGCAACCTGCTCACGCTGCCGGTCGGCGGTGGCCTGCTCTACGTGCAGCCCGTCTTCGTCCAGGCATCCAGCGGCACCCAGCTCCCGCAGCTGCGGAAGGTGCTCGTGGCCTTCGGTAACGAGGTGGCGTTCGAGGACACCCTGAACGAGGCGCTCAACGCCCTGTTCGGCGGTGAGTCGGGCGCGAACGCCGGTGACGAGGAAGTGGCGCCGGTCGAGCCGGGCAACGAGACCCCCGACGGCGAGACGCCGGCACCGACTGTCCCCGCGGCCGACTACCAGGCCGCCCTCGAGGACGCGCGTCAGGCTCTGCAGGACCGCCAGACGGCGCTGCAGGGTGGCGACTGGGCCGAGTACGGCGAAGCCGACCAGCGCCTCACGGACGCGATCAACCGTCTGCTGGAGCTGGAGGGCGAGGGCGAGGGCGAGTAGGCCCCGCCGGCAACGCACGAAGAAGCCCCCGCATCCTGTGCGGGGGCTTCTTCGTGCGGCGGTTCAGGACGTGAGCAGCGCCCACCAGATGAGCAGAAGCGTGACCCCGAACCCGGCGATCTGATTCAGCCAGAGGAACCGGCGCCAGCCGATGGTGGCGCGCTCGGCGGTCTCGTCCGTGATGCGGCGGTACGGCCACACCGCGCCGAGGTACAGCAGGGTCAGCACGGCGGCCAGCGGACCCGGCCAGCTCGTCGCCAGGACCACCAGGCCGGCGAGGGCGTAACAGATCAGCGCGAACCACACCGTCCACCGGGCGCCGCGGACGGTCGCGATCGAGGAGATGCCCGCCTCCCGGTCCGCCACGACGTCCTGCACGGCTCCGAAGGCATGCGAGGCCACGCCCCACAGGGCGAAGGCGGCGATGATCGCGACGAGCTGCGGGGTCCAGGCCGCCTCGGCCAGCACGAGCGCGTACACGGCGGGGGAGAAGAAGTGGATGCTGCTGGTCATCGAATCCGCGAAGGGCACCTCCTTCAACCGCAGCGGGGGCGCGGAGTAGAAGACCACGAAGAACATGCTGAGTGCGAGCACCAGCCACGAGGGCGGGGGACCGACGATGAGGAGGTAGACGAGGAACGGCAGGCAGGACAGTCCGGCCGCCCACAGCGTGATGGTGTGCATCCGTCGGTCCAGCACCGCCCCATGGGCGCCGCCCTTGCGCGGGTTCCGCAGATCCGATTCGTAGTCGAACACGTCGTTGATCCCGTACATGGCGAGGTTGTACGGGATGAGGAAGAACACCGTGCCGATGATGAGGGTCGCGTCGATCTCGCGGGTGGCCAGCAGATACGCGGCGGCGAAGGGGAAGGCGGTGTTGATCCAGCTGATCGGGCGCGACGAGACGAACAGCGTTCGCACGATCATGCCGGTGGTGCGCACGGTCACGCGGTCCTCCGGTCGGGGAGAAGCACGGCGACGGCGGGTACGCCGAACGCCGCGCACAGGGGATAGGAGAAGTCCTCGATCGGCGCCAGTCCGATCCGGATGCCGCTGAGGTGCTCCGCCGGGTAGGTGAACAGCCCGGCCGCGATCATCACGTTGTCGAAGACGGCGGTGAGGACGAACAGCGCAGCGGCGGCGACGGCGGACGCCCGCATCCGCCGTCCGAAGCCGGGGCGCCGCGCGCTGAGGGCGGTGACCACGACGGTCACCGCGAGGAAGGGCAGGACGATGAGCGGATAGGTCATCGTCTCACCTCCTGACCCGTGCGGGGAGCGGGGCGCAGCCGGCGGGACGCGGCCGAGTGCAGCACGAGGGCGAGGTAGCAGAGGAAGGCGAGGAAGACCGGCTCCTCCACTGGCAGGTGCGGAGCGAGATCCACACCGACGTAGAGCGGGCTGTCGCCCTTCACGAACACGCCGGTCGCGATGCCGACCGCATCCCAGACGAGGAAGAACGCCGTGCCGATGGCGACGGCGGCGGCCGTCCGGCCGGGCCGGTCCCAGAACGCGAGACGGAAGCGCGCATCGAGGGCCGCGATCCCGGCTGCGCTCAACAGGATCGCGGCCAGATACACACCCGGCATCAGGCCGTCCCCGTCTGCGGGGCGGACCGTTCCCGCGGCAGCGGCTCGGGGAGGGGGCCGGCGGAACGGTCGCCGCGGAGGCGTTTGACGACGAGCTCGGCGGAGATGAGGCACATCGGCAGGCCGATCCCCGGAAGCACCGACGAACCGGCGTAGTAGAGACCGTCGACCTTCGCGGAGGCGTTCCGTGGCCGGAAGAGGGCGCTCTGACCCAGCGTGTGCGCCAGTCCGAGCGCGTTGCCGCGCCAGACGTGCAGGTCCGACGCGAAGTCCCCCGGGGCGATCGTACGGCGGACGACGATCCGCTCCTGCAGATCCGGGATGCCGCACCACGATGCGATCTGCGCGATCGCGGCGTCGGCGGCGCGCTCGATCGTGTCGTCGCCCGTGCCGTCGGTGCCGCCGCGGCCGAGCCCCGGCTCGGCCGGGATGGGGACGAGGACGAACAGGTTCTCGTGCCCCTCGGGCGCGACCGTGTCGTCCGTCGCGCTCGGCCGGCACACGTAGAGCGAAGCAGGATCCGGGATGTGGGCGTCCGGACCGAAGATGTCGGCGAAATTGGTGCGCCAGTCCTCGGTGAACAGCAGGGTGTGGTGCGCGAGCTGGGGCAGCTCGCCGCGGACGCCGAGGAGTACCAGCAGGGCGCCGTAGCTCGGCGTCTTCCTGCGCCACCACTTCTCCGGGTAGGTCTGCGAGGCCTCGGGGAGCAGACGGGTCTCGGTGTGATGCAGGTCCGCGGTCGACACGACGAGATCGGCGGTGAAGTGCCGGCCGTCGGTGGTCACGACACCTGTCGCGCGTCCGCTCGTCACCTCGATACGGTCCACCTCGGCGTCCGTCTCCACGCGGACGCCGCGCTCCCGCGCGAGGCGCTCGATGGCAGCGATCAGCGCGGTGAAGCCGCCCCGCGGATAGCGCACGCCGTCGTCGAGGTCGAGATGGCTCATGAGGTGGTAGAGGCTCGGCAGGTCGTACGGGGAGCCGCCCAGGAACACGCCCGCATACCCCAGGATCTGCCGCAGGCGGGTGTCCGTGAAGCGTTTCTCGATGCGGGATGCCAGGGGGACGGTCAGCAGGCTCGCCAGCCGGCCGATCCGGCGGAGCACGGCCGGGTCGCGCAGGCCCGCGAGCGATTCGTAGGAATCGTAGAGGAAGCGGGAGACGGCGAGGTCGTAGGCGTCACCGGCCGAGTCGAGATACGTCTCCAGCCGGGCACCGGCGCCGGGCTCGATCGACTCGAACAGGGCCATGGCCGATTCCCGGCCGGAGACGACGTCGAGGGCGCCGCCCGGGCCCACCGGCTCCGGCTCGGAGTAGACCCGGTAGGCGGGGGTGAGCGTCACGAGGTCGAGCTCCGCCTCGGAGGTCGTCCCGAGCAGCCGGAAGAAGTGATCGAAGACCTCGGGCATGAGGTACCAGCTGGGTCCGGTGTCGAACCGGAAGCCGTCGCGTTCCCAGCTTCCCGCGCGGCCGCCCACCTCGGGCCGTCCCTCGAACAGGACCACCTCGTACCCCTCCTCGGCGAGGAGCGCCGCCGTCGCGAGGCCGGCGATGCCGCCGCCGATGACGAGGGACGTACGCCCGTGGCGCGTCATGCCCGCGCACCGCGCGGCGCGCCGCCGAGCCACGCCCGTGCCGCGAGCGTCGCCTTCTGCGAGGCGGGGACGCTGACCCGTCGCCCGTCGACCGGCTCGTTCCGCAGGCGGTCGGAGAGCGCGGCGAACAGATCGTGCGCCGCGGTCACCGCGCGCCGGCAGTCCAGTGGGAGGAACGGGATGACGTCCGCCGCGGCGGCGAGATCGGCGTCGATGCGGTCGAGGACGTCCGTCCGGGTCCGGGAGTGGTCGTCGACGGCGAGGTAGTCCCGTCCGAGCTCGTGCGAGTCGTGATCGAGGTCGCGGAGGAAATTCACGTCCTGGAAGGCGCGGCCGAGAGCGCGTGCCCCCGCCACGAGGTGCGGAGAGGGCGCGCCCGGCCGCTCCGCACCGGCGTTCTCGAAGATGGCGAGGCACATGAGGCCCACGACCTCCGCGGAGCCGTACACGTAGGCGTCGTGCGAGTCGTCGTCGTGCGTGCGCGTCGAGATGTCCGTGCGCATGGAGGCGAAGAACGGCGCGGTCAGATCCGTGCCGATGCCGCACTCGCGTGCCGTCCGGGCAAACGCGTGGACGACGAGGTTGGCGCTGAATCCGCGGGTGACCGCAGCCTCCGTCTCCTGCTCCAGTTCGTCGAGGACCGCCGCCTGGGCGAGCTCGTCGAGTCCCGCCTCCCGAGCGGGGCCGTCCACGATCTCGTCGGCGATGCGCACGAGGGCGTAGACGTTCCGCACGTGCGGACGCGGCCGAGGTCCGAGAAGGCGCGAGGCGAGGGAGAAGGAGGTGGAGTACGCACGGATGACCGCGGCGGCCGCCGTCTCGGCGGTTCGGTCGTACAGGGTGAGTCCGGTCGGGACGGAATCGGTTCGGGTCACGGAATGCGCTCTCGGATGCGCTCGGCGATGCCGCCGAGCAGGGTGGCGGCCGCCGACGGCAGCCGTTCTGCGGAGATGAGGGCCTGGGCGAGGGTGTCCTCCACCAGGCCGCAGAGCCGGGTGCGGGCGCCGCTCTCGTCGAGGACGCGCTGCGCCTCCAGGACCGCGATCGCGCCGGTGTGCGCGCGGGAGAGGGCGTCGCTGACGGTCGGCCAGGAGGGGGTCTGCTGCGCGAGAGCGATCAGGGGTGTGCGCTTCGCCTCGCGCAGGTCGCCGCCGGCATCCCGTCCGGCCTGGTCGGTCGTGCCGAACGCTCCGA
Organism: Microbacterium caowuchunii; assembly: GCF_008727755.1. Taxonomy (NCBI): domain Bacteria; kingdom Bacillati; phylum Actinomycetota; class Actinomycetes; order Micrococcales; family Microbacteriaceae; genus Microbacterium; species Microbacterium caowuchunii. The sequence continues at coordinate 1,233,526 of NZ_CP044231.1, forward strand.
TGAGGTCGTCGACGAGCTGATAGGCCAGTCCCAGGTCGCCTCCGCACAGGCGCAGCGTTTCGAGGTCCTGGGCGGAGGCTCCGGCCAGCAGAGCTCCGGCGCGCAGCGGAGCGGTGAAGGAGTAGACGGCGGTCTTGTCGTGGGCGGCCGTCAAGAGGGAGTCGCCGGACTGGTCCGCCCCGCGCAGGGCGTTCTCCACGTCGGCGAGCTCGCCCGCGGCCGAGACCACCACGGCATCGTCGAAGAGGGCCATCAGGGCGGCGCGGCGATTCGCCGAGATGTCGGCGAGGGCGATCAGGCGCGTCGCTTCGTACAGCAGCAGGTCTCCGCCGAGGATCGCGGCGGCGTCGCCGAGTCCTGCGGCGGCCACGGCGCCCGCTCCGGCGCCGGACCCGCGCAGGCGGAACTCGCCGGCGATGTTCGGGATGCCGCGCCGCTCGATGTCGTGATCGATGACGTCGTCGTGCACGACGAAGGCGGTGTGCAGCAACTCGAAGGATGCGGCGACGGGGTAGACGCCGGTCATCTCGTCGGCGCGCCCGCCGAAGGCCTCGAAGTTCGCCACGACGAGGGCGGGACGGAATCGCTTCCCGCCGCTGGCGGCGCGGGTGACCGCATCCGCCAGCGCCGCGAAGGACTCGCCGAGGTCGCCGGCGCGCCGGCGCAGCCGCGCCAGAGCGGCGTCGATCTCGTCATCGATTCCCTGGCGGACGTCGGGCCCGAGGCCGTGGATCATGAGGCCACCCGGTGCTCGAGGGGTCTGCGTGCGGCGAACAGATCGAGCTGCTCGGCCTGCAGCACCAGCCAGGGGCTGAATGCCCACGGGGTCGTGCGCAGGGACGCCGCCAGCTCGGCGGGGTCGACCCAACGGGCGTCGACGACTTCCAGCGGATTCAGGACGGGCTCGCCCTCGGCGCGGGCGATGTAGACGGGGCAGACCTCGTGCTCGACGACGCCGCTGGCATCGGTGGCCCGGTAGCGGAACAGGGGGAGTGCCAGCTGGATCTGGGTGAGCGCGAGTCCCAGTTCGAACTCGGCCCGGCGGTGGACCGCCTGGAGGAGGGGCTCCGCCGGCTTCGGGTGACCGCAGAAGCTGTTGGTCCAGACGCCCGGCCACGTCTTCTTGTGAAGTGCGCGGCGCGTCACCAGGATCTCCCCGTCTTCGTTGAGGACGTGGCAGGAGAATGCCAGGTGCAGAGCCGTGTCGGTTCCGTGCACACTGCTCTTGGGGGCCGTGCCGATTTCGTTTCCCTCGTCGTCCAGCAGAACGACGTACTCGATCTCGTCCATTCGACCTCCTTATTTGCTAGCTTAGCTAGCTATCTGGCTTTCGACCGATACTACATAGGCTGGAAGGGAGTGTCCAACATGTCGGGTGTCCCGCGCACGGGGGTGTCGGACAACACCGCCGTATGGCAGGTGTTGACGGCCGTCCGTGCCTTCAGCGACGCCATGGACCGGATGTACAGCGGCATGAAGGGCGAGATGGACATGAACGCCACGGACCTCGCCGCGTTGCGCATGCTGATCATCCGCGAGCAGCGGGACGAATCGGTCAGTCCGCACGACATCGCCCGGCACCTGCGGATCTCCACCGCCTCGACGACCAAGCTCCTGGATCGCCTGGCGGATGCCGGCCACCTCGTGCGCAAGCCGCATCCGCACGACGGCCGGGCGCGGATCGTCGCGCTGACCCAGAAGTCGCGGGACTCGTTCCGCGCGCACTTCCGCGACAGCATGGGCGCGATGCGCGGCGTCGCGGAGGAGTTCACCGACGAGGAGCTGGCCGTGGTGACCGAATTCCTCATGCGGATGTCGGCGGCGGTGGATCCGGAGCCCTGAGCCCCCGCTGGCGGGAATCGGGGCGGGCAAAAGAAGAAGGCGCCTCCCGGAGGAGACGCCTTCTTCGTTTTCGTTGCGGGGACAGGATTTGAACCTGCGACCTCTGGGTTATGAGCCCAGCGAGCTACCGAACTGCTCCACCCCGCGGCACAAGAGATAATCTAACACGGGGATCGCGCGCGGTCGAATCGGGGCCGTCATCCCGGGCGTTTCGCGCCGGTTGCCGGGCCGGCTCCCGCACGCCAGGATGGGGGCGTGCCCGATCCGTTCACCCTCGCCGTCGCGCAGTTCGCGCCCACCGCCGATCGTGCGCGCAACCTCGAGGCGATCGGCGAGATGACCGCCGAGGCCTCCGCGGCCGGCGCGCGGGCGGTCGTGTTCCCGGAGTACTCCAGCTACTTCGTCGACCCGTTCGATGTGAGCGTCCGTGAGCACGCCGAGGCGATGGACGGGCCCTTCGTGTCCGCTCTCACCCGGCTGGCGGCGGAGCAGGGGATCACCGTGATCGCCGGTCTGCTGGAGGCGGCCGGAGACGGCAGGCACGTGCACAACACGGTCGTCGCCGTGGATGCCGGCGGCGTCCGCGCCCGGTACCGCAAGCAGCACCTCTACGATGCGTTCGGTCAGCGCGAGTCCGATTGGGTGGCCGCGGGCGCTCTCGACGCCCCGGAGATCTTCGAGGTCGACGGTGTGGCCTGCGGCCTGATGACCTGTTACGACCTGCGGTTCCCCGAGTCCGCGCGCACCCTCGTGGACGCCGGAGCCGAGCTCCTGCTCGTGCCGGCGGAGTGGGTGCGCGGGCCCCTCAAGGAGGCGCAGTGGGAGACGCTGCTGCAAGCCCGCGCCATCGAGAACACGGTGTACGTCGCGGCCGCGGACCATCCGCCGCCCCTCGGCGTGGGCAGGTCGGGCATCATCGACCCCCAGGGCGTGGTCGTGGCGACGATCGGCACAGGATCGGGCATCGTGCTGGGGCGCATCGATCCGGACGAGGTGGCCCGCGTGCGCCGCGTCAACCCCGCTCTGCGGCTGCGCCGGTACGGCGTGCACCCGCGGGACTGAAACCTCAGCGCAGGACCGTCAGCCGCCGTGCGGCTTCCGTGAGGACGTCCTCGCGTTTGCACGCGGCGAACCGCACCAGCGTCGCGTAGTCGGCACGGTGCTCCGCGGTGGCGAACGCGGTCAGCGGGATGGCGACCACCCCTGCGCGATCGGCGAGCGATCGGCAGAACGCGTGCGCATCCGTCGCGCCGAGCGGGGCCGCATCCGCGACCGTGAAGTACGAACCGGCCGCGCGGGCGGCCGAGAACCCCGCCGCCTCCAGGCCGCGGCGGAGCAGGTCGCGTTTGCGCTGCAGGTCCGCAGCGATCCCGGCGAAGACCTCGTCGCCGAGCCTCAGCCCGAGCGCGACCGCGGGCTGGAACGGTGCCCCGTTGACGTAGGTCAGGAACTGCTTGACGGCGAGCACGGCGTCGACCAGGGCGGCGGGCGCGGTCAGCCAGCCGATCTTCCATCCGGTGGTGGAAAAGGTCTTCCCGGCGGAGGAGATGCTCACGGTTCGCTCCGCGGCTCCGGGCATGGATGCCATCGGGACGTGGCGACGGCCGTCGAAGAGCAGGTGCTCGTACACCTCGTCGGTGACGATCACGGCGTCGTGCCGGTCGGCCAGACGCACGATCTCCGCGCGCGCCTCGGCGGTGAAGACGGTGCCGGTGGGATTGTGCGGGTCGTTCACGATGATCAGCCGCGTGCGGTCACCGACCGCTTCCCGCAGCCGGTCGAGGTCGGGCTGGAAGTCCGGCCAGTGCAGCGGAACCGTCACCAGGCGCGCCCCGGCGAGGGCGACGAGCGCGGCATAAGCGTCGTAGAACGGCTCGAAGACGACGACCTCGTCGTCGGGGCCGTCCACGAGCGCGAGGATGGTGGCGGCCAGCGCCTCCGTCGCGCCGGCCGTGACGAGCACCTCGCGTTCGGCATCGACGGCGAGCCCGTAGAACCGCTGCTGATGCTCCGCGATCGCCTCGCGGAGGGAGGCCTCCCCGCGGCCCGGCGGGTATTGGTTCACCCCGGCGGAGATCGCGTCCCGGGCGGCCTCGAGCACGACGGCGGGACCGTCCTCGTCGGGGAAACCCTGACCGAGGTTGACGGCGCCGGTGCGGGCGGCGAGTGCGCTCATCTCCGCGAAGATCGTGGGGGACGTGGTCCCGTCCGTGCCGAGGAGTCCGGCGCCCGCGGCGGCCCGGCGCCACGCTCCGCTCAGGGTTCGCATTCGACACAGGTTAGTCGCATAGGGTCGTCCCATTCTCGGCATAGGCAATGCACAGAAAAGGGCTGCACCCTGATTAAGGCCTGCCAGAAGGAGCAATCATGAGTGACATCGAGGGCACCACCCCCGAACCGACCGCCGCCGACTCGTCCGCGGCTGGTCCCGCCGCGTCCGCCGACCGCGACCTTTCCCGTCCCGTCGGCGACGTTCCGCCTGCCGCGCGGCCTCCGCAGACCGGTTCCGCCGCGCCGTCGCAGGCTTCCTACGACACCCCCGCACGGCCGCCGCTCCCCACCGGAGCGCCGTCCGCCGCCATCCCCCCGCGCCCGCCGTACCCGGCTGGATACCCGACCTACGGCGCGCCCTCCGCGCCCGCAGGAGCGGCCTTCGGGCCGGGTGCCCAGACGGCCCCGACGACGCCCCTCGCGGACACGCCGGCCCCCTCCGCGCCCCGGAAGAAGTCGGGAGCGGCACGCACCGTGGGTCTGCTCGTCGCCGCGGCGATCGTCGGCGGTGCCGCCGGCCTCGGCGGCACGTACGCCGGCATCAGCCTCTGGGGAACCTCCACCGAGGCGTCCGCCGGCGGCTCATCCGTCATCACGGTCAACGACACCGAGAACGTGAACCGGACCACCGCCGTCGCCGCGAAGGTCGTGCCGAGCGTGGTGACCATCTCCGCGTCCTCCTCGAGCGGCGCGGGCACCGGTTCCGGCGTGATCATCTCCGACGACGGGTACGTCCTGACGAACACGCACGTCGTCACCCTGGACGGGGCGACGGCCGATCCGACCATCACGGTCACCACGTCCGAGAACCGCGTCTACAAGGCCTCGATCGTCGGTACCGACCCCACCTACGACCTCGCCGTCATCAAGCTGGAGGACGCCTCGGGTCTTCCCGCGATCGAGTTCGCCGACTCGAGCAAGCTCAACGTGGGTGACCAGGCGGTCGCGGTCGGTGCACCCCTGGGGCTCGACAACACCGTCACCACCGGGATCGTCAGCGCGCTGAACCGGTCCATCGAGATCGCGTCCTCCGCCGCCCCGGACGACTCCTCCGGCGAGGACCAGGAGGAGCCGGGCGATCCGAGCGAGGGTCCCTTCCAGTTCGACTTCGGTCAGGGTCAGGCGACGCCGCAGAGCTCGGCCACCATCAAGATCGCCGTCATCCAGACCGACGCCGCGATCAACCCGGGCAACTCCGGTGGCGCGCTCGTCGACGACGAGGGCCGGCTCATCGGGATCAACGTGGCGATCGCGTCCTCCGGCGGAACGTCGTCCGGGCAGTCCGGCAACATCGGCGTCGGGTTCGCCGTCCCCTCCAACATCGCGGAGCGCATCGCGGAGGAGATCATCGAGACCGGAGAGGCCACGCACGGTCTGCTCGGCGCGACGGTGCAGAACGCGGCGTCGCTGGAGAACGCGACGATCGAAGGCGCGGCCATCGCCGAGGTCACCCCGGACGGCGCCGCGGCCGAGGGCGGTCTGCGCGCCGGCGACGTCATCACCGAGTTCAACGGCGTGCCGATCGACAACTCCGTCGACCTCACCGCCCAGGTGCGGGCGGCCGCCGCGGGTTCGGAAGCCAGCGTGCGCTACGTCCGTGACGGCGAGAGCCGCACGACGGACGTCACGCTCGGCACCCTGCAGCCGTAGGCACCCACCGCTCACGGGATCGGACGCCACCTCGCGATAGGCTCGCGAGGTGGCGTCCTTCTCGTTCGGTGCCGGCAACGCGAAGAAGCTGCGGGCGATACCGCTCTATGCCGCCGGGTGGGTGCTGACCCGGCTCGTTCCCCGGACCCGCGACGAATGGGTCTTCGGATGCGCCGTGGGCATCGCGGACGGCGCGCTCGCCGTCTGGGAGCAGGCACGGGCCGGAGAGGTGCCGGCGGTGTGGCTGGTGGACGGCCCGGAACAGGAACGGGATGCGGCGGCACGCGGCATCCCGACGCTCCGGAAGGGCTCGGTGCGCGCTCTGTGGCGCACCGCCCGCGCGCGCGTCGTGGTGATCACCCACGGCTTCGGCGACGTGGACCGGTATGCGGTCTCCGGCGCGTTCATCGTGCAGCTGTGGCACGGGATACCGCTGAAGCGGATCGGCATCGATTCCCCGGAGACCGTCCGGAGCGCTCTGCTGCCCTCGTCGCGGTTCGTCCGCACCGTGCTCGCCGCGATGTACCGCTCGGCCACACGCCGGATCGGACTGCTGCCCGCCGCATCCCATCTGGTCCGCGGGCGGCTGGAATCCGCGTTCTCCCTGCCCGATGAACGCGTACCGGTGGTCGGTGAACCGCGCGTCGACGTGCTTTCCCGCGGATCGGCGGGGGAGCGGCGACGCACCGCACGCGCCACGCTCGAGCGGGTGACCGGGCCCATCGGCGACCGCGCGGTCGTGCTGTACGCCCCGACCTGGCGGGACGGCGACCCGGACCCGGCCATCCCCGATGCCGAGGACTGGGCGGCCATCTCCGGACTGCTCCAGGAGCGCGACGCGATCCTCCTCATCCGCTCCCACCCGCTCGGCGCCGGGGACTACCGGCCTCCGGCGGGGGAGGACCGCATCCGGATGCTGGGCAGCGACCGCGTCGCCGACGTCACCCCGTTGCTGCCGGGGCTGGACGTCCTGATCACGGACTACTCCTCGCTCGCGTTCGACGCGTCGCTCGTCCCGCTCCCGGAGATCTTCCTGGCTCCCGACGTCGCGGAGTACGCCCGGCGGCGGGGCTTCTACGGGTCCTTCCACGACGTCGCCGGGGACGACCCCGCCCGTACCTGGCCGCAGGCCCTCGGACAGCTCGACGCGGTGCTCACCGATCCCGCCGAGCGGGAACGGCGCCTGGCCCGCGCACGCGACCTCGACGCGCGGGTGCACGCCTACCGCGACGGACGGAACGCCGAGCGCGTGTATCGTGCGATCATCGCGGCCATCGGTGCAGACAGGCATCCGGAGCGGTCAGGAAAGGACACGGAATGACGACGGCGCGATGGGGCACCGGTGACGAGCCCGCTCTCATACTCTCCGGAGAGGGGCCGGTGCCCGCGTCGCTGGCGCTGGTCGGTCCTCGTGCCCGCGTGTCGGCACAGGCAGTCGTGACCGGCTCGGTCTGGACGGCGACGCTGCCGCTGAAGGTGGCGCGCTGGGGTGGGCCGGAGCTGCCACTGCCGTCGGGGACCTATGTGCTCGAGGTCGTGCCGGACGACGGTGCCGAGCAGCCGTCCCCGCCGGAGCCGCTGGACCTGGTGCTGTTCCCGACCCTCCGTGCGTCGCTGCAGGGATGGTCGCTGCAGGTGGGTCCTCCGGTCGACCCCGCGTACGACTCCGGTGAGGGGCAGGACGCGCTGGAACGGCGGTACGCGTCGGCGGATGCGGAGCTGGAGAACGCCGTCTTCTTCGAGAGCTTCTACGGGCGGAACGCCAGCTGCAACCCGCTGGCGATCGATCGCGAACTCAGCCGGAGAGCGCCCGGCGTGACGCGTTACTGGAGCGTCGTGGACCTCTCCGTGCCGGTCCCGGACGGGGCGATCGCCGTCGTCGAGGGCAGCCCCGAATGGTGGCGGACTCGAGGCGCGGCGCGTCTGCTCGTGGTCAACGACTGGCTGCGGAGGCGTTTCGTGCGCCGCCGGGGACAGACCGTCCTGCAGACCTGGCACGGGACCCCCCTCAAACGGCTCGCGCTGCACCGGCCCGGCTTCGACCCCCGCCGCGCCGTCGCGGTCGTCCGCGAGGCCCGGCGCTGGAACGTCCTGCTGGCGCAGAACCCCTACGCGGCGGGCATCATGAAGCGCGCCTACGCCTTCCTCGGCCGGCCCATCTGGGTGGAGGGCTACCCCCGCAACGACGTGCTGACGACCGGGGACAGCACGGCCGTCCGCGCCGGACTCGGCATCGGTCCCGAGGAGCGGGTCCTGCTCTACGCGCCCACGTGGCGCGATGACCGGGAGGAGATCGTGGACTTCCTCGACGCCGAGCGGCTGGCCGCGGACACGGGTTCCGTGGTCCTGGTGCGGGGACATTCCCGCACGCTCCTCCCCGGCTCCGACACCACCGGTGCGCGCGTCATCGACGTCACCGGGTTCCCGGACACCTCGCAGCTGCTGCTCCTGGCCGACGCGCTCATCACGGACTACTCCTCGGTCATGTTCGACTACAGCGTGACGGGCAAGCCGATGTACTTCCTGGTCCCCGACCTCGAGCACTACCGGGGCGAGTTGCGGGGCTTCTACTTCGACCTGCTCGCGCACGCACCCGGACCGCTGGTGCGGTCGCAGGAGGAGCTCACCGCGGCGCTGGCCGCCCCGCAGGGCGCGGACGTCACCGCGCGGTACGAGAGCTGGCGCGCCCGCTTCAACGCGCGCGAGGACGGTCATGCGGCGGAGCGGGTGGTCGACCGCATCCTGGACCAAGGCTTCGTGGAGCGCTGATCCGCCTCAGGGCAGCGGGGTGTTGCGGGTCCCGAGCCGGGACGTGTCGACCGTGTCGTGGGCGCCCGAGAACACACCGGCGAGGAAGCCCGTGCCCCATGCCAGGTGCATCGTGGGAAGGACGGCCAGCGTCCAGAGCTTGTCGCGCCATCCGCGGCCACCGCCGGGACCGGCCGCGACCGCGACGATGAGCGCGAGGTACGCCAGGACGGGGAGGTACACGACGGAGGCCACGAGGGCCGCCACGCCCGAGAGCACACCGGTCGCCTGCAGGATCCCCACCACGATGCTCGCGGCCACTGCCAGCACCAGGGCGGGCGGCGCGAAGAAGCGCAGCGAGTTGCGGCGCCCGTAGCGGCGGACGAGCTCACCCCGCCAGGCCCCCGTGGCACGGAACTGCCGCGCGAGCCGTGTCCAGCTCTCGCGCGGCCAGTAGGTCACCGACAGCGCCGGATCGAACCACACGCGGTAGCCCGCGCGGCGGATGCGCAGATTGAGCTCCCAGTCCTCACCGCGGCGCAGGGACTCGTCGAAACCGCCGATCTCGTCGATGACGGCCCGACGCATCACGCCCAGGTAGGCCGACTCCGCAGCGCCCTCCCTGGTCCCGCCGTGGTACGCGCCGCCGCCGAGACCGAAGGGGGAGTTGTAGGCGCGTGCCACCGCGCGCTGGAAGGGAGCGCGGCCGTCGGCGCGCATGATGCCGCCGACGTTCGCTGCACGCACCCGCTCGAGGGTCTGCAACGCCCGGGTGGTGTACCCGGGAGCCAGCTCGGAGTGCGCGTCCACGCGCACGATCGTCGGCAGCGTGCTGCGCGCGATGGCCAGATTCAGCCCGGTGGGGATGTCCGCCTCGGGGTTGTCCACGAGCACGATGCGCTCGTCCTCCTCCGCCAGGCGGCGGGCGAGCTCCGTCGTGCCGTCGGACGACGGGCCGAGGGCAAGGACGAGTTCCATCGGGCCGGGTACGTCCTGCTCCAGCACCGTGCGCACGGCGCGCTCGAGGTAGCCGATCTCGTTGAGCACCGGCATCACGAAGGACACCCCGGCATCATGCGGGGGAACGGGGGCGTCCCGGGCTCCGCCCGCGTTCACATGCATCCGACGATCATCCCATGCACGCCCGGAAGTTAGGCTGGAAGGATGGGATGGGCATCGGACGTACGAAAGGCACGAGGGCTTCTGCGCCGAGCGCTCGACAATCGCCGGGCCGTGCAGACCGTGCGAGCACGGCTCGCCGCCGCTCCTCCGCACCGCCCCGGGCACGCCAAGATCGCCGTCTACTTCGCGGACGGCGCGGTGAACATGTACCAGATGCGGCAGTGGTACAAGCCCCTCGAGAAGCTCGCGGAAACGTGGCCCGTCGTCATCCTGAGCCGCACGGCGACGGGCGCTCGAGCGCTGCTGGAGGAGACCGACCTCCCGGTGGCCTTCGTCCCGACGGTCCGCAACATCGAGCAGTACCTGGCGACCCAGGACATCAGGGTCGTCTTCTACGTGAACCAGAACACCCGCAACTTCCAGATGTTCCGGTACGGACGGCGCTGGCACGTGTTCATCAACCACGGCGAGTCCGACAAGATGTACATGACCACCAACCAGTTCAAGGCGTACGACTACGCCTTCATCGCGGGGGATGCGGCCCGCGAGCGGCTGGCCAGGGTGCTGTGGAACTACGACCTCGATGCGCGCACCATCGCGATCGGGCGCCCGCAGGCGGACCACTATTCCGGTGCGCTGCCCTACACGCCGGACGAGCGCACCGTCGTCCTCTACGCGCCGACGTGGGAGGGTGATCGTCCCTCGGCCCACTACGGCTCGATCGTGACCCACGGCGAGGCGCTGGTGGCCGCGTTGCTGGCATCGGGGCGGCACCGGCTGATCTACCGGCCGCATCCCCGCAGCGGAGTCGTGGACCCGGAGTACGGAGCCGCGAACCGGCGGATCATCGCCGCGATCGCCGCGGCGAACGCCGCGGACCCGACCGCGCAGCACGTCTTCGACGACGGTCCGCACCTGGGCTGGCAGTTGTCCTCGGCGGACGTCGCCATCGTCGACATCTCGGCGATGGTGTACGACCGTCTGGCAGCCGACCGTCCGCTCCTGATCACCCGGCCGAGCGACGACCGTGCGATCGTCGACACCCACGGCTACCTGTCCGCATGCGAGTGGCTGGATGCGGACCGCGCGGCCGACGTCATCACCGAGACGGACCGGGTGCTGAACGATCCGGAGTCGGTGACCCGGCTCGCGTACTGGGTGCGCCACTACTTCGGGGACACCTCGCCGGGCGCGCCCACCGCGCGGTTCCACGCCGCTGTGCAGCAGCTCATGGACGAATGGGAGCGCTGGAACCGGCGTTCGCTCGAGCAGGCGGACGCCGCCCCGGAGGTCGACGAGTCCGAGGGTGCCGAGGCCGAGCTGGACACCTGACGGCCGGGCCGGCTGCGGCGTCCGATCAGTCGTGTGACTCGGCCGGCTGCTCCGGCTCCGGCGCCTCGGAGCGGGAGCGGCGGGTCAGCGCGCGGCGGGCATCGCCGGCGGCCGAACCGGCCCGACGCCCCGCGGCGCCGATGCTGCGGACGGCCCGGCCCGCTCCGCGCGCGGCGGCGCCCGCTGCTCCGACCGCCGCGCTTCCGGCGCGGACGATCCCGGTCCCGGCGAGTCGCTCGATCGGTGCCGCTCCCGGGCGGGGTTCGAGTTCCGCCGGCAGCATCTGGGGCGGCATCCCGAACGCCTGGTGCGAGGTGGTGATCACGCGCCGGCCGAGGATGTGGTTGCCGGTGCCGCCGACCGCAGCGCCCACGCCGAACGGCAAGGCCTTGCCGAGCCAGGAGGCGCCGCCGCGGGCGGCGAAGCGGTGCAGGAAGGATGTCTTCAGTCGATCGACGAGAGGCCCTACGGCGACCCGGGGGAGCGTCTTCGTGATGAGTTCACCCCAGTAGGCGTCTCGGCCGGGTCCGCGTCCGCTGGCCTGTCTGGCCAGTTGCGCGACGAGGTCGATGCCCTCCTTGCCCAGAAGGAGGGTGAGCACGAGTGCCCGAGCACGGTCCGGGTCGTCGACGGGCATACCGTGCACCTCTGCGACGGACTGGGCGAAGAGGGTCGTCGCCTCCAGGAACCCGAGGGTCTCCGCGCCGCTGAGGGCGAGGGTGATCCCGGTGCCGATGCCGGGAACGACGGCGGTCGCGCCCACGGCCGCGCCGCCCGTCGTGACCGCGGCGAGGTAGCGGCGCTCGAGGATGCGCACGATGTCCAGCGTGGAGGCGTGCGGGTGCCGGAGACGGATGCTGCGCAGGTGCGCGAGGACGACGGGTCGCTGAATGGCCAGCACGCGGTCCAGGGCGCGCACCGTCAGCGGGTGCTCGGGCGATCCCTGCGGCGGCAGTCCGCCGCTCCAGGGCGCGTCGTCCGGGAGCGAATGGATGCGGTGCACCTTCTCAGTCACGCCGCGATCCTAGGCCTGGCGCCTGGGTGAGGGCTGGCGCCGGGCGGAGAACACGAGAGCCCCGAGCCGGCGGACCGGACGGGGCTCTCGTGGATGTGGGGGAGTCAGACGAACTGGTTCGCGCGCTCGAGGTCTTCGGCGAAGTCGACCTCCACTGCGTACAGGTCCGAGATGTCGAGCGGCTCGAGGAGCAGTCCGTCGTGCTGGATCGCGAGCTCCAGGCCGCGCTCGAAGTAGTCCTGGTCGCCGACGCGGGACAGGTGGTGCATGAACGCACGCTTGTCCTGCCGGGCGATGTAGTTGATGCCGACGGCTTCACCGATCCCGCCGCGGACCGTCTTGGAGAGCTCCTTGATGTGGCCCTCGGGAGTGACGGTGTACTTGACCTCTTCGTCGCTGACCTTGGAGGTGTTCACCGTGACGAACGACTGCTCGCGCTCGATGAGCTCGATCGCGCGGCCGAGCACGCGGGGGTCGAACACGACGTCGCCGTTCATCCACAGCACACCGGAACGACCGGTGGCGTTCAGCGCCCGCAGGAGGCTCTTCGAGGTGTTGGTCTGGTCGTAGCGCTCGTTGTAGACGTAATCGGCGTCGGGGAAGGCATCCACGATGGCCTCGGCGCGGTAGCCGACGACGGTCGTGATCTGGGCCTCGTCGCCGAATGCGGCGCGGATGTTGTCGTGCTGCTGGCGCATGATGCTGCGTCCGTCGCTGAGCTCTGTCAGGGGCTTGGGCAGGCTGCGCCCCAGGCGGGAACCCATGCCTGCGGCAAGGATCACGGTCTTGAGTCTCATCTGCATCTCCTGGAGTTCTGAAGCTTCACGGTCGGTTCACCGACACGACACTCCTTCGTGCTTCTTTCCATGGTAGCCAGAGCACCTGGGAGAGCACCTGGTCAGGTGCCCGAGCTGTGGAAAACGGCTGATTCGTTGTGCTTTCGTGACAATAGGACATGAACCTCTTCGCAGCGGGGTGTCGCGTCGCAGGTGGTTGGTACCGTTGACCGATGACCGACTCGACGCCCGGCTCCGACGTGCCCACGACGCCCGATCACGGCGTCACGTCGAACCTGTCCGAGCCGGAACCCAGCCGGGGCTCGCATGCCGCCCCGTCGATCGAGACCCGTCCCGATCCGGGCCCCCAGAAGCCGGCCGGCACGCCCAGGAAGTCCCCGCCGCGGAAGAAGAAGAGCGCCCCGGCGAGCACGGACCCCACGGCACAGTCCGTGACGGATGCCGGTTCATCGAAGGAGACGTCCCGGGCGGATGCCGAGGCGGGTCCGGCCGCCCCGGAGCAGACGGAGCCCGCGACCGGGCGTCCGGCGGCGAAGCGCCCGGCCACGAAGCGCCCGGCCACGGCGAAGCGGCCGGCGTCCGCTCGCTCGACCGCGAAGAAAGCGACCCCGCCGGCGGAGAAGACAGCAGTGCCGGACCGGGAGCCCGCCTCGACGCCGAAGACCGCGGATTCCCGCGCGGAGCCGGCGAACCCCGCGGCGGCCGGCGTGGATCTCGTCATCCCGCCCCGGCCACCGCTGCCGCCCCGGGCACCCGTCGTCCCCCCGCTGCCGCCCGTCCCGGCTGCCGTGGCGGCGCAGGCGGCCGTGTCCCGGGGAACGGCCGACACCGCACGTCCCGCGGGGGAGGGCGAGCAGGAGGCGGCCGACGCGGCGGTCCTCGATCCACGACCGGCAGACGCGATCGAGCCCGAGGTCGCGTCCGCCGAGACGATCGAAACCGGGAACGCTCCCGCGGCCCCAGTCCAGCCCGAGCCCGAAATCGAGGCCTCGCCCGCGCCCGAGCCCGTGGTCGTACCCGAGCCCGAGGTCGTACCCGAGCCCGAGGTCGTACCCGAAGTCGAGCCCGAGCCCGAGGTCGAGCCCCAAGTCGAGCCCGAGGTCGAGCCCCAAGTCGAGCCCGAGGTCGAGCCCGAGGTCGAGCCCGAGCCCGAGCCTGAGGCCGCACCCGAAGTCGAGCCCGAGCCCGAGTCCGCGCACGAGGGCGACGTCGCCGTGCCGGTCGTGCTGTTCTCCCCGGTGGACACCGCCGACGACACCGAGGTACCGGCCCCGCCGGCGCTGCGGGTCTCGGGACTGCGCAAGGCGTTCGGGGGGACGACGGCGGTGGACGGCATCGACCTCGTCGTGCCGGCAGGCTCCTTCTACGGCTTGGTGGGACCCAACGGTGCGGGCAAGACCACGACGCTCTCGATGATCGCGGGGCTGCTCCGCCCGGATGCCGGCGAGATCCACATCGCCGGGGTCGACGCTCGCACGAGGTCCCGCCAGGCGAAGCGCCTCGTGGGCGTGCTGCCGGACCGCCTGCGCACGTTCGACCGTCTCACCGGGCGTCAGCTGCTCGCCTACAGCGGCATGCTGCGCGGGCTCGACCCCGCGACCGTCGACAGGCGGGTGGCGGATCTCGGCCGCGCCTTCGACCTGACCCAGGCGCTCGGTCGCCCGGTCTCGGACTACTCGGCCGGCATGACCAAGAAGGTGATGATCGCGGGCGCGCTGATCCATTCGCCGCGGTTGCTGGTCCTGGATGAGCCCTTCGAGGCGGTCGATCCGGTCTCGAGCGCCGTCATCCTGGACATCCTCTCCACCTACGTCGCCAACGGCGGGACGGTACTGCTGTCCAGCCATGGGATGGACCTCGTCGAGCGAGTCTGCACCGGCGTCGCCGTCATCGTCTCGGGACAGGTGCTCGCGGAGGGCACGATCGACGAGGTGCGTGGCACGCAGACCCTGGAAGAGCGTTTCCTCGATCTGATCGGCGGACCGAACGAGGTGGAGGGCCTCGAGTGGTTGCACACGTTCTCCGACTGAGGCTCGCGCTGCTGCTCGGCGCGCTCCGCGGCGACCCCCGTGAGCGTGTCCGCACCGTCCTCGGCCTCGTGGCCGTCGTCATCGGCGTGGCCCTCGTGTGCGTCGGGATCACCCGTCTCGGATCGCTCTCCGATGGTGCGGCCTTCGTCGTGACGGTGCTCAGCGGTTCCGCCATCGCGCTCGGTTACGCCTTCGCCGCGCCCGTCTCGGGCACCTCCGATCAGCTGGACCCGCGCCGCTTCGCGACGCTGGGGCTGTCTCCGCGGCCCTTGGCAGCGGCGATCCTGCTCGCGGGAGCGATCAGCGTGCCCATGCTCGCGGTCGCCGCCGTGGCCATCGCGCTCGGCGCGATGTGGATCGGACGCGGCGCGGGCGCAGCTGCCGTGATCGGGCCGGTGCTGGGTTTCCTGACCTGCCTCCTGCTGGCTCGCGTCGGAGCGGCCGTCGGCGCCAACGTCACCGGCGAGCGACGTTCCCGCGAACTGACCGGGATGTTCCTGCTGGCACTGCTGATCGTGCTGGTTCCCGTAGGCGTGTTCGTCGCCTCCCTCGACTGGGGGGACCGGGTCCCGCCACAGCTCGAGACGGCGGCCGACGTCCTGGCGTGGACGCCACTGGGGGCGGCGTGGTCGCTGCCCGCTGTGGCCGGTGACGCCATCGCTTTCGCGGTCTCCCTGCTCGTCGCCCTGCTGACCGTCGGGCTCCTGGCCGTCGCATGGTTCGCGCTCGTGAACCGGGCTCTCACGACGATCGAACGTCCCGTCGTGGAACGTGAGCGCGGCGGTATGGGCTGGTTCACGGTGATGCCCGCCACCCCCGGCGGCGCGATCGCCGCGCGGAGCCTCATCTACTGGTTCCGCGACCGGCGGTACGCGGTCAACGTGCTGGTCGTCCCGGTCGCCGCGATGGCGACGACCGTGCCGTTGCTGATCGCCGGTGTGCCGCCGGAGATCGTGGCGCTCGTGCCGATCCCGCTGATCGCCCTGTTCTTCGGGTGGTTGCCGCACAACGACGTCGCCTACGACTCGACCGCCGTATGGCTGCACATCGCGTCCGGCGTCCGGGGCGTGTCCGATCGGATCGGCCGCCTCGTGCCGATCCTGCTGATCGGCATCCCGACGTTCGCGGTCACCGTCCCGCTGGCGATCGCGGTGAACGGCCGCTGGGCGCATCTTCCGGCGCTGATCGGGGTGACCGCCACCCTGTTCCTGTCCGGGCTCGGTCTCAGCTCGATCTCCTCGGTATGGCGTCCCTACGCCGTGTCGCGACCGGGGGACAGCCCGTTCCAGCAGCCGCAGCGCACCGGCTCCTCGGGTCTGGCCGGACAGGCGTTCGTCATGCTCGGCACGCTGCTCGTCAGCATCCCGACGCTGTGGTGGGCGTGGATCGCCGTGACGGCGGACCCGTCCTACGGTGTCGCCGCCCTCGTGGCGGGTCTCACCACCGGGGTCCTCGTGCTCGGGGTCGGGCTCGCCGTCGGCGCCCTCTTGTTCGAACGCCGCGCGGGCGTCCTCATGGAGTTCGTGGAAGCCGCGTACTGATCCTCCGATGCGGTGCCGAATGCGACGCTCGCCGGTAGACTGACCAACCATGAGTACGCCTCTCGACAGCCCCGACCAGGGGGGACTTGCCACCCTCGACCGCGAGCTCGAGGAGCTCATCCGCGAGGAGAGCATCGAGCCAGGCGATCATGAGCGCTTCTCGCATTACGTCAAGAAGGAGAAGATCCTCGAGTCCGCGTTGACCGGCAAGCCGGTCCGCGCGCTGTGCGGGAAGAAGTGGACGCCCGGTCGCGACCCGGAGAAGTTCCCGGTGTGCCCCTCGTGCAAAGAGATCTACGAGTCGCTCCAGAAGTGACATCCGACCCTGCGCCGTCGAGGGATCGATCGGCGGGGGTCAGACGACGTGCGTCGGGATCGCGGGTCCGGAGCGGCTGAGCCCGAGCGCTCGCACCGGCAGCTCGGCCCGAACGGACAGATGATGGGCGCGCGCGGCACGAACCCCTTCCGGGCCCTCGAAGCCGGGCATGATCTCGCCGGAGCGGATGAGGTCGACCTGCAGAGGGCGCGCATCGGGATGCTGCGCAGCGGTGGCGAGCGGCTCGAACCCGTCGGCGACGGCCACCACCTCGGCGGTCGCCGTGCCCTCCCGGAGGCGGCGGAAGGCGGACTTGCGTCCTCCGGTGGACGCCTTGTCCGCCGACGCCTTCGCGACGGAAACCCAGCCGCCGTCGGCGTCCTGGCGGGCGACGAGCTTGTAGACCATGCCGGCGGTCGGTGACCCGGATCCGGTGACGACCGAGGTTCCGACACCGTAGGCGTCCACGGGAGACGCGGCGAGTGCGGCGATCGCATACTCGTCCAGGTCGCTCGTGACGGTGATGCGGGTATCCACGGCACCGAGATCGTCCAGGTGGGCGCGGACGGCCGCCGCCACGACGGGGAGATCTCCGGAGTCGATGCGCACCCCGCCCAGGCCCGGACCGGCGACCCGGATGGCGGTCTCGACACCGGTGCGGATGTCGTAGGTGTCGACCAGCAGTGTGGTGTCCAGTCCCTGCGCGGCGATCTGAGCGCGGAAGGCATCCTCCTCGTCGTCGTGGAGCAGCGTCCAGGAGTGCGCCGCCGTGCCCATGGTCGGGATCTCCCAGGCGCGGCCGGCCTCGAGGTTGCTCGTCGCTCCGAACCCGGTGATGTAGGCCGCGCGCGCGGCCGCGACGGCGGAGCGCTCGCCGGCTCGCCGGGAGCCCATCTCCGCGAGCGGTCGGTCTCCCGCTGCGATCGACATCCGCGCCGCCGCGGTCGCGACGGCCGAATCGTGGTTCAGGACACTCAGTGCCAGGGTCTCCAGGATCACCGCCTCCGCGAACGTGCCCTCCACCGTGAGGATGGGCGAGCCCGGGAAGTACAGCTCGCCCTCGCGGTACCCGGTGAGGGATCCGCTGAAGCGGAAGGACTCCAGGAAAGCGATCGTCTCGGCATCCACGACCCGTCCGTCCCGGAGGAAACGCAGCTCCTCCTCGCCGAAGCGGAAGTCCGCGATGAGGGAGAGGAGGCGGCCCGTTCCGGCCACCACTCCGAAGCGCCGTCCGCCGGGGAGGCGTCGCGCGAAGAGTTCGAAGACACATCGCCGGGAGGCGGTGCCGTCCCGCAGCGCGCCCTCGATCATGGTCAGTTCGTACCGGTCGGTCAGCAGGGCCGTGGAGGCGGACATGGGAGACACCCTATCGAGCGCGGGTAGGGTTGATGCTCGTGGACGACGCACCGATCGGGATCTTCGACTCCGGGGTGGGAGGACTCACGGTCGCCCGGGCCGTCTCGCAGATGCTGCCGCGGGAGTCCCTCCGGTACATCGGCGACACCGCCCGATCCCCGTACGGTCCCAAACCGATCGCGGACGTGCGCCGGTACAGTCTCGAGGTCCTGGACACCCTGGTCGACGAGGGCGTCAAGATGCTCGTGATCGCCTGCAACACCGCGTCCTCCGCCATGCTCCGCGACGCGCGCGAGCGTTACGACGTCCCGGTCATCGAGGTGATCGGCCCCGCGGTGCGCACGGCGATGTCGACCACCCGGAACGGCCGGATCGGTGTCATCGGGACCGCGGGAACCATCGGGTCCGGGGCCTACCAGGACATGCTCGAGGTGAACCCGGGCATCACCGTGTTCGCCGAGGCCTGCCCGCGGTTCGTGGAGTTCGTCGAGGCGGGTGTCACCGACACGCCCGAGGTCCTCCGGGTCGCCGAGGAGTACCTCGCACCGCTGCGGCATGCCGGCGTCGACACGCTCGTGCTCGGCTGCACGCACTATCCGTTCCTGGAGGGCGCCATCAGCTACGTCATGGGGGAGGGCGTGAGTCTCGTCTCCAGCGACACCGAGACGGCGAAGGACGTCTACCGTCAGCTGGTGTCCCGCGACCTGCTGGCCGGGCCCGACGCCGTCGCCCACCACACCTACGAGGCCACGGGGTCGTCCGCGGACGACTTCATCACCCTCGCCCATCGACTCATGGGACGCGAAGTGCGTTCCGTCCAGCTCGTGCAGACCGGCGCGATCGACCTGCCGCGCTGACTGCCCGGCCCACCCGAAGGAGTCCCATGTCAGAGATCACCCGCGTCGACGGCCGTACCGTCGATCAGCTGCGCCCCGTCACGATCGAGCGAGGGTGGAGCGCCCAGGCCGAGGGCTCGGCGCTCATCTCCTTCGGCGGCACGAAGGTGCTGTGCACCGCGTCGTTCACGAACGGCGTGCCGCGCTGGCTGACGGGCAAGGGCAAGGGCTGGGTGACCGCGGAGTACGCGATGCTGCCGCGGGCCACCAACAGCCGCAACGACCGCGAGAGCGTGAAGGGCCGGATCGGCGGTCGCACCCACGAGATCTCCCGTCTCATCGGCCGGGCGCTGCGCGCGGTCGTTGACACGAAGGCGCTGGGCGAGAACACCATCGTCATCGACTGCGACGTGCTCCAGGCCGACGGCGGCACCCGCACCGCGGCGATCACCGGCGCCTACGTGGCGCTCGCCGACGCGATCGAGTGGGGACGCGCGAAGAAGTTCATCGCGCAGAAGTCGACCGTGTTGCTGGACTCGGTCTCGGCGGTCTCCGTCGGCATCATCGACGGGGAGCCCATGCTCGATCTCGCCTATGTCGAGGACGTGCGCGCGGAGACCGATATGAACGTCGTCATGACCGGCCGGGGTCTGTTCGTCGAAGTGCAGGGGACAGCCGAGGGCGCCCCGTTCGACAAGCGGGAGCTCGACGCCCTGCTGCAGCTGGGAGCGGACGGATGCGCCGACCTGCGCGACGCCCAGCTCGCGGCGCTGGCCGACGGCGAGGACGCCGCCCGATGACGTCCCGGATCGTCCTGGCCACGCACAACCCGCACAAGGTGTCCGAGTTCCAGGCGATCGTCGCGGAGACCCGCCCGGACCTGGAGGTCGTCGGCTACGACGGACCCGAACCGGTGGAGGACGGCGTGACGTTCGCGGCGAATGCGCTGATCAAGGCGCGGGCGGCGGCAGCCCACACAGGGCTTCCGGCGCTCGCGGACGATTCGGGAATCTGCGTCGACGTACTGGGCGGAGCGCCCGGGGTGTTCTCCGCCTACTGGGCGGGACACAAGAAGGACGCGAGGGCCAACCTCGATCTGCTGCTCGACCAGTTGTCGGATGTCGCAGACCCGCACCGCGGGGCGCAGTTCCGTTCCACGATCGCCCTGGTCGTGCCGGGCGGGGACGAGCACGTCGTGGAGGGCGTCTGGCCGGGGCGGCTCGCCCGTTCCGCATCAGGCAGCGGCGGCTTCGGCTACGATCCGATCTTCATCCCCGACGGTCAGCCCGCCGGTTCCGAACGTTCGGTGGGGGAGTGGACCGCCGAGGAGAAGAACGCACAGTCGCATCGCGCGCGGGCGTTCGCCGCGCTGACGCCGTTGCTCGCCTCGCTCTGACCCGGCACCGGGGAGACCCGCCCGGCGGAAGCGCACGCGGTCGGTCCTCCCGATCGCAGCGACGGACCGTCGACTCTGGTCGCGCGCGCTGGTCGTGACCCGCGTGTAACGAGAATCAGACTCGTTCCCGACAGTCCTCGCACGGTCCCCGCTCCCCGGCGCGGGGCCTAGCCTGGGATCATGCACGACCACGCCTCCGGAGGGGGATCGCTGCGCAGCGCCGGCAACCGCCGCCTGCTGGCGATCTCGCTGGGCATCACCTCCACGGTATTCCTCGTCCAGGTAACCGGAGCGATCCTCTCCGGCTCCCTGGCGCTCTTGGCCGATGCGGCGCACATGTTGACGGATGCAGCGGCCCTGGTGATCGCGCTCATCGCCAGCGTCGTGGCGGCGCGACCCGCGAACGACCGCCGGACCTTCGGGTATCAGCGCGCCGAGGTCTTCGGTGCGCTGATCAACGGCGTCATCCTCATCGCGCTGTCGCTGTGGGTGGCGATCGAGGCGATCCTCAGGCTGATCGAACCGGGCGAGGTGGAGGTCGCCGGTGGTCTCATGCTCGTCGTTGCGGCGATCGGGCTCGTCGCGAACGGGGCGGCCATGTGGCTGCTCAGCACGGCGCAGCGCACCAGCCTCAACGTGCGCGGGGCGTACCTGGAGGTCCTCGGGGACCTGCTGGGATCCGTCGCGGTGATCGTCGCGGCCGTGGTGATCCTGACCACCGGGTGGCTGCCGGCCGATGCGGTCGCGTCGCTGCTCATCGCCGCGATGATCGTGCCCCGCGCGATCGGGCTGCTCCGGGAGGTCGCGTCCGTGCTGAGCGAGGCGACTCCTGAGGGCATGCACGTGCGGGAGATCCGCGAGCACATCCTCGGCACGCCCGGTGTCGTCGGCGTGCACGACGTGCACGTCTGGCAGCTCACCCGCGGCGCACCGGTGTTCTCCGCCCACGTCGTGGTGGACGCGCAGTGCTTCGCCTCGGGCCGTGCGGACGGGCTGCTCACCGATCTCCAGCAGTGCCTGGCCTCGCATTTCGACGTGGAGCACTCCACGTTCCAGCTCGAACCGGCCGGGCACGTCGAGCACGACGCGCACGCCTGAGCGGGGGCGCTCACTCCTCGGGACGCACCTCGGCGGGCGACTTGTCCGGGCGTAGTCCCCGCCAGCGCGCGTGACGCAGCCGGCCGTCGGGGGTCGTCTCGGCGAAGGCGACCTCGCCCACGAGTTCGGGGCGCACCCAGTCCGCGTCCGATGCGTCCGCATCCGGGACGTCCATGAACGGTGTGCTGTCGCTGCGCAGTGGTGCGAGCAGCTCGTCCAGCCGGCGGAGGGTGCGCTCGTCGAAGCCCGAGCCCACCCGCCCGACGTAGCGCAGGCCGTCGGGGCCGGGGATGCCCATGAGGAGGGACCCGATCGTGCCGGAACGGCCGCCTCGGCCGGGGCGGATCCCGCCGATCACGATCTCCTGCGTGCGGATGTGCTTGACCTTGAGCCAGTCGCCGCTGCGCTGGCCGGGGCGGTAGGTGCTGTCCGGGTTCTTGACGACGACGCCCTCCAGATCGAACGCGGCGCTGGCGCGCAGCGCCGCATCCACGTCGTCGAATGCGGGCGGCACCGTGAAAGGGCCGGACGCATCCGCCAGGCGCTCCTCGAGCAGGGCGCGTCGCTCCCGGAGCGGACGGCTGGTGAGGTCGGCACCGGACGAGGAGAGCAGGTCGAAGACCGCGAAGCGGACGGGGACGCGCTCCGCTTGCACGCGGATCTCGGCGGCGCGGGTGAGGTGCATCCTGTTCTGCAGGAGGGTGAAACTCGGTCGGCCCTCGGCATCGAAGGCGACGATCTCGCCGTCGACGACGGCCGGCGCGTCGCCGAGGAACGTGGCGGCGCCGGTCACCTCCGGATAGCGGGCGGTGATGTCGGTACCGCTGCGGGCGCGCAGGAGGAGCCGGGCACCGTCCCAGAACCCGAGGGCACGGATGCCGTCCCACTTGATCTCCGCCCACTGAGCCGACCACCGTCGCGCGCTGCTGCGCGCGAGCGCGGGCGAGGCGTTCTCGGCGAGCATGGGGCGCAGCCGGGCGGGGGTGAGGCGTGAGTCCGGATCGGATGCGGGCGCCGTCGCCGGTGGCGGGGCGGCGGCGCTGTCCCGTGCGGGCGGCTCCCCATCCGCCGTCTTCATGCGGTGCAGCAGCCAGCTGGATTTCTCGCCCTCGCCGTCGGTGCGGATGAGGGCCAGACGGGCTCGCCCGAGCGGCCCGTCCGGGCGCCCGGCGAGGGTGAAGATGATCTCGTCGTCGCGCCATTTCTCGAGCTCGTAGGAGCCGTCGTCCCAGATGGTGACCGTGCCGGCCCCGTACTCGCCGCGCGGGATGGTGCCCTCGAAGCCGCCGTAGGAGAGGGGGTGGTCCTCGGTCATCACCGCGAGGTGGTTGCGGCTCGCCGACGCCGGGACGCCCTTGGGCACGGCCCAGCTGACGAACACCCCGTCGCGCTCAAGGCGCAGGTCGTAGTGCAGCCGCCGGGCGTGGTGCTCCTGGATGACGAAGCGCGGCGCGCCGCCCGGTGGCCACGGATCGGCATGCGGATGGTCGGGGACGGGCTCGGGGGTGCGGTCGGCGGAGCGCTTGGCGAGGTAGGTGCGCAACGGTGCGCGCTCCGCGACCCGCTCTCCGCCCCGGAATCCCAGCGCCGACAGCGGGTCGCCCATGCGCTCCGCGCGCTCGAGCACCGCGGTGAACTCGAGCTGGGCCAGCTCGGGGGAGTCGAGCTCGTCCCAGGTGCGGGGCGCGGCGACGGTCGGACGCTCGCGTCCGCGCAGGGAGTACGGGGCGATCGTCGTCTTCTTGCCGTTGTTCTGGCTCCAGTCGACGAACACCTTGCCGGGCCGGGCCGCCTTCGACATGGCACTGACCACGAGGTCGGGGTGGTCGGCTTCGAGCGAGCGGGCGAGCTCCCGGGCCAGCGCCGACACGGAATCGCTCGTCTGCCCGGCCGGGACCGGGCTGTACAGGTGGATGCCTTTGCTGCCGCTGGTGACCGGGAGCGGCGGCATCCCGATGTCCTCGAGCGTGCGGCGGGCCCAGCGCGCGACCTCCGCGCACGCGGCGAGGTCGACGCCCTCCCCGGGGTCGAGATCCAGGACGAGACGGTCGGGCGGGCCGGGCAGGGCGTCCGCGGTGAACCGCCATTGCGGCGTGTGCAGCTCGAGGCTCGCGGTCTGGGCGAGCCAGACCAGCGTCGGCACATCCTCGACGAGGGGATAGGACTTCGTCCCGGTGGAATGCTCGATCCCCGTCCGGCGCACCCACTCGGGTGCGCTGCTCTCGAGATCCTTTGCGAAGAACGACGATCCCGGATGCGCGGCGTCGCCGACACCGTCCGGCCAGCGTTTACGGGTCACCGGACGACCCTCCAGGTGGGGGAGCATGAGCGGGGCGATGCGGACGTAATAGTCCACGACCTCCGCCTTGGTGGTCCCGGTCACCGGATACAGGATCTTGTCGAGGCGACTGAGGCGGATGCGGCGTCCCCCGACCGTCACGGTCTGCTGCTCCTGCGCCATGTCGACCATCATGCCGCCAGGATGCAAGCCCTAGCCACGGGTGGACGTTCCGGTGTGTACTGGCCAGCATGAGGTCGATCTGGAAGGGCGCGTTGACGTTCGGCCTCGTCAACGTGCCGGTGAAGGTGTACGCGGCCACGGAGGATCACGACGTCTCGCTGCACCAGGTGCATGAGAAGGACGGCGGCCGGATCCGGTATCAGCGCACGTGCGAGATCTGCGGCGAGGTCGTCGCCTACAAGGACATAGATCGCGCCTACGACGACGGGGATCGGACGGTGGTGCTCACGAAGGAGGACATCGCGGCGCTGCCGGCCGAGAAGTCGCGGGAGATCACGGTCGTCGAGTTCGTGCCCAGCGAGCAGGTCGATCCCATCACGTTCGACCGTGCCTACTTCCTCGAGCCGGATTCGTCGTCGCCGAAGGCGTACGTGCTCCTGCGGCAGACCCTGGAGCAGACCGATCGCACCGCGATCGTGCAGTTCTCGCTGCGCCAGAAGACGCGCCTGGCGGCGCTCCGGGTGCGAGGAGACGTCCTGGTGCTGCAGACGCTGCTCTGGGCGGACGAGGTGCGTGCAGCGCAGTTCCCCGCGCTGGACGAATCGGTGACGATCTCGGACAAGGAGATGAAGCTGTCGTCGGCGTTGGTGGACAGCTTCTCCTCGGACTTCGACCCGTCGGAGTTCCACGACGACTACCAGGAGGAGTTGCGCACCCTCATCGAGGCGAAGCTGGAGAAGGGCGAGAGCATCGATACCGCGGAGACGTTCGGCGAGCGGGCGGAGGAGGAGTCCGGCGGCGAGGTCATCGACCTCATGGAGGCGCTGCGCGCGAGCGTGGAACGCAGCCGCGGGGGCGCGTCCTCCGACGACAAGCCGGCGAAGAAGCCCGCCAAGAAGTCCAAGAAGGCGTCGTAGTCCGGCATCCGCCGGTCGGGTCGTGGGTCGGCGCGGCGCGGCGGGCCCGGCTCAGCGAGTGGGGCCGTCGGTGTCTTCCCGGGGGTCGAACACATCCTCGTCCAGGGCGAGCGCACGCGCCTCGGCGGAATCGATGACGCCGTCGTCGATGCCCTCGGCGATCTCGCGGCGGACCTTCGCGCGCTCGCGGAAGTAGTGCCAGATGGTGACGGCCGCCGTGATGACGACCACGCCGATGAGGATGACGTCGATGTACTCCGTGACGATGTCGCGGATCCAGGGCACGAAGCCGATGGCGTACCCGAGCATGGTGAGGCCGACGCCCCAGATGACGGCGCCGATCAGGTTGTACAGCGAGTACTTGCGCCACGGCATGTGGCCGACTCCTGCGGCGACCGGCGCGAAGGTGCGCACGATCGGGACGAATCGGGCGAGGATCACGGTCAGACCGCCGAAGCGCTCGAAGAACGCGTTCGTCCGCTCGACGTTCTTCTTGCTGAACAGCCCCGATTCCTTGCGTTCGAAGATCGCCGGACCGGCTTTGTGCCCGATCAGGTATCCGACTTCACCGCCGATGAAGGCGGAGAGGCCTATCGACAGCGCCACGATCCAGACGTTGACGCCGAAGATGCCGTTCGCAGCGACCGCCGTACTGTGCGACAGGAGTCCCGCGATGACCAGGAGCGTGTCGCCCGGCAGGAGGAACCCGACCAGAAGGCCGGTCTCGGCGAAGACGATGAAGCACACGACGACGAGTGCCCAGGGGCCGGCGGCCTCGATGATCGTCTGCGGGTCGAGCCAGGGGATGAGTCCAGTGGTGTGCAAAGCGGTCCCGTCGGTGCGGTGTTCGGCGGAGGAGCACAGGAACGTCTGCCCCCGTACCCCGTGCGGAAGGTGGGACTTGAACCCACACGCCCGAAGGCACAGGAACCTAAATCCTGCGTGTCTGCCAATTCCACCACTCCCGCGGGTCTGATCAGTCTAACCAGCAGGAGTTGGTCGATTACGGCACTGTGACGCGACCGGGCGTCCGGCCGGGCGGGGGCGCCGGCCGCTCGGCTCCGGTGGACCGCGAAGTCACTCGGAATCGTCGTCGTTCACGCGCGCGGCCACCCGGTCGGCCTTGCGCGTGCCGACGATGCGGGAGATCGAGAGTGCGGCGAGGCCCGCGACGAAGAGCGTCCAGGCCGCGACCCAGTTCTGAGCCGCGAGCGCGACACCGGTCGTCGCGAGGACACCCGTCGACGTGGCGGGGAGCTGGTACATGGGAAACCTTTCTGTGTCGGGGCGTCGTCCGAGGGCGACGCGTGCGTGTGCGCGGCGTCGGAGGACGTCGCATCAGGATGCGAGCGGTGCGCGAGCGGCGGTCACGTGGTTCCACGAGGTGTCGCGGCGCAGCATCGCCAGCCAGACGGCGTGCACGAACGCCGTCTGCAGGGCGAGGTCGTAGAAGATCTCGGGGATGACGGCGGCGGTCACCAGCCGTCCTTTCGGGCCAGCCGGCCAGACCGAGAGGATGCGCTCCACGACGAAGACGGCACCGAGGGCCAGCCAGAACGGCTGGAACGCGAAGGAACCCGCCGCGATGGAGAGCGCCGTCAGGACGATCAGCATCGCGATGGTGATGATGCCGGTCCCGATCATGAACTGCTGTCCGAAGTAGCGCAGCGTCACGGGCGACGGCCCGTAGGAGCGCAGGTTGTCCAGCATGCCCTTGTACCACCGCACGCGCTGCCGGTGCAGGTCGACCCAGGTCGGCATGAGCTCCGTGTAGCACTCGCACTCCAGCGGGGCGACGAGCCGCCATCCGCGCGTCTTCAGCGCGAGCGTCAGTTCGGAGTCCTCGGTGATCGCACCGCGGTCGTAGACGTCGCCGCGGACACCGGGAAGCTCCGCATCCCGGTGCGCGGCGATGTCGCGCAGGGCGGACAGCCGGAAGAGGGAGGCCGTCCCGGTGACCACCGCGACACGACCGGTGGAGCGGATCTGCGTGCGGTAGCGCTCGTACTCGTTCGCCTGGAACTGCTGCAGCATGCCGGAGGCCAGCTCGCCGAGGAACAGGCCGCTCACCGCGCCGATCCGTTCGTCGCGCGCCATTTCGCGCAGCGCGGTCTCGACGAACCGGGGGGACAGGCGGGTGTCCGCGTCCACCACCAGCACAAAGGTCGGGGGTGAGGAGGCGATCGCGTCGAGCGCCTGGTTGAGTGCGCCCGCCTTGCGGGCCGTGTTGCCCACCGTGCGGAGGACCTGCGCGCCGTGCGCGGCCGCGATGGACTCCGTGGCGTCGGTGCAGTTGTCGGCCACGACGATGACCCGGCCGGGGGCCGCGGTCTGCTCCGACAGCGCATCGAGGGTGGCGCCGATCGCGTCCTCCTCGTTGTGCGCGGGGATCAGCACCGCCAGGTCCCGGTCGTCCACCACCCGCGACGCGGTCCGTGCGGACGTGCTGACGGGCATCGTCATCCGGCTGTGGGTCATGGGGCCGCGGACGACCATCTCCGACCATCTCCTCTGCATCCAGGGGCACCCCTGCGATGCCCCGTCCGGTGTGTTCTGTCTGCGTCTTCCGCCTCTGCGGGCGCATACAGTTCAACGGCCAGGAGGGGTGTTTCCTGCTGCTCCGAGGGAGGACGAGTACGGCGTCAGCAGGCGTGGAGCACGGTCGCCGGGCGCGGCGAGTATCGGCGGGAGCGCCGTGAGTACCGCGGGGATTCAGCGGAGGCGGACTCAGAGGAGGCCGGCGAGCTCGCTGCGGGAGGTGATGCCGAGCTTCCGGAAGATGCGGTAGAGGTGGTTGTCCACCGTGCGCTCGCTGACGACGAGGCGGGCGGCGACGTCGCGGTTGCTCGCACCCTGCGCGATCAGCCGGGCGATCTCGAGTTCGCGGGGGGTCAGATACGCGGCGGGCGCAGCCACCTCCGAGACCAGGAGGCGGCTCTCCTCGCCGCCGTCCTCCATGAGCCGGCGCAGGTGTGCGGACTCCTCGGTCGCTCGGTCCGTCCGCCCCTCGTCGCGGAGGATCCGGATCGCCATGGCGTGCGCCCGTGCACTGTGGAGGATGAGGCCCTCGCGGCGCAGCCGGGCCGCGGCATCGACGAGCAGTTCGGCGGAGTGGAGCAGCGCTCCCTCGATGTAGATGCCGAGCGCCGGCACCAGATCGCCCTGTGCCGCGCGGGCGATCTCGGTGAGTCGGGCAGCACGGTCCGGGTCGACGTGCAGATCGATGATCCTGGCTCCATCGAACACGGCGGCGAGGAAGTTGCCGTCGTCGATGAAGGCCTCGATCCGCTCCCAGGCGCGGCGCGTCGCCTCGTCGGCGGGTACGCCGCGGGCGATCGCGAGGGAGGCGGATGCGGGTTCCGGGCGCGTCATGACGAACGGGCCGCCGGCGAGGTCCAGCTCCGCCAGCTGCGTCAGCATCGCTCTGGCGCTCGGCAGGTTCTTCTCCATCAGGCTCAACGATGCACTGATGGACAGAAGACCGGCCCGTGCCGCGGGGCGCAGGGGCGCGGGGGCATCGAGGGCGAAGACCCCCGTGAGATGGTCTCTCAAGCTCGTCAGCTTTCCCTCCAGATAGAGACCCAGAGCGACGACGTAGGCATGCGGCTCGATCTGCGACCGGTCGAGCATGCCCCGCGCGATGTCCAGCTGGCGGTCCGCGCGAGCCACGGCCCCGCGGATGTCGCCGGCGAAGAGCATGCCGAGGGAGATCAGCGCGTCGGTGTCATAGTGCACGGGGTCGACGGGGACGACGGCGGCGAACTCCTCGCGGGCATCCGTCGTGCGCCCCCCGGCGAGGAGCATCTCCCCGCGCACCATCCGGACGACGTCCGCCGCGCGCAGCGGCGGGAGGTCGACGATCGACCCGTTCCCGTCGACGTTGACGTCGACGTCGACGTCGACGTCGGCGTGCGGATTCGGAGTGCCGGCCTCGGGGACGAGGGGCAGCTCGGGTGCCGTGTCGCTCCCGGTCACCAGGCGTACGTGCTGTGCGGTCGCCGTGAGGATCGCCGCGCCGTGCGGCATCTGCGCGGCGGCGCGGAGGAGGACCGACAGGCCGGCGGGAACGTCGTGCAGGCGGAACGCGCGGAACACGCCCTCCCACGCGCGGATGCGGACGGCCTCGAGCGACGGACGGTCCGACGCACGGGTGCGCTCTGCGGCGAGCACGTGCTCCATCTGCGCGACGGGTGCGCCGTCGTCGAGCAGCGCCTGCAGGTAGAGCAGCGCGGTGGCGTCGGTGGGGTCGCGTTCCCAGTCCGCGCGGCACCGGATCACGCGCGATGCGGTGTGCTCGCGCAGGACCCGCCCGAGGATAGCCGCGGCCTCCGGGGACGACGACCAGCGCATGGGCGTGCTGAGCGCCGGTCGTGCGGGCGGGCGATCGGGCGTCGTCGGGTGGTCGCGGAAGGCGGCCGAGACGAGGTCGGCGGCGGACCGGCCCCGGGCGCTGAGGGCGCGGTGGCGCAGGTGCTCCTCCAGCAGGGGAGGGAACAGGGCGATGACCGAGCGATCGTCCTCGTCGACGAACCGGACGAGGCCGCGGTCGTCGAGAGTGGTCACGATGTGCCAGGGGACGGCCCGTCGGACGGTCGAGACATCCGTGGGCCCCAGCTCCGCCAGTACCCAGAGCGCCTCGCGTTCCGGTTCCGTGAGCCCCGCGGTGAGCCGGCCCACCGGGATCCCCCACGCCGGCGTCCACAGGTCGCGGGCGCCGGACCAGTGCGTGCCCTCGTTCACGAGCTCGCCGGTCCGGCGCGCCTCGACGCAGATCGCCCGGGCGATGCCGGGCAGGCCGCCGGAGAGCGCATAGACCCGTCCGGCCACGTCGGCGTCGATGTCACCGCCCAGGGTGTCGGCGACGAGGCGGTGGATCTCGTCGAACGGCAGCGGCGGGACGGTCACCACGGTCGCGTCCCGGCGCGCCGCGACCGTGCGCAGCGCGCTCGCGTCGTACAGGGGTGGGCGGACGGTGGCGAGGACGGTGATGTCCGCGCGGTCCATGGCTGCGGCGATCACCTGAGCGGAGGTGTCGTCGAGCTGATGGGCATCCGTCAGCAGGATGAGGGCGGGACCCGAGGAGGCGAGTGCCGTCACGGCGTGGACGGCTCCCGCGATGCCGGGGGGAGAGGAGGTGAGCCCGGCGAGCGCAAGGGCGTCGAGGGGACGGGTGCCGGTGTCGGCGGGGCCCGGCACCGTCGCGACCGTCCACCCCTCCTCCTCGACCCTGCGGCGCACGTGCGCGAGGAGGGTACGACGGCCGGAACCGGGGAGGCCGACCAGGACGACACCGGTGCGGGCGGTGATCGCGTCACCGATCACGTCCAGCACAGGGGAACGGGGATCCGGCGTCGGCATCCGACCACTATCGTCCGTGCGACGCCCGGTTGCCAGGGTCTTCGGTCCGGCCTCGGTGCGGTGCGGCACGGGCGTCGAGCCGGTGGACGGACTCCTGCAGCGCGCCGTGCAGCATGACCTCGAGATCGCCGACGACACGGTAGGGGTGCTCGACCATGCCGTTCGCGACCCACCTCAGCAGCACGGCGAGCACCGCCGAGGTGTAGAAGTCGACCACCAGGACGCGGTCCTCCACGCGCACCGGTCCGCCGCCCTGCTCGTCCACCACGGCTTCGGTGACGGGCCGCATCTGCTCGAACAGGAACCGTTCGAGCCCGGACCGGCCCAGGCCGTCGAGGACCCCGAGCGTCGATGCGCGGTTGTCGCGCATGTACCGCATCAACCGGACGAGACCGTCGGCCCACCCCAGCTCGGATGCGAACGTGCGGACCTGCCCGGCGACCTCGGTCTCGAACACCCAGACCGCGAGATGCCGGACGTCGGGGAAGTGGTAGTAGAAAGCCTGACGGGTGATCCCGCAGTCGCGCGTCAGCTCCGTGACCGTCACCTTGTCGAGCGGCTCGGTCCGCAGCCTGGCCTTGAGCGCCGCAGCCAGCGCTTCGCGCGCACCCGCATGCCGGTGCGGATCGGCGGTTCCGTGGGCCATGCCCGACGGTACCACCACGCCTTTCTGGACACATTCGGGAAGTTGTCTAATGACGCGCTGAACAGGGATTTCTATCGTAAATACCACAGACGGCACGCATGCCGCGGGCCGCAGAGCTGGAGGTCCGAAAAATGTTCTTGTACGAATCCATTCCCTGGTATTCCTGGGCGATGTTCGGCGTCGTCCTGGTCGCCCTCATCGCCCTCAACGAGGTGACGCGCCGCTGGAAGTGGGCCGGCATCGGCTTCTTCGTGGTGCTGCCCCTCCTCTTGACCGTCTTCGTATGGCCGACGACGGCCGGTGAAGGGTCGTCCACGGGCACCTGGTTCCACTGGGTGAAGGTGTACTCAGCGCTCATCGGGTGCCTGGGATTCATGCTCATCCGGTACGTCCCGCGGCTGGCGTCCAACCGCTGGATGCTGATGTTCCCGCCGCTCATCCTCGCGATCAACATCGGCGAAGCCGTCATCCGTGACTTCGAGGTCGCGGGTCTGCAGGGCATGCACGATGGTGTCTTCATGGTCGGCGGTCCCTGGAACTACATGAACGCCATCGCCGGGATCCTCAACCTGGTCACCATCTGCGGCTGGGCCGGCATCATCGTGTCGCGCGACAAGTCGAAGGACATGATCTGGCCCGACATGATGTGGTTCTGGATCATCGCGTACGACCTGTGGAACTTCGCCTACGTCTACAACTGCGTCGGCGACCACTCCTTCTACGCCGGTGCGGCGCTGCTCATCTCGTGCACCATCCCCGCGTTCTTCATCAAGAAGGGCGCCTGGCTGCAGCACCGTGCGCACACCCTGGCCCTGTGGATGATGTTCACGATGGCGGTCCCGACCTTCGTCACCTCGTCGCCGTTCGCCGTCGAGTCGTCGCACAACCCGGCCGCCCTGTTCGTCGTGTCGGCCCTGTCGCTCGCAGCCAACATCGCCGTCGCGGCCTACCAGCTGTTCACCATCGTGAAGCGGCACCGCAACCCGCTGCGCGACGAGCTGTACACCGAGCTGCCCCAGTACCGCGAGGTGCGTGAGGCGAACCTCCCGCTCGAGGCGCCGGCCGCCCAGCCGGAGCCCCGGAAGGAGACGGACCGACTGGTCACCGCCTGACCGCCGCCGACACCGGCCCCCGGCCGGAGGAGCAGCGAACACCACGCGCCGTGGCCGAGCCTGACGGGCTCGGCCACGGCGCCGCTGCACATCCGGGGTCATCGAGCCGCCGCCCGCCGTGCCGTGCACAACGGCGGAGATCTCCGGCGCCGCGCCGGTTCGGGATGCGGTGGCCCGGGGTGTCGGGCCTGTTCTCCGTCGTTGTGCGCCCGTTAGCTCCGGCCCGCTCCGGCCCGGCTCCCGTGCACGGTCCCGCTCGGGTCGGTGTGCCGCATCCGCCCCCGGGTGCGCACGGCACGCGGGTCGCATGCACAACGGCGGAGATCCCCGGCGCCGCGCCGGTCGGGGAGGCGGTGGCCCGGGGTGCCGGGCCTGTTCTCCGTCGTTGTGCCCGTCGGTTCGGGCCCGCCGGCCTGCACGCCGAGCGGCCGGAGCGTCGTGCGCGGTGGGCTCGGCGCGGGGCGTTGTGGATAACTTCGGTGGGCCGGTCGCGATCTTGCGAGGATGCTCCCCATGTCCTCGCCTGCCGCAGCCGTTTCGCGAACAGCGACGGGATCGCCGCCGCAGTCCGCCGTGGCGGAACGGGTGCGGGAGCGGCTGCGGGCCGACGGGATCGATCCGACGCGGGATCGGTCGAGCGGGGAGCGACTGGCGCGCGCCGAGGTGCGGCGGCACAACGACGCCGCCCTCGCCCGGGGCCTCGCGACGATCGACGACGAGGACGCCTGCGTCAGCGAGGTGCTCGCGACCGTCGCCGGCTACGGTCCGCTCCAGCCGTTCCTCGACGACCCGACCGTCGAGGAAGTCTGGCTGAACGCACCGGACAAGGTGTTCATCGCGCGCGGCGGCAGGGCCGAGCGGGTGCCGCTCGTGCTGACCGAGTCCACCGTGCATGATCTCGTCGAGCGGATGCTGCACGCGACGGGCCGACGGGTCGATCTGAGTCAGCCGTTCGTCGATGCGTCGCTCCCGGACGGCAGTCGCCTGCACGTCGTGATCGGCGGGATCACCCGTCGGCACTGGGCGGTGAACATCCGCAAGTTCCTGCCGATTTACCGGCGCCTGGCGCAGCTGGTGGGCGCGGGGATGCTGCCCGCCCCCGTGGCGCAGCGGCTCGGGGAGGCCATGCGCGCGGGCCGCAGCATCCTGGTCTCGGGAGCGACCCACGCGGGCAAGACGACGATGCTGGCCGCCTTGATCGCGGAGTGCGCGCCGCACCAGCGCGTCATCACGGTGGAGGAGACCTTCGAACTCGCTGTCGACGCGCACGACATCGTCGGTCTCCAGGGGCGCCAGCCCAGTCTGGAGGGGACCGGTGAGGTCCCGCTGCGGCGGCTCGTGAAGGAAGCGCTGCGGATGCGGCCCGACCGCCTCGTCGTCGGCGAGGTCCGCGACGCCGAAGCGCTGGACCTCCTGCTTGCCCTGAACACCGGTGTGCCGGGGGCCGCCACGATCCATGCGAACTCCGCGCGCGACGCACTGGTGAAGCTGGCGGCGCTGCCGCTCCTGGCGGGGCGCAACATCGACCGCGGCTTCGTCGTGCCGGCGATAGCGGCGAGCGTGCACCTGGTCGTGCACTGCGCACAGGACGCGAGCGGGAAACGGCACGTCGTGGAGGTTGCGGAGACGACGGGCCGCGTCGTCGACGACGCCGTCGAGGCGCGCACGGTCTACCGGTGGGCGCCGTGACGGTGCTGCTCGGCGCCCTGCTCGCGGCAGGTCTTCTGCTCATGCTCGCGCCGCGGCTGTGGCCGGGGCGGTCGGTGCTGCCGGCGCGGCCGCAGCGGGAGAGCGCGCCGGCGCGCCTGCTCGCGGCGGCGGGACTGGCGCACATCGGTCCGGGTGCGCTCGCCGTCGCCTGTGCGACCTCCGGAGCGGTATCGGCGGCTGTGGCCTGGCTGCCCACGCAGGTGCCGGCGTTCTCGCTGCTCGCGGGTCTCGCCGGCGCGGTCGCGCCCGTCGGGTGGCTGCGGGCGCGTGCCCGGCGCCTGATGAAGGTCCGGCGGGGGCTCTGGCCGGACGTGTGCGACCTCCTCGTCGCGTCCGTGCGGGCGGGTCTCGCGCTGCCGGATGCGGTGTCCGCGCTGCAGGCGTCCGCGCCCGCGGTGCTTCGCCCGGCGTTCGCCGTGTACGCGCGCGACCTCGCCGCATCCGGCCACTTCGACGCCAGCCTGGACCGGCTGAAGGCGACCCTCGCCGACCCCGTGGCCGACCGCATCCTGGAGACGCTCCGGATGGCGCGGCAGGTCGGTGGGACCGAGCTCGTTCCGGTGCTGCGATCCCTGTCGGCGTCGGTGCGCGCCGACGCGGCCTTGCGGGCCGAGGTCGAAGCACGCCAGTCCTGGGTGCGTGGCGCCGCCGTCCTCGGAGTGATCGCCCCATGGGTCATCCTCGTGCTGCTGGCGCTGCGGCCGGAGGGCTCCCGCGCCTACAGCAGCCCGGAGGGCGTCGTGCTGATCGTCGTGGGGGCCGCGGTGTCCGTGATCGCGTTCCGGCTCATGCTCCGCGTCGGCCGCCTGCCGGAACCGCGCAGGTGGTTCGCGTGAATCCGCTCACGGTGACGCACCTGGCGTTGTCGCTCGTGCTCGGCGGCGCGTTCGGCGTGGGTGTCGCTCTGCTTCTCTGGGCGACACCGCGCTGGAGTGCGCCCTCACTGTCCCGCCGGGTCGCGCCGTATCTGCGGGACATCGCCGATCCGCGGGGCATGACGCCGCTCGCCGGCACAGGGCGGCTCGGATGGCTGGAAGCGCTGAGCCGGCTGACGGCACGGGTCGGCGGCGGGGATGCCGTGGCGGCTCGTCTCCAACGCGCCGGGTGGCGGATGAGCGCCGACGGCTTCCGGGCCAGGCAGCTCGGATGGGGTCTGGCCGGGCTCGTGGCCGGTGCCGCCCTCGTGGTCGTGCTGGTGGCCAGTGGCGCCGCCACTCCGGCATCCGCCCTCGTCCCGCCGATCGCGGCGGCGGCCGGCGTCGCGGCGTGCGACCTGCGATTGAGTCGCGCCGCGCGGGCGCGTGCGCACCGCGCCGCCGAGGAGCTTCCCACCGTCCTCGAATTCCTCTCACTGTGCCTCTCCGCCGGCGAAGGGGCATTCGACGCCATCCGCCGGGTCGCCACGGTCGGTTCGGGCGAGGTCGTCGCCGAACTGCGGAGGGCTGTCGTCGAGGTGGGCACCGGCGCCTCCCTCACGGACGCGCTCGCACGTGTGGCACGACGGCTCGACACGCCATCCGTGACACGGAGCATCGACCAGATCGTCGCGGCCATCGACCGGGGCGCCCCGCTCGCGCAGGTGTTGCAGGCGCAGGCGACGGACGCGCGGGACGACGCCAAGCGGCAGCTCATCGAGCAGGCGGGGCGCAAGGAGATCTACATGCTGGTGCCGCTGGTCTTCCTGATTCTTCCGCTCAGCGTCCTGATCGCGGTGTTCCCGGGCGTCGTCATGCTGCGGCTGGGGCTCGGATGACCGACCCCCTGAGGAAAAATCCCCCCACAGAAAGGAGAGCGACATGGTCGTTCACATCGCCGACCCGCCCCCGAACCGAACGGAACGCACGCACTGGGGTGCGCTGCTCGATGACGAGCAGGGTGACGTCCCGGGCTGGGTGCTCATCACACTCATGACCGCTGGACTGGTCGTCGTCATCTGGGCCGTTGCGGGTCCCGCGCTGGCGGACCTCTTCCAACAGGCGATCGCGCGCGTCTCCGGCCTCTGATCCGCCCATGACCCGCACGCTGCGCCGATTGCTCGACGACGAGCGCGGCTCGGCCCCCGTCGAGTTCGTGCTCGTCGGCACGCTCCTCACGATGCTCACCCTCGGGGTGCTGCAGTTCGGCTTCGCCGTGTACGTGCGCAACGTCGTCCACGATGCGGCAGTCGAGGGCGCCTACCACGCGGCGCTCGCGGACACGACGCCGGCGCAGGGCGCCGAGCGGACGCGGGCGGTCATCGAACGGGCGGTGGGCAGCGGTTACGGCGTCGACGTTCGGGTCGGCGAGGACGGGGTGCTCGGGTACCCCGCCGTGCGGGTCACCGTCGCGGCCACCCTGCCGCTCGCGGGACTGCTCGGGGTGCCCCGTGGACTGGAGGTGCAGGCGCATGCGCCGATCGAGAGCTTCGACTGATCAGGCGGCTGCCCGCGGTGGCGTCCGTGGCGCGCTCGCCGGGGAGGACGGGTCCGCGTCCCTCGAGTTCATCGTCGGGGGAGTGCTGCTGCTGGTCCCGATCGTGTACCTGATGCTGGCGCTCGGCACGATCCAGGCGCAGTCGCTGGGCGTCGAGGCGGCGGCCCGGCATACCGCGCGGGCGATCTCGACGGCGACGGACGCCGCGGACGCCGCGGGCCGGGCCGAGCGCGTGCTGGCCTCCGTCATCGATGAGTACGGGCTCGACCCGGACGGGGTGCAGTTCCGCTGGACGTGCGCGGATGCAGCGGGCGACTGCCCGTCGGCCGGCGCGAGCCTCGTGGTGACGGTCGCCGCACGGGTCCCGCTCCCGTTCATGCCGCCGGTGTTCGACCTCGATCGCATCGGCTCGGTCCCGGTGGAAGCATCCGCCGTGCAGAAGGTCTCCCGGTTCTGGGTGGGCGGGTCATGAGGACCGTCCGGCGGGGCATCCGCGAGGAGGAGGGCACGATCCTCCCGCTCGTGCTGGGCTATGCGCTGCTGGCGCTCGCCGCAGTGTTCGTCTGCGTCTGCGCGACCGACCTCTATCTCGCGCAGAAGCGCCTGGACGGGCTGGCGGATGCCGCGGCGCTCGCCGGAGCGGATGGGTTCACGCTCGTGGTCGAGGACGGTGCGCCCCGCGCCGAGCTGACGTCGGCCGGCGTGCACGAGCAGGCCTCGGCGCTGTTCGCGACGGCGTCGATCGACGCCGCACTGGTGTCTGCGACCACGCCCGACGGTGTCTCGGCCCGCGTGGTCGCCGCAGCGGTGTGGCATCCGCCTGTCGTGTCCCTCTTCGTTCCCGAGGGCGTGCCGCTGCAGGCGACCGCGACGAGCCGCACCGCCCTGAGGTGACCCACCGCTACGCCACTGCTGTGAGATGTCACCCCGCGCGGCGGTGCCGGGTCAGAATCCGAGCGCCTCGAGGAAAGGGTTGACGAACACGCGTCGGGGGTCGAGATCGGCCCGGAGCGTCGCGACGTCGTCCCAGCGCTCGTAGCGCGAGCGGATGACGTCGGCCGGCATCGTGAACACCTTGCCCCAGTGCGGCCGTGGTGCGAACGGAGCCAGGGCCTCCTCGATCGCGGGGAGGAGCGCCTCCACCGCCGGCTGGTCCGGGCGCCACGTGAAGTGCAGGCCGACGGTTTCCCGGCCCTGCGCGCCGCTCAGCCAGAGCTCGTCCGCGGCGATCGTCCGCACCTCGTTGACGAACAGCAGCGGGGCGATGCGGTCCGCGAGCGGCCGGAGAGCGCGGATCGCGTCCGCCGCGTCCGAGCGCGCCACGAAGTACTCCGTCTGCAGCTCCTCGCCCTGGGAGGGCGTGAACTCGAGGCGGAAGTGGGCCAGCCGGTCGAGCCAGGGGCCGGGGACACCGCCCTGCACGGTGCAGCTCTCGGCGGACACGCCCGGGAGCGGGTGGCGCGGGCCGGAGGCCGGCAGCGCACCCAGGAGTCGTTCTGGGGCGGGCGCCGCATCCGTGCGGGCCTTGACCCACACCTGGTCGACGAGGGCCGGATCACGCCAGGTGGTGAACAGGCTCACGCTGTACCCGAGCGACGTGACGGCGGTGAGGTCCGCGAGCACGTCGTCCCAGGCGACCCGCTCGTAGACCGTCTGTGCGACCTCGTAGGTCGGCTCGATGTCGAGCTCGACATCGAGGACCACCCCGAGCGCGCCCAGCGAGACCACTGCGCCCTCGAAGCCGGGCTCGCCGCGCCGCAGCATCCGGATGTCGCCGGACGCGGTGAGGATCTCGAGCCCCGAGACCGAGCCTGCCAGAGACCGGTTGCGGTCTCCCGAGCCGTGCGTGCCCGTCGCGATCGCGCCGGCGACCGAGATGTGCGGCAGCGAGGCCAGGTTGCCGAGGGCCCAGCCCACGTTCTGGAGGGCACCCGCGACCTCGCCGTAGCGCATGCCCCCCGACACGCGCGCGATGCGCCGGTCCTCATCGATGTCCACGTGGGCGGGGAGGTCCGCGGTCGAGACGAGCAGCCCCGCCGTGTCCGTGATGCGGTTGAACGAATGCCGGCTGCCGAGCACCCGCACCGCGGGGGCCGCACGCACGAGGTCGCGCAGCTCCGCCCGGGAGGCGGGGTGGGCGACCTCGTCCGCCGAGTACGAGATGTTGCCCGCCCAGTTGCGTTCGGTCATGTCTCGTCCTTCGCTGGTCCGGGAACGAATCGGGGCACCCATCGCACGAATGCCGCTGCGCCGAGGATACCTATCGCCCCCATCGCGGCGGTCGCGACCGACAGGGAGACGGCGGCGGCGAGGCCCGACACGATCAGCGGCGCAAGAGCTCCGCCCGCATCCGTCAGGGTGCGCCACGAGCCGAGGAACGCGGCGGGGTCGTTCCGGGGTGCACTGTCGGCGCCGAGCGTGAGGAGGATGCCGCTGGAGAGCCCGTTGCCGACGCCGAGGACGGCGGCGAACATCGCGAACCACATGCTCGCGGAGTCCACGTCGTGCGTGAGTGAGAGGGCGAGGAACCCGCCGCCCATGAGGATCATGGCCGGAAGCGCCGCCCACAGGCGGCCGAACCGGTCCATCACCTGTCCGCTCGCGTAGAACAGCGCGAAGTCGATCGCCCCGGAGATCCCCACGACGAGCGCGATGGTCTGCGCATCCAGCCCGAGCGACAGGCCCCAGATCGGCAGCACCACCTGACGGGCGGAGCGGACCGCGGACAGGGATGCGGCGGCCAGCCCGAGGCGCGACAGCACCGATCGATAGCGCCACATCGTCCGGAACACCCCGGCGCGTTCGGACGTCGGGATGGAACCGGTGACGGGCTCGCCGCTGTCCTCGTGCGCCGACTCGTCCGCCGCGGCTCC
Source organism: Microbacterium caowuchunii (assembly GCF_008727755.1). NCBI lineage: Bacteria > Bacillati > Actinomycetota > Actinomycetes > Micrococcales > Microbacteriaceae > Microbacterium > Microbacterium caowuchunii. The sequence goes on from NZ_CP044231.1 coordinate 1,272,365, forward strand.
CGACGGCACCCGGCCGGCGGCGGGTCCGCGGGCGGGGGACGGCACGGCGCTCTCCGGGTCCGGGCCCAGCAGCACGAGCAGGATCGTCGCGACGAGGCAGCCGAGGAAGAACCACACCGCCGACCGCTCGTCGCCGACGATCGCCAGGAGGGCGGCCGCCACGAAGGGGCCGAGGAACATGCCGAAGCGGAACGACCCGCCGAGCAGGGCCAGCGAGCGGGCGCGGAACGACAGCGGAACGCGCGTGGTCATGAACGAGTGCCGCGCCAGACCGAAGATCGCCGCGCAGAACCCCACCACGAAGACGGCGAGGGCGAGGACGGCGGTGGAGGGGGCGACGAGCATCGTTCCGGCGCCGACGAGTCCGAGCGCGCCTCCGATCGCCATCGTGATCCGCTCGCCGAAGCGGCCGACGGTCCATCCGGCGGGGATGTTGCCGCACAACTGCCCGACCACGAGGAAGGAGGCGATCAGCGCGGCCTGGGCGATGTCGGCGCCGAGCTGCGCGGCCAGCACGGGGATGAGCGGGATCACGGCGCCCTCGCCGAGCGCGAAGAGCACGGTCGGGCCGTAGATCATGGGCGCGAATCTCAGAAGGACGGAACCCGCGCGGTCGGACATGAGTATCCACGTTAGTCTGAAGTGTCATGCTCGAGCTCGATCTGTCTGCCGACATCCAGGCCCTCCGTTCCACCTTCGCCGATATTCAGGCCGTGGTGGATGTCGACGCGCTGCGCGCCGACATCGCCCGACTGAGCGAGGAGGCCGGCGTGCCCGACCTCTGGGACGACCCGGCACGCGCGCAGAAAGTGACCAGTGCGCTCAGCCACCGGCAGTCCGAGCTCGCTCGGATCGTCGGGATCGACAGTCGTCTCGACGACCTCGAGGTGCTGATCGAGATGGCGAACGAGATGGATGACGAGGAGTCTGCGGACGAGGCCCGCAAGGAACTCGCCCAGCTCACCGACATGATCGGCCAGCTCGAGGTGCAGACGCTGCTCGACGGCGAGTACGACGCGCGGCCGGCGGTCATCACCATCCGTGCGGGTGCGGGCGGCGTGGACGCGGCGGACTTCGCCGAGATGCTGCTGCGCATGTACCTGCGGTGGGCGGAGAAGCACAACTACTCCACGACCGTGATGGACACGAGCTACGCGGAGGAGGCGGGCATCAAGTCCGCGACCTTCGAGATCGACGCGCCTTACGCCTTCGGCACGCTGTCGGTCGAGGCCGGCACCCATCGTCTCGTGCGGATGAGCCCGTTCGGTTCTGCGGGAAAGCGGCAGACGTCGTTCGCGGCCGTCGAGGTCATCCCGCTCATGGAGGAGGCCGTCCAGGTCGACATCCCCGAGAACGACATCCGCGTCGACGTGTTCCGCTCGTCCGGTCCCGGCGGGCAGTCCGTCAACACGACGGACTCTGCCGTCCGCCTCACCCACCTGCCGACCGGCATCGTCGTGTCGATGCAGAACGAGAAGAGCCAGATCCAGAACCGCGCGGCGGCCATGCGCGTGCTCCAGTCCCGTCTGCTGCTGCTCCAGAAGGAGCAGGAGGCGGCGACCAAGAAGGAGCTCGCGGGGACGATCACCGCGAGCTGGGGCGACCAGATGCGCTCGTACGTGCTCGCCCCGTACCAGATGGTCAAGGACCTCCGGACGGACTACGAAGTCAACAACCCGTCCGCGGTGTTCGACGGCGATCTCGACGGTTTCATCGCCGCCGGCATCAAGTGGCGCAAGCGCAAGATCGAGGACTGAACCGCGCAGCGCGCCGGATGCGGTGCCACCGGGTGTCGTGCCCGATATCCCGCATCCGCGCGCTTAGGCTGTCACAGCCATGATCCGGTTCGAGAACGTCACCAAGCGGTATCGCGGCACCTCCAGACCAGCTCTGCAGAACGTGAGCTTCGAGGTGCAACGCGGCGAGTTCGTCTTCCTCGTTGGGGCGTCCGGGTCGGGGAAATCCTCGTGCCTGCGACTGGTCCTGCGCGAGGACATCCCGAGTGAGGGACGCGTGGTCGTGCTCGGCCGCGACCTGCGCAGCGTGCCGAACCGCAAGGTGCCCTACTTCCGCCGCCACGTCGGCTCGGTGTTCCAGGACTTCCGGCTGCTGCCGACGAAGACGGTGTTCCAGAACGTCGCCTTCACCCTGCAGGTCATCGGCTCCTCCCGCGGCTTCATCCAGCAGGCCGTGCCCGAGGCGCTGGCGCTCGTCGGCCTCGACGGCAAGGAGCGGCGGCTGCCGCACGAACTCTCCGGCGGGGAGCAGCAGCGCGTGGCGATCGCCCGCGCGCTGGTGAACCGCCCGCAGGTGCTGCTCGCCGACGAGCCCACCGGCAACCTCGACCCGGCCACCTCGGTGGACATCATGCAGTTGCTCGCGCGTATCAACGCGGGCGGCACGACCGTGGTCATGGCCACGCACGAGGCCGGCTTCGTCGACCAGATGCAGCGACGGGTGATCGAACTCTCGAACGGCGAGATCGTCCGTGACGAGCAGCACGGCGGCTACGGCGACACGTCCGCCATCCCGCGCCTGGTCCCGGAGGCGGAGAAGGGCGCGGCTGCGGTCGCGGCCCTGACCGCCGTGCTGGAGCTGCACCGGGAGATCTCGGAGACGGGGCAGATCGAACCGATCACCCTCGATGCCGCGGTCGCGGCGACGGAACAGGCCGCCGAGCCGGCGCTGCACGACACGGTCGCCCGCGCCACCGAGAACGCGGAGGCCGCGGCCGCCGCTGCTCTCGCGGAGAAGCTGCCGTCCGAACCGAAGCCGACGACGCGCCCCGTGCCGGTCGCCGACATCGCCGAGGTGGAGGTCACCGAGCTCGGTCTCGCCGACCGGCTGGGACTCGGCGACGGTGACGACGAAGTGGGGCCCACGCGATGAGGTTCGGTTTGATTCTGGGCGAGGCGCTCAGCGGCCTGCGGCGCAATGCCTCGATGGTGATCTCCGTCGTGCTCGTGACGTTCGTGTCGTTGACGTTCGTCGGCGCCGCGATCCTCATGCAGATGCAGATCGGCAAGATGAAGGACTTCTGGGTGGACCGCGCCCAGGTCGCCGTGTACATGTGCGCGAGCGTGTCGACCACGCCCACGTGTTCCGACGGCGTCGCGACCGAGGAGCAGATCGACGAGATCTCCGCGGAGCTCGACGGGCCCACGCTCTCGCCGCTCATCCGCGACTACACGTTCGAGACGAGCGACGAGGCGTACGCGAAGGCGATCCAGCAGCTCGGCGCCGAGTACGAGAACATCATCACCCCCGATCAGATCAACGCGACGTTCTCGATCAACCTCGTCGACCAGAGCCAGTCGGATGTGATCGCCGAGGCCTTCAGTGGCAAGGCGGGAGTCGAGGAGGTGCGGGACCAGATGCAGTATCTGGAGCCGTTGTTCTCCGCGCTGACCGTGGCCACGTACATCGCGGTCGGGATCGCCGGGCTCATGCTCGTGGCCGCTGTGCTGCTGATCGCGACGACGATCCGGCTCTCCGCGTTCGCGCGCCGGAAGGAGATCGGGATCATGCGCCTGGTGGGGGCGTCGAACCGGTTCATCCAGACCCCGTTCATCCTGGAAGGTGTGTTCGCGGCCTTCATCGGATCGGTGCTGGCCAGCGTCGGGGTGTGGAGCTTCGTCGAGTTCGGCGTCGAAGGCTATCTGCGGTCGAGGATCGGTTTCGTCACGACCTGGGTCGGGTATGCCGATCTGGCGTTGGTGATCCCGGTGATCATCGTGATCGGCGTGGTGCTGGCGGCCCTGTCGGCCGGCTTCGCCATCCGTCGCTGGTTGCGCGCCTGAGCGCGTCGCCGGTCTGTTGCTAGACTGACGGGCTGCCGTGCGCCCGCACGGTCGAATGAGGAGACAGCCATGCCCAGGGAACGCGGAGAGAAGGTCATCGCGACCAACCGCCGCGCGCGTCACGACTACACCGTCGAGAAGACGTACGAGGCCGGCCTCGTGCTCACCGGCACGGAGGTCAAGTCGTTGCGCCAGGGACGGGCGAACCTGACCGACGGGTACGCGTACATCGACGGGGGAGAGGCGTATCTCGACGCCGTGCACATCCCGGAGTACTCGCAGGGCCACTGGACCAACCACGCTGCCAAGCGCACCCGCAAGCTGCTGCTGCACAAGGACGAGATCGTGAAGATCTCGCACGCGGTGTCGGCGGGCGGCTACACGCTCGTGCCGCTGAAGCTGTACTTCCTCGACGGCCGGGCGAAGGTCGAGATCGGCGTCGCCAAGGGTAAGCGCGAGTTCGACAAGCGCCAGACGCTCCGCGAGCGGCAGGACAAGCGCGAGGCCGAACGGGCGATGCGCACCAAGAACCGCCTCGGCGACTGATCGGATCTCGCCGAGCGACCCGGATCCAGCCGAGCGACCCGGATCTCGCCGAGCGGATCCGCCGATCGATCATCTCCCCGGACGGGGACCCGTGTCGTCATCCAATCGCGGCGTGAGCCACGCGCGCATCGCCGCGTTACCGCCGGGCTGCCAGGTGCGATGGGGATCGATCCAGCCGGGTGGTCGCACCCAGGGCAGTCCCGCCCGCATCTCGATCTGCCATCCGCCGGTGTCGATCGTGCGGTGATGATGCCAGCACAGCGGCACACCGTTGTCGGTGTGCGTGGGTCCGCCGCGGGCGTGGGGGACGACGTGATGGATCTCGCACCACGGCGCCGGCACGTGGCATCCGGGGATGACGCACTCGCCGTCGCGGACCATGATCGCCCGACGCTGGTGGGCGTTGAAGATGCGCTGGACGGTGCCGAGCTCGACGATCCGCCCCTCGCTGTCGAGCACGAGGCGTTGCACCGCACCGGCACACCCGATGTGGCGGGCGACGGATGCGGAGACGGCGGCGGCATCCTGAGCGCCACCCTGCAGGAAGGCGAGCCCGGACGGATCGTCGAGCTGATCCGGTGTGACGGTTACGACAAGCGTCGGGGCGCCACCGCCGAGGCGCGGCGCGCCGTCGGAGGATGCGGCGACCGAGAGGATGCCGGCCAGGGCGTCATGTCTTCTCTGCGCGGGGGGTGCGCTGCTCCAGGTCATCGTGCACCGGCGGCGCGTCATCCGGAGCATCGGGCACGAAGTGCGGCCCCTGCTCATCGACCCTCGGGTTCAGGTAGGCGTCCAGAAGCCGCTGGAGCTGCGCGGCGACCTCGGGCATCAGGACCCCGCGGATCGGGACCGTGCCGTGCCGCGGCCGGCCGAGGGTCAGCCCTCGCTCACGGCGGCCGCGGTCGTCATCGCGGAGCGGGCCGTCGGGGTCCAGGAACAGGGCCCAGGTCTGTGCCATGATCCGCACCCCGTCGGCCGGTTCACCCGCGGTGGCAGCATCGACCAGTTCCCGTTCGGCGGAACGGATGCCGTCCGCACCCGTGAGCGAGGCGAGGATGCTCCCGCGGTCGAGCACCGGGGCGAGCGGCTCGATGATCGCCGCGGCGGCCTCGATGCCGAGGGTCCCCGACGTCACCGCCTCCCGCACGGCCGGGAACGCGCCGGGCAGGAGCTCTCCGGTGAGCGAATACCCCGGTCGCAGGCGCTCCGCCAGGCGGAGGCGGGAGCGCGCGACCTGTCCGGACACGCATCCGATCCGCTCGATGAGCTCGGCGGGTGAGTGGCATCCCGATCGGGCCGAGAGCCGCTCCGGTCCCAACGTGGCACGCGAACGTTCGGCCACCTCGCCGGTGGCGAGGACGCGGAGCCCGTCGACGGCGCGGCCGAGTTCTTCCGCGACGCGCAGCAGTGCGAGCAGCTCGGCATCCGGCATGGCGGCGAGCCGCTCCGGTGCCACGATCGACGTCACGGCCTCGCGCAGCCGTTCGCCCACCTCGGAGAGGGGGAGGGGCGGTGCTGACGTCGTCGTCATACCGCTATTCTCGCGGGGGCCTCCGACATCGATCCGGCATCGATCGCCCGCTCGGCCCGCCCGGGCGGGAACGCGTCAACGGGCGAGGAACCGTGCTTCAACGGACGCCGATACCGTGATGTCCTCGGGCCGGAGGTCCATGCCGCTCTCGGCTCCGCCCACCGCCATGGCGCGCAGCATCCGCGGGGCTGCCGGCGGGGAGTCGGGGGAGAGGAGTCCCGTGTCAGCGACGGCGAGAGGCACGACCGTGTGGAGCCCGAGGGCCGCGGCGTACGCCGTCGCGCGCTCGACGGCATCGCGCACCGCGGCTGCAGAGACGCGGTCACGTGCGGCCGCGGCGGTTGTGTCGCTGAGCTCCCAGGCGACCCCGTCCACCTGGGTGCCGTCGCGCCGGGCGAGGTCGTCGACCCACGCGGAGAGCGCGGCCGGGTCGGTGAACGTCGCGGTGATCTCCACACTGGCATGCTGCACGGGAGCGAGCCGGGCGCCGTCCGGACCCCAGGGCCGCTCGGTCCAGACGTTCGCCCGCGAACTCGTCCAGCGCAGCAGCGCCCCCGCGCTCTGCCGGGAGTCGAGGTCTGCACGCACCGGCGTGGCCAGGGCTGCGAGCTGCTCCACGACGGTCCCGCGATCACGGCCCTCGACGTGCACGGTGACGCGCACGACGCCCTGCTCGGCGGGGATCCGCTCTTCATGCTCGCCGCGGACGGTGACGGTGACATCGCTCATGCCGCGACTCTACGCGGAACGACCGGGTGCCGCCCTTCAGCGGAGGTCGACGCTCAGTCCTCGAAGATCTTCCCGGCGGGCGTGCGCTTCTCGGACTGGAAGGCGTCCTCGGTCCGACCGAGAGCCCAGTAGGCGGAGAGCGATAGGTCGCTGCGTTCGACGCCGCGGGCGGTGAGGATCGGGCGCAGTGACTTCATCGCGCCCCGCTCGCCGTGTGCGAAGACCTGGACACGGCCCGACGGCCACTCCAGCGCTTCCACCGCCGCGACGAGGTTCTTCCCGGGCTGGTCGTGGTCCTCATCGATCCAGGTCACCGTTCCGGCCACCGGCATCCCGATGCGGTGTTCCGGGGAACGGGCCTCCAGCAGCACCGTCGCGGACGTGCCCGCGGGCAGGGACTCGAGGGCGGCCGCGATCGCCGGGACGGCGGACTCGTCGCCGATCAGGATCCGGTGGTCGGCGCTGAGGTCGGGGGAGTACCCCGCGCCCGGTGAAGACATCGTGAGGGAGTCGCCCGGCTTCGCCGCTGCAGCCCAGGGTCCGGCGACGCCGGTGTCGCCGTGGACGACGAAGTCGATGTCCAGGAGGCTACGCTCCCGGTCGACCCGCCGGATCGTGTAGGTCCGCACGGTGGGCAGCTGCTCGAACGGCACCTGGTCGCGCAGGGCGGCCAGGTCGTACGGGGGCTGGAGCGTGCTGCTCGCGGGCGGGAAGAACAGCTTGGAGTATTGGTCCGTCTCCGGGCGTTCCGGGATCAGCGACACCTGCTCGCCGCCGAGGCTGACGCGCACCAGGCCGGGCGACAGCCAGGTCGTCGCGACGACCTCGAGGGTGAGCTGGACGGAGGGCCGGCGAACGCGCGTAGGAGAAGGAGTCATCCCGCTGATCGTATCGGGACCGCTGCGGAGGACCTCATCCGTGTCCTACGGATGCGGTCAGGCGGAGGATGCAGGGATCGCAACGTTCGCCGCACGGGAGCCCGAGTCGGCCGGGGCGAGCGCGGAATAGCGGCGGAGCGGCATCCGTTGTAGTCTGTGATGCTCGGGTGCTTCGGTATCCGAGGTGACAATTCCACAGCGTGACAGTGGCCCTCCACGCGAGGCTCATGGGGATGATCGGTTTCGACATCGCTTGTGACTCTGCGAGAAGCGGGCCGAGGATGCAGGGTTATCTCGTAAACGCTCCCTGCAAAACCATAAGTGCCGAAACCAAGCGCACTGACTTCGCTCTCGCTGCTTAAGCGAGCCCGATAGTCCGTCAGACCGTGTGTGATCCCGCCACGGACCCTGGCGTCATCTAGGGATCTTGCTGAGTGACGGCGTCTGGACGTCACTCGGGACTCTTTCCAGGCTGGGCTTGTCGACTTAGGTGTCTGTGACAAAGGTCGGAGCCGAGCAGAACGTCTGCACAGACTGCGCCCGGAGAATGCGCCGTATTTCAGCGATGGACGGGGGTTCGATTCCCCCCATCTCCACCAATTGCCACTGTTGCGAGGCTGAAGCCCCGCGATCCCTTTGTGAACACTGGGATCGCGGGGCTTTGCTCTGTCCGCCGAGAGACAGTCGCTCGGCGGAAGCTGACTGTGCCGGAGACAACGAAGGCCGACGCGCGATCCGTATCCGGGTATCGCCCGTTGAGGGTCGACGTGGGCAGCGGGTCTCAGGGCGTTGTTGCGACGATGTCGGCGCGGGCACCTAGTGTCGAGGCGTGCAGCAGCTGTTCGATCTCGCTTTCGCGCGTCTGGACCGTGCGAAAGAGAAGCGTGTTGAGTTTGGTCGCATGTGGGAAACATACATTAGTGACCACCCGTGGGAAATCGACCTGACGGTCATCAGTGAGACCGAGTTCGAGTTCTTCGCTGTCCAACGCGCGCCGGCGCCGGCCGCTCTGTCGCTCGTCTTTAGCGAATGGCTCGCGACTATCCGCGCGGCGCTCGATAACGGCTTCTACGCGTGGGTTGCTGCGGTCACACGACAGAATCCTCCCGCGCAGGCGGAAAGACTCCAATACCCGATCTGCGCCACGTCGTCCGACTTCAAGAGGCAGAGGAGTCGGCTGACGTCGGTGCCGCAGGAGATTGTGGACATGGTCGAGAAGGCGCAGCCGTACCAGTCGCCATTGGGACCAGAAAGCAACCTCTTCTACTGGGTCAACGAGCTCGCGCGTACAGACCGACACCGCACACCACACATCGGAATCGGCCGTATCGCAACACACAAAGTCCGTATCAAGGTTCCGGAAGGTGTAACCGCGAGGTTCGACCCGTCGGTGCAGCCGTTTCAAGCTATTGACGACCGTATTGTGCTTTGCCGGTTCACAACTAGTACACCGCTTCGCCGCTCGGACCTGTATGGCAGCGACTTTCGCGGCGTCGGCATCGACCCCGAGATCCGTGCATGGGCGGGCTTCAACATGGGCGGCAGGCGCCAGTCGCTTCGGGATCGGATGGTCTACGCCGAGATATTCACCAGGCGAGACCTCGAAAGTATGGCAGCGCATAGCGGGTGCAAACCCCCCGAGGGGTTTCAGCTAATTGATCCGGCATCGCCGCCTCTTGAGTAACTCGATGCTGACAGCGACTGGCGGGACGCAGCCTCATCCCGGCGCGAGGGGGCGAACCAATCGGGGGCTCGCAAGGTGGTGGCTCAGCGTACGCGTGCCCGCCCGACCTCAGCCGCCGCCAGCATCCCGGCCGATACGAAGGTCGCGATGCCGATGCCCGGCTGGAGCACCGTGGCGACGACCACCATGCCGACACCGCACCACAACGCGACGAATGACCACCGGCGCATCGTGAAGGCACCGACCGCTCCAATAATCAGGCTCACGGTGCTCAAGATAATGCTGGGCAGCACCGTCGCGGCCCACAGGCCCCATCCCGTCTCGCCGGCGGGTCGGGGACCGGAGTAGAAGGTTGCGGCGTAGTACGTCCACCAGCCGATCCACCCAATCGGGGTCGCAGCCAGAACCAGAAACACGACGGAGCGACCGCGCGACGGCGCCGCAATCGCAACGAGGAGCCCGGCAACCACGAGCAGAGCAGACATCCCACCGAGCACCACTGCCACACCGACATAGCCGATGCCGTCGGCGCACAGCCACGTGCCGTCCGGACCCCACTCTCCACCGATGCCCCACGAACAGTTGTAGTGAAGTACCTCGCGCACGAGATCGAGCACGCCCCCGCCGAACGCGAGTGCCAGAAGCCCGCCGGTCACGATGGCGAGCGCCGATCCCGGGCCGCCGCGCACGCTCCGGACCTCCGCCGCACTCGGGCGCGTGTCATCCGTGGAAGGGCCCGTCACGTTGCCGACGCTATCGCGCGTCCGGGCTCTGCGTCGCGCTCGTAAGCCGGTCCTTCATCGTTCGTGATTGGGGATTAGTTGCTCAGGAATAGGACGCTGATGAGGAGCGCGATGATGAAGGTGCTGAACGCGAACCCGATGTAGGTCTGTCCGGTGACGACGGAGCGTGCCCGAGTGGTCAGGATGCTGACGTCTGAGGACGAAAAGGTGGTCGCGAGCTGCGCAGCGAGGTAGTAGTAGTCGGCGAACACTTCTTGGTCGCCAAGCTCCCCTGGGAACGCAAGGGATGGTTCCTGGGTGTTCAGGCGGGCGTAATGCACCGCGTAAGCAGTGACGGTCACCAGCCATGCTGTGATGACAACGGCGAAGCTCAGCGCGTTGGCGAGCGGACTGTCGAGAAGTCCGGGGAGTACCAGGACGAGGGCGACGGCGAGCACTGCCAGGATTGCCCATTGGGCGGCGGTGGCTGGGATTGCGAGACTGCGGCTTTGTGTATTCGTCGCGGTGAGCCAGTTGCGAAGAGTTGCCGCATCCGCCTTGCCGAAGGTGGTGTGGGTGAGGATCAAGAATCCCAGGGAGTACGCGATCCAGAACACGAAGGTGGTGAGCGCGACTGTGTCGGGCGTGAAATGTAGCGGTGCGATCAGGGCGTACCCGATCAGTGCGAGCACGGCGACGGCGGCCGCGAGGCCGAGCGAGACCACGTTGCGCAATCCCTCATGCGCCATCCGGGGGATGAGAGGTCGGTCCGACGACATGACCGAATCGTAGTGGCCGCCGCGCTCACGCGAACCAACGGGTGCAGCAGCGTCCGAAAGTCGGTCGCTCAGCGGGCGGACTTGCGCCGCGCCGTCGTTGTCTAGGAACTGCAGTGGCGCCTATCTTGCATAACATGTTAGCTTGTGACGCATGGTCGTTCCGGTCGGCGCTCAACTGCGCAAGGGCGTCGCCGAGTACTGCATCCTCGGCCTGCTCGCACGTGAGCAGATGTACGGCTGGCAGCTGTCCGAGGCGCTCTCGAAGCCCGGCCTCATCGCGAGCATCGGAACGCTCTACCCGATCCTTTCGCGCCTGCGGGAACGGGGTTTGATCGCTTCGTTCGAACAGGACACGGGATCCGGACCGGTGCGCAAGTACTACCGGCTTACCGGTCAGGGCGAATCGGAGCTAGAGAGATTTCGGGAGCAGTGGGGCCCGTTCGTTGCCGCGGTCACGGAGATCGTGGGAGAGGTTGGAGACGATGAACACTGACCGCCCGGCCGACGTCGACCGCTACCTTCAGCGACTCGATGCCGCGCTAACGGACGTTCCCTCGCACACTGCCGACGAGATTCGCCAAGGCATCATCGAAGAACTCTCATCACTGGACGCGGAAGCGGCCAGAGAGCGTATCGAGCAACTCGGAGATCCGGAGTTCATCGCTGCCGAAGCCCGCAGCGGCGCGCCCGAGATTACCCGACGGCGTAAGTCCGGGTTGGAATCACGCCCATACATCATCGTTGCGAGCCTGGCAGTCGCCGTCGGCATCTACATCGTGCCCGTCTTCGGCGCCGTGGCTGGGTTCGTCATGGTGTGGGTCTCGGCGGCATGGCGACGGTGGGAGAAGATGGTCGCCACCCTCACGCCCCTTCTCGCAGGCTTCCTCACCGCGACGTTCTTCGTTCTCACTCGCATTCCCAGTGGAGACGGCGGCAGTTCGCTCGTGCCCGGATTCGGGGTACCCGCTGCTGAAGACTTCGGGCTTCCCTGGTACGCGTGGTATTTCACGCCGATCGTGGCAGTCAACGCGTTGTTCGTCGTCTCCATCGCGAACCTCGCCGTCGGAATCTGGCTGCTCGTCCGTGCGCTCCGGCGCTCCTGAGGCTAGGCCGGCGTTCGAAGAGCGGTCCCCGTACGGCACATCTCGATTCAGGGCCGGACCCTGAATTCGCCGGTCGCGCTGGCGCAGCTGCCACTGCCAACGCCCTCACAGAACGAGTAGTCCCAGTTCTCGATTCCCGCGTAGGCCTGACCGTGCGGAAAGTCCGCAGGCAGAACCAGCATTGCAGCGAAGGAGCCGTCGAACTGATCATCGCTCGTAGTTTGCGTAAGTACGACCGCCGAGCCAGTGTGGGCCGCCGTCACAATCCATCCACCATCGGGAAGCGGGTCGTCGCAGCTGGTGTCCGATTCGAGCGTGATCGTGTCGCCGGGAGAGGCCACGGCTGGGCTGATCGTGATCCTTGGAACGCAACCGGCAGGCGGAGGTGGACTCATGTAGCAGCCACTCATTGTCATCGCTGCCACGGTGAGGACGAGCGCGACGGTTCGGCGCCAACAGTGCATGACATCAAGATACGGTGCGACCGGTCGTCGAACACTGCCGCATCGAGTGAGTAGCGGGACTTGACCGCGCTACACACCTGACCGAATGCCGGTCCGCGAACGGGCAACCTGAGACGGTCTGCTGAGCGCTCAGGAACCAGCAGCGCTCGTTCGATCGTGTCTCCGCGTCCGCAGGCACCATCGCCTGGCTCGCCGACTGATGCTAGCCCTCGAGCAGCGCTGCGAGCGCAGCCAGGTCGCGCTCCAGGCTGTGCTGAACCTCGTCAGACATTCCCTTTGCCAGCTGCGCTTCGCCTGGCCCGTCAAGCCATGCAGACAGTGTGACCTCGGTACCGTCGAGCCCTTCCACCGCCTCGTGGTGCACGGTCAACTCCGCCCCATCGAGTTCGGTGGTGTCGGCATAGACAAAGCCCGGCCCCACCGTCGTGATGCGGAACGGCGACTCTTGACCACCGACCGCTTTCAGGACTCCGCGGGCGCCCACGCCGAAGGGCTCTGACAGCTTGAAGTACTCCATGCTCGGCGCCCACTCGGGGTGTGTTTCGATAGCGCACCAGCGCTCGAAGAACAGCGAAGCCGAGGCACTAGACGTGCGGCGGGTTCGGGCAATCTCGATCACGAATCGAGGCTAGCGCCAATCGTGACAGTGAAGCGGCTGAGCTCTTTGGCCGCTCTCATCCGGTCGTTGGTCTCGGTTGAGGGTAGCTCTACGTGCGAGGCGGTTCGCTATTCGTCGAGCGCTGCTGTGAGCAGCTGGATCGCCTTGGGCCCGACTCCGTGGAGTGTTTCCAGATGCGTAACGCCGACTCTCCGGACGTCGTCCAAGTTCAGCACTCCAGCCTCGGCGAGCGCCCTGATAGCGGGTGCGCCGATGCGAGGAAGCGGGTGTTCATTCATGCCGTGCACGATACCTTCCGATCCAGACCGGGCGTCAGCTGGTCCTTTGATGCACGCGCGCGCAGCCAGAATGGCGCCCTGCAGCCGCACCGCCCGCGAGCCGGTGCTCGCCGCGCGCGGCCGTTCGTACAAGACGACGGTGACCGTGCTGCCGAGCGCATGCTCGCGCAAGACCCGCACGGACGAATGCTCGATGAGCGGCCGCCAACTACAGCACCCGTCCCCGCCCGCCGATGAAGGTGCGAACGCCCAGCGCGATGAGATCGATACCTTCCGACAGGCGAAGGTCGGGGAGTGAGGGGCAGTCCCGACGAAGAAGACGATGTCCTCGCGGCCGACGCTCGCGATCGCAGCGAGGACATGAGAGATGAGATGGTCGTGGACGACTTGCTCGGAGGTGACCCCGAATCTCCTCTCGACTTCAGCTCGTTCGTCCTCCTCACGCACACCGGCCGTAGGGTGCTGGCGCTAGTAACTGCGCTTCGGCATCCCGGCGTCAGCCGTGCCCGCACTCTTCGACGCGTGCCTCGCGTCTCTCCGGCCTCAATACGGCGTCATCGGCGACGTGACGAAGTCGACGGTGGCGAAGGGGAACGGCCAGATGTACGTGCCGGAATCCCCGATCCCGTACAGCGGGATCAGGCCGAACCAGACCTGCGCGATGACGACGGAGACAGCTGCGACCAGAACCACCGCGACCGATGTGCGGTCGAGGATGCGGATGGCGGCATCCTCGTCGCCGGCCCGGCGCAACACCCGTCGCAGGGCGAACATCACCATCCCCGCGAAGACGAGCAGCATCAGCGGACTCGGGCGCAGCGACAAGCTGACGCATGACGGCGCAATGTCGGTGAGATCTCCGTTGGCGTCGAGGAATCCACCGTCTCCGGTGATTCCGCCTGCGCACCCTCCCTTGCTGCCTGCGAGGAACACGCAATAGAGCACGCCGGCCACGACGGTGATGGAGATCAGGCGCCGGATCCGCGCGATCACCGCAGCGCCAGGAAGGGTCACGCCAGGGGCAGCGACGGCGACGTCATGAGGAACGCTCATGCGCCGAGGCTAGGGGGAGCGGGAGCCGTGTGTCGAGCACGCGCACGGTGGACCTGCCGGATACGGGCGCCCGACCCCGGCTCGAGGGTTCTCGACGTCCGCAGCACTGGATCTCCGCTCACGAACGGCCAGTGCTACGTTGGGCGCATTCCAGCGGGGAAGCGAGAGACGCGATGATCGACGCGGTGACGTCCTTCTTGCAGGTCCTGCTCTCCGCCTCGAGCGTGATCGGCGCTTCGGGCGCCGGCTCGGCGACGATGTGGGCTGTTGTCCTGGCGACTGCCGTCGTCATCGTCCTGTTGCATGCCCTGGGTTCGTCCCGCTCGGTGAGTGCCTCCTTGGTCCGCCCGGGGAGAGCCATCGATGTGTCGGTGGCACTCGCGCAGAGTGATCCGGATGCCGCGGGGCATCCGCGCTCGCGCGCTCCGGGGATCGCGGCTGCGGCCGCGTAACGCTCCGACGCTCCTCCACCCGTCCCCATGGGGGCGGGGTCTGTGTTCGTCGATGTCTGCGTGGCCGTTCCGCGACCAGCTCACACATCAACGGACGGACATCATGGACCTCTTCTCCCTTCCCCCGATCTCGGCCACCCTCGACGCGGCACATGCGCTGCTGATGGGGGTGGCATCGCTGATGCAACCCCTCACGGGCGGCGCATCCGCGGCCATCGCCGTCGTGATGCTCACCCTCCTCATCCGGGCCATTCTGATACCCACCGGGATCGCCCAAGCCAAAGCCGAACAAACACGCGCACGGCTGGCGCCCAAGCTGAAGGTCCTGCAGCGCAGACACAAGAACGACCGCGAACGCCTGCAACGCGAGACGATGAAGCTCTACGCCGACGAGAATGCGTCCCCGTTCGCCGGATGCCTGCCCGTGCTGATTCAAGCGCCGGTCGTCGGCATCATCTATGCGCTGTTCCTTCACACAGTCATCGCCGGCCACCCGAACGAGCTGCTCGCCGAACAGCTCTTCGGCGTTCCGCTCGGAGCGACCCTCGTCGGTTCCATCGGAAGCGGCGCCTGGATGTGGCCTGCCTTCGCGGTCTTCGGTGTCGTGATCGTCCTGATCGTGGCTGTCGCCGAGATCACCCGTCGGGTCCTGCGGCTCGCACCCGCTGCCGCACCATCGACGCCGGGCGGCGAAGGGATGCTCCGCGTGGCGGGCCTGTTGCAGTTCGGCACGGCGGTCGCAGCCGTGTTCGTTCCCCTCGCCGCTGGTCTGTACCTGCTGGTCACGGTGACGTGGACGCTCGTGCAGAGACTGATTCTGCGACGGAGGTTTCCCGCCGAGCCCTCCCGTGCGTTCCCCACGTCTTAATGTCCTCTCCGGTCCTCGGCGCAGGCCACTCTCCGTTGCGGTCGAGGCACCGGCAACACGCAGCGCGGGCGCCTCACAGGCTGCGGATGACGCACCCGAGATAATGGAGCATGTCCTCTACCGTCGCACCATCCAATCCGTCCGCCTGGGCCGCGTTCTGGGTCGCGCTGGCCGGCCTCGTGCTGATGCCCATCCCGCTGTTCATCGGGCTGATCCTCGGTGGCGGCCTCTCGATCGTCGCCGCGATCCTCGCCGTGATCGCCCTCCTGAAGGGCCTCGCGCGCAGCGGCAAGGGCATCGCGCCCGTCGTCTTCGCCGCGATCTTCATCGCGCTCACCTGGGGTGGCATCTCGATCGGCGGCGGCACCATCTGGTAAAGCGGGGCTTCGGGACCGGGTGCCCGGGCAGGAGCGCGACTCCGCGGTCTCAGGTGTCGGCCAGATGGCGCACCTCGTAGACCACCCCCACCGTTCCGAGATCCGAACTGTCGACGGAGACCAGCGACAGCCTGCGGGGTCGCGGGAGGTCTCCGAAGAGACGCTTGCCGCTGCCGAGGAGCAGTGGATGGATGAACAGCTGCAGCCTGTCGACCAGGTCCCGTTCCAGCAGTTCCCGACAGAGCATCCCACTGCCCAGGATGACGATCTCGCCCGCGATCGCGCGCGTGAGCTCCGGGACGCTGTCCGCCACCGGACCGCTCAGGGTCCGCGTGCCCGACCACGCGGCATCCATGCGGGACCGGGAGACCACGTACTTCGGCGTGCGGTTCAGATGCGCGGCCATCGGATCGTCGTCGGGCTGATGCGGCCAGAACGCCGCCATCCGCTCGAACGTCCGACGACCGAAAAGATACGCGGCGGTGGCGGAGAAGCCGCCGGGCGGCAGTAGCCGACCGACGCCCGCGGCGTATTCCGCGCCCCAGCCACCCCTGGTGAAACCTCCGTCGGTATCCTCTTCCGCCGAGCCGAGTCCTTGCATCACGCCGTCGACCGTCAGAAACTCGACCATGGTCACTGTGCCCATCGTTGCCTCCTTCGCGGTCGACGGTACGGCGGTCCGACCTCCCGTTCTTGAACGAATCGGCGGGACCGGTCCATGAGGACGTCCGCGCCGGTGATCTTCCCGCACACCGTTCCCGCGGCACTGCGACCGTTCGTGGTCGGCATCGTCGGGTTCGACGAGACCGCCACGGAGGGGCGGTTCCGCGTTCAGCCGGCCGGCACGCTCCTCGTGCTGGAGATGTCGTTCACCGGGCCGCTGCACATCCTCGGCATCGGCGACGAGCCGGCCGGGCACCAGACCCACCATGCGTTCCTGTCCGGGTTCACCCCGACACCCGTGCGCACGGCGTTCTTCGGCCGACACGCGTCCGTCCAGGTCTACCTGACGCCCTCGGGCGCTTCCCGGCTCTTCCGGCGCTCGGGTCGGGACCTCGCCGGGAACGTCACGCCGCTGCGTGAGCTCGAACCGGAACTCGCCCGAGGACTGCCCGAGAAGCTGGCACGGACCTCGGATTGGCGGGAGCGTTTCGCGCTCGTGGACGCCGCGCTCCTGCGGCTCGGCGCCGAGGCCGGTCCCGTCGATCCGCTCGTGGAGTGGATGTGGACCCGGCTCATCGCGACCGGGGGACGCGAGGCGATCTCCGAGCTCGCCCTGCGCTCCGGCTGGAGCGCAAGGCGGGTGCGGGAGCGTTTCACCGCCGCGGCCGGGGTGTCGCCGAAAGAGGCGGCGGGGGTGATCCGGTTCGAGCACTTCCACCGGGAGCTGGGCAGCGCGCCGTTGGCCGAACTCGCCGACCGGCACGGGTACGCGGACCAGAGTCACCTCACCCGGGACGTCCGCCGGTACGCCGGTGAATCTCCCTCGGTGCTGGCGCAGGCGAAACGTCCGACGCCTGCCACGGCGCTGGAGGTCGGATCGGGTCGCTGAGTGTCCGAGACCCAGCCGGGCCGGCTCCCGTGCCGGGCTTCCGCTAACCCGCCGCCCGCAGCTCGTCCACCATGCCGAGGATGGTGTCCGCGACCAGTTGCGGCTGGTCGTGGTGCATGATGTGCCCGCTGTCGGTCTCGGAGATCCAGACACCGCCCGGGATCAGCGCCGCCGTGACCGGCCGGGACACGCGTTGCGCCTCGTCGAGCAGATAGCCGAAGCCAGGGGGAACGATCGGCGGGACGGCGCCCTCGGCCACCATCCGCTCGACGATCGGACCCCACTCATCGTCCGCGGTCAGCACGATGTAGGGGATGCCAGGCAGGTCACCGTATCTCGCCTCCACCTGGTCCATGCTGGCGTCCACGTCGGCGTACTCGATGTCGGGGTATTCGGCCGTCATCGCCGCGACGTCGCCGGTGAGCAGCAGCTTCTGCACCTCCCACTGCGCGCGCGTCTCGGCACGGCGCAGCTCGGGGGTGAGGGCGTCCACCAGGATCAGCCCGAGCACCTCGTCCGAGTGATCGGCGGTGTAGAGCAGGCCGGGAAGGCCGCCGAGGGAATGCGCGACGAGGACCGTCGGTCCGGTCTCACCGGCCGCCTCGAGCAGCGCACGCAGGTCCCGGGCCATGACCTCGGCGTTCGTCGGCATCGGCGCGGGAGAGCTGCGACTCGTCGCGGTGCCGTCGTGGGGCGTGCCCGGCCGGTCGTAGGAGCACACCCGGGTCTGCGCTGCGACCTGCTCGAAGACCGGAGGCGCGCTCTGGTCGTGTCCGACGCTCTGCCACTCCTGCACGGTGGCGCGCTGGCCGGGGATGATCAGCACTCGGGGAGACCCGGTGCCCGCGCACTCGAGATACATCTCCCGCCCCTCGCCGAAATCGAAGGTGCCCGCGATCGGTGCGGCAGCCTGCGGAGAGGGCTGGGTGCCGTCCTGCTCCTCGGCAGCCGATGTCGCACACGCCGTCAGCAGGAGCACCAAGACGGTTCCCGCGAGCGCGGGCAGGGCGCGCGGGCGACGGCGGTGTCCGGGCATGTGCACAGTATGGACCCGGCCCCGCACTTGTGCCGCGTGGAGCGCATGCAGGAGACTGACGCCCACGGGTCCGGGGGACCCCGCATCCAGCGCCATGCGGCATCGATGCCGATTCAGGGCGCACCCGCGCCACGCCGCCCGTCGGCACGAAGGAGCGCGGCAATGAGGTCAACGGTCCCCGTCTACGCCGCGTTCGCGGTCTGCGCCGTCGTCGTCGCCGCGGTCGCGGTGACCGTCGCAGCTCCCGCGGAACCGCCGGACTTCCAGCGCACCGCTGCCGTCGCGAGTGCGGATGCGGAAGCGCTGCTCGCGGCGCACGACGCGTCGTCGCTCTCTCTGGCGCTGGTCGCCGGCGATGACGTGGCCTGGGCGGGGACGTTCGGAGCCGTGGACGCACGCGCCACTCCGCCGACCACGGAGACGCTGTACGGCATCGGGTCGGTCAGCAAGATCGTCACGACGGTCGCGGTCATGCAGCTGGTCGATGCCGGCGAGGTGGACCTGGATGCCCCGGTCGTCGACTACGTCACCGATTTCCGGATGGACGACCCCGACTACCCGCAGATCACGGTGCGCATGCTTCTCAACCACTCGGCCGGCTTCCCCGGGACCGACTACGCCAACGGGTTCACCTCCACCCCGTTCACCGGATACGCCGAGCAGATGCTCACCCAGCTCTCCCAATCACGACTCAAGAGCATGCCGGGCACGGTCGCGGTGTACTGCAACGACTGCTTCACGATGGCCGGCCTCCTCGTCGAACGGGTGAGCGGCATGCCGTTCACCGAGTACGTCCAGGAGCGAGTGTTCGATCCGCTCGGCATGACCCGGTCCGGGTACCCCACGGCTCCGCTGGCCACGGGCGAGTACGCCCCGGTGATCCTCGACGGCCGAATCCAGCCGGCGGAATACCTCAACCTCTACGCGTCCGGCGCGCTCTTCTCGACACCGGGGGAGATGGCGCGGCTTGCGGCGGTGCTGCTGGGTGACGGCACCTGGCGGGGCGAGCGGGTGGTCTCCCCGGCCTCGATCGAGGAGATGGGGCTGGACCAGATGGCCGGCACCCTGGACCCCATCGCCTCCACCAGCTTCCGTTACGGACTCGGCTGGGACACCGTGGCGGATCCGGGACTGGCGGCAATCGGGGCACGGGGGTGGGGTAAAGGCGGCGACACCATGGACTACCACGCGACGTTCCTGCTCGCTCCGGATTCAGACCTCGCCGTGATCGTCACCGCGGCAGGGCGCCAGGTCGGCTCGGGGATGCTGAGCACTCTGGCGCAGACGATCCTCCGCAGCGCGATCAGCGAGATCGACGCTGTCACCCCCACCCTCAAGCCCCTGGACCCATCGGGACCGGCCGAGTCGACGGCGACCGGAGAACAGCTGGCGGCGATGGCCGGCTCCTATGCGGGGGCGATGCCGATCCGCGTCGAAGCGACGCCGGAGGATGCGCTGGCGGTGAGCGTCCACCACGGCGGGCAGTGGCTGCCCGAAGAGACCTTTACGCTGCGGACCGACGGCCTCTTCTGGAGGACGACCGAGCCGTCACGATCGCTGCAGACCCGCACCGCCTGGGGGCGGACCTACCTCGTCGTCCAGATCCCGGAACCGGAGGGCACGTTCCTCGACGCGACGATCCTCGGCGAGAAGGTCTCACCGAACCCCGCACTGACGGACGCATGGAGGGAGCGGACCGAACGGACGTGGGTGATCGTCAGCGAGAGCGCGGATTCCCTGCTCTGGCAGGGTGACCCGACCCTGAGGATGGCGGATCCGGACGACACCGGTCACCTCTGGGTGACGCACGCGCAGGGGGCGACGCCGGTCGATCCTCGCGAAGGTGACGACATGGCGGCGATGTTCGTGCAACTGCCCGCGGTGAACGGGCGCGACATGAACGACCTGCGGATCCTCGCCCGCGACGGTGAGGAATGGGTGCGATTCGGATCGGGAACGTACCGCCCGGTCGAGAGCATCCCGCCGCTCGCGGACGGCGAGGTGGAGGTGACGATCGGCGCGGATTCCGCCGCGGAATGGCGGACCGTCACCGCCGACACCCGGCTCGATGCCACGGAGGGCACCCGCTGGCGGGCCTACACCGCGGACGGCATCGCGATCGATGTGGCGGCCGGTGCGGGCGTCCTGCCGGCCGGCTCGCTGGTCGTCGTGTTCGGGGAGGCGGGGGAGAGCATCACGCTCCGCGCGGAGGGGGTCTGAGGCGTCGGGACCGCCTGGGCGGGTGTCCCCGCCGCGGGACGGCTGCCCGTCGGGGGCGGGCGCCATGCCAGAATCGGCGCCATGACGATACGTGTGAACGTGGACAACTTCTGCCGCGCCGAAACGGACCGCATGTTCAAGGATCTGCAGGCGGCCGCCGGGGGTGTGAACCGGTTCCTGCACAACCGAGAGCCCGCCGCGATCGACGAGCAGACCGTCATCCGGCTGAACCGGGACACCCTCTACAGCTTCGCGGTCGTGGACGTCACAAGCGGCGCGACCCTCCACCTGCCGGATCCGGGCGACCGCTATCTCACCGCAATGGTCGTGAATGAGGACCACTACGTGAACGCGGTCTTCCACGGGGCCGGGGATCACGAACTGACCCTCGAGCAGCACAGCACGCCGCACGTCGTCGTGGCCGTCCGCATCCTCGTCGATCCCGGCGACCCCGACGATGTCGCCACGGTGCTGAAGCTCCAGGAGGGCATCCGGATCACCGGCGGGGGCGCGGCCGCGTTCGTCTACCCGGACTACGACGAGGCCTCGCTGAAGGAGACCCGCGACGCGCTCCTGTCGCTTGCCCGCAATCTCACCGGATTCGACCGCATGTTCGGGGCAGTCGGCGAGGTCGATCCGGTCCGGCACCTCATCGGAACCGCCGCCGGATGGGGCGGGCTGCCCACGAGCGAAGCGTCGTACATCGGCGTCGACCCGCGTCTGCCGGTCGGGCACTACGAACTCACCGTCCGTGACGTGCCGGTCGACGGGTTCTGGTCGATCTCGGTGTACAACGCGGAGGGCCGCTTCGAGCCGAACGACCGTGACGCCTACACGGTCAACAACATCACCGGGGTGCCGAATCCGGACGGATCCATCACCGTCCGGTTCGGGGACTTCCCGGAGGACGTGCCGAACGCCATCCCGATCACCGAGGGATGGAACTACCTGGTCCGGCTGTACCGGCCTCGCCCCGAGATCCTCGACGGTTCCTGGGCCCTGCCCGCTCTCACCACGGTCGACGCCGCCGGAACGGTGGCCACGTGAGGGAACCCCTCCCCGGGAGAGTCGCGCCCGTCGCTCTCTGAATCAGGCAGACCCGGGCGCCCTGCATGAGAGGTCGGCGGGGCGCAAGCCCTGGGTCCCGGCTTTCGGGGGGCCTAGGGTGGGGGAGGTGACCGACAATCAGACGACTGAAGATCAGACGATGGTGCGCACGGAGGTGCTGGTGAACGGCGAGAGCTTTCCGCTGGCACAGGGACAGGATCTCGATCAGTTGCGCCGCCAGTTCGAGGAGGCCGCGCGCGACGGAGCGAGGTTCGTCGACTTCGTCGTCGTGGGCAACAGATCGACGTCTGTGCTCGTCTCACCGCGCACGGAGGTCGTGATCTCCACGTCGGCCGTGCAGTTCGACCCACGCGACACCGGCGATGACGAGAACCCCTACGGCGGCTTCTTCGACCTCTGAGCGAGGTGTGCACTCGACCTCGGGACGAGGGCACACGCTCGACCAGAGGTCCGACACCGACGAGTCGATTCCGCACGCGCCCCGCGCGTGCCTACCGGAGAGCAAGATGGGCAAGTTCATCTACAACACCCAGGCCAGCGCCACGTTCGACGATCGGCTGCTGGCGCACCTTCAGATCGTCATGGGAGCGAAGCTGCGTCGTTCGGAGGCGTTCTTCTTCACCTGGAAGGATGATGCCAGCCTGGGTAACGGCCGCACGACCCTCTGGGTGCACGCCGGCGCGTCCCTGATCTTCAAGTTCAGCGGGAGTCGGCAGCCGCAGATCAATCGGGCATGGCTCGAGGCGCTCACCGACACGGCTAATTCGCCGGGGGGTCTCCGGGTCATCCGAGAGCCGCAGACAGCCGACACGGCAGAGGACCGAGTCCTCGTCGGCTGACGAACATCCCTGCGGGGGTCCGCGCGGACGACGCGGATCGGTCTGGGCCGGCGGCCCGCCGATTCGATGAGGGCGCCGCCGACGGATGACCCCGTGGCCGGACAACGACGCGGTTCTGGTCACGGTCGCCGTGTCCTCGTAGGTGCTCGACTCCCGGAGGCAGCCGGGCGCACGATCCGGGTCAGGACCCGTCGAAGCGGCGGGCGTGCTCGGTCCAGCCCGACTCGACGGGCAGTGACCGCAGGCTCGGACTGCATACGGCGAGAAGCGCGGCCGCGAGGCAGAGCGCACCCGCCACGAGCAAGGTGCCCTCGCGGCCCAGCGTGCCCAGGCCCAGCCCCGCGATGAGCGGAGCCAGCGGCATGGCCCCCATCGCGAACACGCCAAGCGCGCTGTTCGCCCGGCCGAGGAGATGGTCCGGCGTCGCGACGGTGAAGTACCCCAGCAGACCGGCGTTCAACGCCGGCACCAGGATCACGCCGCAGCCGAGGACGCCCAGGATGGCGGGGATCCCCTGCGCGAGCGGCAGCGTCAGCATCGCCGCGGTGGCGGCGCCGAGCCCGACGATCATGAGCAGCCCTGCGCTGACGCGCCCGATCAGCAGAGGGCTGACCAGCGCACCCACGAGCATGACCGCGCTCACGGCAGCGCCCGTCCACCCGATCACGGCGGCCGAGTAGCCCTCCTGCTGAAGGGCGAAGATCGTCGTCGTCATGCCCGTGTTGAAGCCGAGGTTGATGATGGTCGTCACGACCAGGACGGCACGCAGATCGCGCCGGGCCAGCAACCACCGGAGGCCCTCCGTCACCTCCGCCAAAGCGGACGCTCGTTTCTCCGGGAGGATGCGCTCCGAAGCCCCCGCGGTCCGGAGGAGGGCCCATCCGGTCACGGTCGCGGCGAGCTGGCAGATGGCCATGACCGCTCCGACGAACCATCCGCCGGCCGCGAGAAGCATGCCGCCGAGCGGCCCTCCGAGCAGGCCGAGCAGCGCATCGCGACCCTGGTTCGCCCCCTGGGCGCGACCCATGGCATCCGATGGGACGAGTTGCTTGAGCGCCGACTCGTCCGCGACGCCGAACAGCCCGGTCCGGGCGGCGATCAGGGCGTTCAGGAGGAGGAGTGCCGCGAACGTCAACGCGTCCGTGAGCGCGAGAAGCGTGAACGCAGCTGCGAGGACGAGACCGAGCACGGCTCCGGCGAGCATCAGGACGAGGCGGTCGTGTCGATCGGCGAGCACGCCGCCGATCAGGCTGGTGACCACCCGGAGGAGGAGCCCGGTGGCACCGATCACCCCGGCCTGAGCGGGGTCATCCGTGATCATCAGCGCGAGGAGGGGGATGGCGAAAGCGGCCAGTGATTCGGCGAGCCCGGTGGAGGTGTCACCGGCGAGCCACAGCAGGTAGGCGGGATTGCGCGTGAGGCGGTGCGGGGTGGATTCGGCGACGGTCATGAGGACACGGTAGACCCGCACGTTTACTTGCGCAACTAGTCGTGCGCAAGTAAACGTGCGATCCCTCTAGACTGCTGCCATGTCCGAGCCTGAACGTCCTGTCCGGCACCCGCACTCGGAGGCACCGACCATCCGTGCCGCGCAGCTGAAGGCCATGGCCCATCCGGTCCGGATGCAGATCGAACAGGCGCTCGACCGCCGAGGATTCGCGCGCGCTGCGGATCTGGCGGCTGACCTCGGCTTGCCCGCCAATCAGGTGAGCTTCCACCTCCGGGTCCTGGCCGCGGCGGAACTCATCGAGGAGGCTCCCGAGCATGCTCGGGATCGACGCGATCGGGTATGGCGGCGCGCCCCTCAGATGTGGCAGCTCGGCAGCCCGGAGCACCCGGTGGAGGATGAGCGGCTCGGCGGCATGCTGCTGCGCGAGATCGCGGCCCAGCATCAGGACCTCGTTCGACGGGTCGCGCAGTGGGCGCCGGAGTATGCGAGCGGCCGCACGACCGAGGTGCACGGCACGTTCACGCGCTACGGGCTGTGGCTGACCGAGGAGGAGTGGGAAGCGCTGATGGCGAAGTTCGCCGAAGCGGTGGACGGCTTCCGCGACCTCCACGAGCCCGGAGCAGAAGGAACCCGGCGCTGGCAGATCGATGTGGTGGGGGCCGACGACGTGATCTGAGGTGTGCACGTGCCGGAGGCGTCACCTCCGGCACGTGCACATCACTTCTCGGGCTGGGCGGGGAGGTCCTTCTCGTCCTCCTCGATGGGGTCGTTCAGCGGGGGAAGGGTGGGGTCGTCGCTGGCGGGGTGCGGGTCTGCAGTACTCATACGCCGAGCCCACACCACGGGCGACCTGCGTGGGAGGGCCTTGACGGACCGTCGATCGTCTCCCGGCGCGTCATGCAACACCGGGGGCGACGTGGGCGCACTTGGTAGGTTGGCCCCGTGCCTCGCCTGAGGGCGCACCGCCCACGAACGGAGTCCCGATGTCCATTCCTCCCTCTCCCGCCGCTTCCGCCTTCGGACGTGTCGGAGTCTGGAGCCGGGGCGCGGCGCTCACCGGCGAGCGGGCCGCGCGGATCGAGGTACTGGGGTATGGCGCGGTGTGGATCGGCGGCTCGCCCGACGCGGACCTCGCCATCGCGGAATCG
Organism: Microbacterium caowuchunii; assembly: GCF_008727755.1. Classification (NCBI taxonomy): domain Bacteria; kingdom Bacillati; phylum Actinomycetota; class Actinomycetes; order Micrococcales; family Microbacteriaceae; genus Microbacterium; species Microbacterium caowuchunii. The sequence continues at coordinate 1,297,561 of NZ_CP044231.1, forward strand.
CTGCTGGACGCCACCGAGCACCTGACCGTGGCGACCGGGATCGTCAACATCTGGAAATCACCGGCTGAGGAAGTGGCCGCGTCGTTCCACCGGCTGGAGCGCACGCACCCCGGCCGGTTCATGCTGGGGATCGGCATCGGGCACCGCGAGTCGATCGGTGAGCGGTACCAGAAGCCCTATGCCGCGCTCGTGTCCTACCTCGACGCTCTCGACGCTGCGGGCGTCCCGGCCTCCCGGCGGATCATCTCCGCGCTCGGCCCCCGCACCCTGAAGCTCGCGGCGGAGCGTTCCGCGGGAACGCACCCCTACATGACCACGCCCGCACACACCCGCTTCGCGCGCGAGCTGCTCGGCCCCGGTCCGCTGATCGCGCCCGAGCAGCGGATGGTCGCCGACACCGACGTGACGGCAGCCCGTGCTGCCGCGCGGGACTTCCTGACGCGCTACCTCGCCCTCTCGAACTACCGGCGGACACTGGAGAGTCACGGCTTCACCGCTGCCGACCTGGATGACGGTGCCACGGACGCCGCCGTCGATGCGCTCGTCCCGCACGGGACGCCGGCCGACCTGGCGGACGCGGTCCGTGGGCACCTCGACGCCGGCGCCGATCACGTGTGCGTGCAGATGCTGCCGGCCACGGACGACCCGGCACCCGCGCTCGAGGCGCTCGCGGCGGAGCTCGACCTGGCTTCCTGAAGGCTCCTCGTCTTCCTGAGGGGATGCCTCCGGCGCGACGCCTGGGCAGAGTACGCCGCGGCGCCGTCCGGTGCAACCCGCCTCCGACCCGCGGTCCGGGCGGGCTAGCTTTCGCGGTATGACCTCCGACAACACGTCCCGCCGAGAGCCGGGCGCCCCGGCATACGACACCGGATCCCAGAGCGCCGCAGTCCCTGTGGACCCGAACAGCACGCTGCACCGGGACGTGCTGGAGCGCGAGAAGGCGCGCTTCGGCGGATTCCAGTTCGGTGCGGCCTTCTTCGGCTGGCTGACGGCGATGGGAACGGCGGTCCTGCTGACCGCCCTGGTGGCAGCCGTCGGTGCGGCCATCGGATTCAGCAACGGCGCGACCGTCGATGAGGCCGTGGATGCCGCATCCGACAACTCCACCACCGTGACGGTCGTCAGCGCCATCGTGATCGGCCTCGTGCTCCTGATCTCGTATTTCGCGGGCGGCTACGTCGCCGCCCGGATGGCACGGTTCGACGGGCTCAAACAGGGTCTCGCCGTCTGGATCTGGGCCATCGTCATCGCCGTGGTCGTCGCAATCGTCGCCGCGATCGGCGGCAGCCAGTGGGACATCCTGGGCAATCTCGACGGTTTCCCGCGGATCCCGATCACCCCGGAGAGCGCCACGCTCACCGGCATCCTCACCGCCATCGGAGCAGCGGTCATCACCCTCATCGGCGCACTGCTGGGCGGGGTGACCGGAATGCGGTACCACCGCCGGGTGGATCGCGTCGGACTCGGTCGGTGACGGACCCTCCTTGACGCAATCACGACACGGAAGACAGGACACCATGCTCTCCTCGCACAACATCGCACGCCTCGTCGGCGCCCATGTGACGGACCCGGACGGGGACAAGATCGGATCGGTCGGGCAGATCTTCGTCGACCCCACGACCGGCGAGCCCAACTGGGCCACCGTGAAGACGGGATTGTTCGGCACGAAGGAGTCGTTCGTTCCGCTGGAGGGCGCGCAGGACGTAGACGGTGCGCTCCGGCTCCCGTTCACGAAGGATGTCGTGAAGGGCGCGCCCCGGATCGATGACGACAGCGAGCTGAGCGAAGCGGAGGAGGACGAGCTCTACCGTTACTACGGGAACCACCTCGGAACCCCGGACGGCTCCGATCCGGCCCGTGCGGCGGGAACGGACTCCCACAGCCGCCGCGAGGACGACCGTGACGATGTCCACACGGACGGGGACCTGCGTCGCGACCCCGGCTCCGGGCAGGCCGGCGAGAACACCCCGGCCGGTACGGCGGACACGAGCCGGGACGCCGGCGACCGGGTGGACACGCGCTCAGACGCAGGTGACCGGGTGGACACCGATGCGGCGGACACCGAGACGCGAGCGGGGGGTCGGCAGGTCAGGCTTCGCCGCTACATCGTTGCCGAGGAGGCCACGGTCATCGACCCGGCGACCGGGGACACCATCCTGGTCGAGCGGGAATCCGTCATCGATGTCGGTGATGACGACGGCGGGCGCTCCGCTGATCAGCGAGGCGACTCCGGGTCGCGCGGGCGGTAGCATCCCCGCCGCCGAACGGAAACATGCCCGGCGGGGTTCATGGGCCGAGGCAGGATAGAGACATGGCTGCCACCCCCTACGCATCCCGGCCCTGGCTCTCGTCCTACGCGGATGGCGTCCCGCACGAGATCGAGGAGCCGTCGCAGACGCTCACGGAGATGATGGAGAAGAGCGTCCGTACGTACGGGCACCTCCCCGCGATGGAGTTCTTCGGTGCGACGACGAGCTATCGGCAGCTCGGCGAACAGATCGACCGCGCGGCGGAGGGTCTGCGTCGCCTCGGCGTGAAGAAGGGGGACCCCGTCGCCCTGGTGCTGCCGAACTGCCCGCAGCACGTCGTGGCCTTCTACGCCGTGCTGCGCCTCGGCGCGATCGTGATCGAGCACAATCCGATCTACACGGCACGCGAGCTCCGTCACCAGTTCGAGGACCACGGCGCCCGGGTGGCGATCGTCTGGGACAAGACCTACGACGTGATCGACGATTTCCCGCGTGACCTGAAGGTCGAATCGATCATCAGCGTCGACATCACCACAGCCCTCCCGCTCACCAAGCGGCTCGCCCTGCGGCTCCCCGTGCCCAAGGCGCGCGCCGCGCGCGCCCAGCTGACGAGCGAACCGAAGGCCCGGCGCCCGCTGACCTGGAAGAGCCTCCTCGACCACCGGCGCATCTCCCGGCGGGTGCCGCGTCCGTCGGTTGGTGACATCGCGCTGCTGCAGTACACGAGCGGAACGACGGGTGCGCCGAAGGGCGCCATCCTGACCCATGCCAACCTGCGCGCCAACGCCATGCAGGGACGTGCCTGGGTGCCGGGTCTCGTCGACGGCAAGGAGACCTTCTACGCCGTCCTGCCGCTGTTCCACGCCTACGGGATGACGCTCTGCCTGACGTTCGCGATGAGCATCGGCGCCAAGCTCGTGCTGTTCCCCAAGTTCGATCTGGATCTCGTGACGGATGCATCCCGCACCAGTCCGCCCACCTTCCTCCCGGGCGTACCGCCGATCTACGATCAGCTGGCCCGCGCGGCGGCCCGCGGCACGATCGACCTGTCGACGGTCCGTTTCGCGATCTCCGGGGCGATGAGCCTGCCGGTGAACACGGTCGAACGGTGGGAGGAAGCCACCGGGGGACTGCTCGTCGAGGGCTACGGGATGACCGAGACGTCTCCGGTCGCCCTCGGCAACCCGATGGGTCCGACGCGCCGCCCGGGCACGGTGGGCGTGCCCTTCCCCAGCACCGAGATCCGGGTGGTCGACCCGGAGGACCCGAGCATCGACCTGGAGCTCGGCGAGCCCGGGGAGCTCCTCGTCCGCGGTCCGCAGGTGTTCCAGGGCTACTGGAACCGCCCCGGTGACACGTCGGCGGCCCTGCTGGAGGACGGGTGGCTGCGCACCGGTGACATCGCCACGGTCTCCGCCGACGGCTTCGTCACGATCGTCGACCGGCTCAAGGAGCTCATCATCACGGGCGGGTTCAACGTGTCGCCGTCCGAGGTGGAGAACGCGCTCGAGGCCCACCCCGACGTCACCGGCGCCGCGGTGGTCGCTCTGCCCCGGCCCAGCGGCGGGGAGATCGTCGCGGCGGCGGTGGTGCTGCGGGAGGGTGCGGCCATCGACCCGGACGCCCTCCGGGACTTCTGCCGGACCCATCTCGCCGCCTACAAGGTGCCCCGCCGGGTGGTCATCGTCGACGAGCTCCCGCGGTCGCTGATCGGCAAGGTCCTGCGTCGCGAGGTGCGCGAGCAACTGCTCGCCGGCTGACCTCGCGCGGGCGCGGGGCCCGGCGCCGGACGCCGAGCCCCGCGTGCCGTTGCGTCAGAACGCGGAGGCGCCGGCCTCGGCGACCGTCTGGTCCTGCTCCCCGGATCCACCGCTCACGCCGACCGCTCCGACGACCGCTCCGTCCCGGGTGAGCGGGAGGCCGCCGGCGAAGATGGCGACCTTGCCGCCGTTGGTGGTGTGGATACCGAAGAACTGCTGCGTGGGCTGCGCGTTGTCGCCGAGGTCCTTGGTGGCGATGTCGAACGCCTTCGAGGTCCAGGCCTTGCTGATCGAGATGTCGATGCTGCCGATCCACGCGCCGTCCTGCCGGACGTGGGCGACCAGGTTCCCACCGGCGTCCACGACGGCGATGTTCATCGGCTGGCCGATCTCGAGCGCGCGCCGCTCGGCGGCGATGATGACACGGCGGGCGTCTTCCAGGGTGACGGACATGATGTTCCTTTCCAGAACGTTCGGGATGGGGACGGCGTCGCTCACACAGCGATGTAGCCGTTGGGGTTCAGCACGTACTTCTTGGCGGCGCCCTTGTCGAAGTCCGCATAGCCCTGCGGGGCATCGTCGAGGGCGATGGGGGTGGCGTTGACGGCCTTCGCGATCTGCACCCTGTCGTGCAGGATCGCCATCATCAGCTGCCGGTTGTAGCGCATCACGGGGCACTGCCCGGTCGCGAAGGAGAGGGACTTCGCCCACCCGAGGCCGAGGCGCAGGGAGAGCGATCCGGTCCGCGCGGCCTCGTCGACGCCGCCCGGGTCGCCGGTGACGTAGAGCCCGGGGATGCCGAGTGCACCTCCGGCAGCGGTGATGTCCATGAGGGAGTTCAAGACCGTGGCGGGCGCTTCGTGATCGGCATCCGCGCCGTGTCCTCGGGCTTCGAATCCGACGGCGTCCACCCCGCTGTCGACCTCCGGGACACCGAGGATCTGCTCGATCTGGTCCTTCGGGTCCCCGTCGGCGACGTTCACGGTCTCGCAGCCGAACGACCGCGCCTGCGCGAGGCGGTCCTCGTTGAGGTCGCCGACGATCACCACTGCGGCGCCGAGCAGCTGCGCACCGACTGCGGCGGCGAGCCCGACCGGTCCCGCCCCGGCGATGTAGACGGTGGAACCCGGTCCGACACCCGCCGTGTAGGCGCCGTGGAATCCGGTCGGGAAGATGTCCGAGAGCATCGTCAGATCGAGGATCTTCTCGAGCGCCTGGTCACGGTCGGGGAACACCAGGAGGTTCCAGTCGGCATAGGGGACCAGCACGTACTCGGCCTGCCCGCCGACCCATCCGCCCATGTCCACGTAGCCGTAGGCACTGCCCGGGCGGTCGGGGTTCACGTTCAGGCAGATCCCGGTCTTGCCCTCCTTGCAATTGCGACAGCGTCCGCAGGCGATGTTGAACGGGACGGAGACGATGTCGCCGACCTTCACGAACTCCACGTCGGGGCCGACCTCGACGACCTCGCCGGTGATCTCGTGTCCGAGCACGAGACCCTCGGGCGCGGTGGTGCGCCCACGGACCATGTGCTGGTCGGATCCGCAGATGTTCGTGCTGACCGTGCGCAGGATCGCCCCGTGCGGCACGCGCCGGCCGACGTTGGCGGGGTTCACCCCGGGGCCGTCCTTCAGGACGAACTCCGGATAGGGGGTGTCGATGACCTCCACCACGCCCGCCCCCTTGTACGCCACTGCTCGATTCCCAGACATCATCGTCCTCTCGCCGGAATTCCGGGTGCGGTCACACCTCCCTGCCCAGCCTCGCCTGTGCAGGAGGATGGCTCAATGACCGCATCGTGCGGGTCGACCACTCCTTTCGGGTAGCCGGCGAGCGGCCTACAGTGGGCGCGTGAGCAGCGCGCACCCGGCGGAGCAGATCGCCCTCCTGCGACGCCTGTCCACCGTGCTGGACGCCCCGAGGTCGGCGGTGACCCGGGAACTGTCCGCGCTGCTCGCACCGATCGCCCCGCACACGGCACTCGTGGTCGTGACGGCCGACGCCGGGGGAGGGGAGCGGCACGGCACGGGCGATGCAGCGTTCGTGGACGCCGTCTCCGCCCTGCAGCTGGATCACCTGCGCCGCATCGTCCTGCGTCCGGGCAGCGTCGGACGGGACGCCCTTCCGGTGGCGGGCGTCGCCCGGCCCACGCTCCAGGTCCTCGCCCGCAACGGAGCGCTCCTCGTGCTCGCGGACCCGGTCGGCGAGCCGGCCACGGACGAGTTCGCGCTGCATCTGTGGAACGTCGTCGCCTCGCACCTGCAGAAGGTGGCGGATGCTGCCCCGCCCGACTACCTGCACCTCGCCCGCGCGACCTCGGGCGTCCGGATGGACGCCCTCACCGAACTGGCCGACGAGTACTCGACGACCCTGGAGTCCGTGCTGGCCACCCTCCGCTCCGGGGTGCTCGACGACTCCTCCGCCCGGCGCCGCGCGACGGTGACCGCTGCGGACGGTCTCGTCCATCTCCGCACGGCGAGCGATCGCGTCCGCACCTACACAGAGGAGCCGGTGACCACCGCGTTCGCGCGGCTGCGTGACGACCTGCATCCCCTGGTCACCTACCGCGATCTGCAGGTGCAGTTCGTCGAGCCTCCGGCGGACGGGCGACCACTGCCCGGCGAGGTCGCGCACGGAGCGCGGGCCGTGGTGCGCGGCGCGGTCCTGGCGCTCGTCGACGTCGCGGACGTCTCGCGGGTGCGCGTGCAGTGGGACTGCGACGGGACGAACCTGCTCATCAACGTGCGCGACGACGGACCGGGGGACCTGTCGGAGGCCAACACCCTGCTCCAGCTGGTACGACAGCGCATCCACGCGCTCGACGGACGGATGTCGGTCGCGGCCACCCCGGGCTGGGGCACCGAGATGGCGATCGTCATCCCGCTCGACCCGCCGCACGCGGTCTCCGCCCCCATGACCGCCGCGGGGCTACGGCCCAGGGAACGGGAGGTCATCGAGCTCCTGACCGTCGGTCGCTCCAACCGTGCCATCGCGCAGGAACTCGGCATCAGCGAGAACACCGTGAAGTTCCACGTCTCCCGCATCCTCCGCAAGCTCGGTGCCGCGTCCCGCGCCGAAGCGGTCTCCATGCTGCTCTCGCCGCGGCGTCCCTGAGGCGGGCGCCCGGGCTCGCTTCACGTCCCCGCCGGGCTCGGCCGTCCGAACCAGCGGGTCAGACGCCGCTCGAGACCCTCCTGCGTCGCACCGGCCCAGGCGACGTGTCCGTCCGGGCGGAGCAATACCCCCGGGGCGCCGGGATCCACCCCGATGTCGACGACGTGATCCACGCGGTCCTGCCAGCCGGACGGCGAGAGCGCGCCCTCCCGGTCGAGCAGGATGCCGCGTCCGGCATGCATCCGCTCGTACAGGCGTCCGCACAAGAGCGGGACGTCCGGCATCCGGCGGCCCACGAGGTCCTCGTCGTCGCCGAGGTCGTAGCGGATCGCGGTGGAGGTGATCTTCTCGGTGAGCCGTTCGTTCACGCCGTCGATGCCGATCAGCTCCGACAGAAGCGAGCG